>JAGCZA010000145.1 GCA_017960525.1 Prevotella sp.
ACTTTCCCCTACATACTGGACGCAGCAGATGAAGGTGCGGTTGACCGCAGGCATAAAGTGGTCGATAGTCCACTCCTGATAGAGATAGCGGCTGATGATAACTGTGCCGCTGAGAGAAATAATGAGACCCAACAGCGACAACGCTGTGTAGCCCTTCATACGAGAGATAATGCGAAATGCTTGTTTCATTGATAATTTGATGTTCATATTTACACCTTTCTATATATCAATAATCGTGCCAAAAGGATAAGTCGTTGATTCCCTGTAAGATGCAAAATCGAGTATCCTTTGTTCGGTGTGCGCATACGCTCAGAAGTGTGCGAAAAGGCACAGGTTTACAGTTTGATGGTAAAGGTGGTTCCGGAGCCTTTATGGCTTTCGACAGTGATGGTGCCGCCGTGCTTCAGGATAATCTGACGACAGAGACTGAGGCCAATACCTGTGCCGGTAGGCTTGGTGGTGAAGAAGGGGATGAAGGCGTGGTCAACAACGTCAGGCGACATACCACAGCCGTTGTCGTGGACACGGATTTCACTGTCGTTGCTGACACTAACTTCCACTTCCGTGGCACCGCTCTCGTAGGCATTCTTAACGAGATTGATGAGCACCTGTTCCAGTTGGCAACGGTCGGCTGTCAACAGTCCATCACCTTGGGTATGTACTTGTGGGTAGAGTCCTGCGATATGCTCAAAGAGTTCGCTGATAGGGAAGGTCGTCCGCACGGGTGACTTGATGCGCGTCAGTTGGCGGTAACTCTCTACAAAGTCAAGGAGCGCGTGGCAACGGCGGTTGATGACGGCGAAAGCCTCGTTCTCATTGGTTAAGGTCTCGCTGATGGAGATGATAGGCGTGAGGGAGTTCATGATCTCGTGGGTCAGCACGCGGATGAGTTGCTGCCACGCTTCCATCTCCTGCCGTTGCATCAGCATAGATACATCCTTCAAGGCCACCACAAGGCGCTGTTGCCCGTCAATGCGCAGCAGAACGGTGGAGAGGGCACAGCCGTCCACCACTTCAGCGTGGTCGGCGATGGCTTGTAGAACAGGTGATGGAAGGGATGTACCAGGTGTGAGTTCTTTCGCCGCATGATTCATCCAGTCGATGCGCCCGTCGGTGGAGCAGACAAAGAGGGCGGTGTCCACGTTCTCCGTCAACTGTCGCAGGTATTGCAGTTGTCGCTCGGCCTCTGCCAGTCGCGTGTGCAGCCGCTCGTTCTCCTTTTCCGTCTCGCGATAGGCATAGAGCAGACGGCCTACGCGGCCATATAGCAAGACGCACAGCCACAGCAGCATCACAGCCAGGGCGATGGATGGCCAGAGCAGGCGGGCTTCGATGCTGACAGCCAAGACTGCCATAAGGACTACAAACCCCACGATATACAGCAGATATGTTTTCATTTGTTCAACTTTCTATAGAGTGCATACCTTGTGATTCCCAACAGTTCCGCAGCGCGGCTGACATTGCCTCCGGCTATCTGCATAGCCCGCTCGACAGCCTCCTGTTCCAGACGCTCCAGATTCAGCGTCTGCGTCTGTGCCGTGTGGCGCACAGGCTCCTTCAAGATAAAGTCCTGGGCACAGAGCGCAGGCCCCTTTGCCAGCAGCACGGCACGCTCCATGGCGTGCATCAGTTCGCGCACATTGCCTGGCCACGTGTGGCGCAGCAGCCGCTGGCGTGCATCGCGGTTGAGCGTATTGGCGGGCTTGCCATACTTGTGTGCATAAATGGCAAGGAAGTGCTCGGCCAGCAGGATAATGTCCTCGCCACGCTCGCGCAAGGGCGGGATGGCAATCTCGATGGTATTGATGCGATAGAACAGGTCCTCGCGGAAACGCCTCTCGGCCACCTCAATGTGGATGTCGGCATTTGTCGCGCAGAGCAGACGGACGTCGATAGGCGTCGTCAGTGTACTGCCGAGGCGTGAGATTTCACGGCGCTCCAAGGCTGCCAGCAACTTCGCCTGCAAAGACAGCGGCAGGTTACCTATTTCATCTAGGAATAGCGTGCCGCCCGAGGCCGTCTCCATACGTCCCGCCTTCGACCTGCGGGCATCGGTAAAAGCCCCTTTCTCGTAGCCGAAAAGTTCGCTCTCGAACAGTTGCTCCGGCACACTACCAAGGTCGATGCTGACAAACGGTTTCCCGTTTCGTCCGGAGAGAGCACACAACTGGCGGGCTATGACATCCTTGCCCGTACCGTTTTCGCCGAGAATCAGTACGTTAGCATCTGTCGGCGCCACCTGCGCCACCGTCTGCAAGACTCGCCGCATGACAGGACTTTCACCGATGATGGTAGGGGCAGCCGTAGCCCCGAAAGGCGATGCCGCCACCTCCATACGCTGTTCCAGCAGGCGGTTCTTGTTTCTTTCATTGCTGAGTTCAATGCCTGCAAAGAGCGTCGCCAACAACTTGGAGTTGTCCCACGGTTTGGTGATGAAGTCCGTAGCACCGCTTTTCAGTGCACGTACTGCCTTGTCGGCATCAGCATAAGCCGTCATGAGGATAACTACCGCTTGCGCATCCCGATGCAGAATATGCTCCAGCCACTCGAACCCCTCCTCGCCGCTGATGGCGTCGCGCTTGAAGTTCATGTCCAACAGAACTACATTTGGGTGCAACAAGTCGTAAAATCGGTCTATCTGTTCAGGATTCTTTGCCACACGAATGTCCTCCACCAAAGGTTTTAGCAGCAGGTTCAGTGCAAAGAGAATGTCCTCGTTATCGTCTATGACGAGCACCTTACCCTTTTTCTTTTCTTCCATCTTCTTTCTTAATTTACGTATTTTGCAGGCAAAGGTAAAGAAAAAACTCCACATGGCTTCCGCTTTCCGATGCAAAAACACCACTATTATTCCAAAAATCTCGATTTTGTGCGTATTCGCACGATTTTGTGCGATAACGCACATTCCGCATTCTACTTTTTTAGACTTGAATAATCATCAATATTTCAAAGTTGCCTGAGAAATGACAATTCTATAATAATAGTACTAAATATGTAAGCCCTCTGATAGAAGCACAATTTGTTGGTATGACGTTGCCGAATAAACCGACAAGCCCCAAACAAAGATTTTTTCTTACATACGGTGGTTGGGCACTGCTTGCTAATATGACTTGTAATTCCAATTCAAGTGATTTGACGGAAAAGGTTAATCACTTATGAAAAAAAACGAGGAAGAGAAGCGTATAGCGTTAGAGTTGTTAAACAAAGGATGATAAAACAGCGAAAAGGAAATGGGACAGAATATATACGACATTCTATCGTGAACCAGCGATTTCGTATGGACTATGGCTTTCAGGGGCTGTAGCCCATACGTTTGCTGAGAGCAGATCTATGTTGAAAAGATGTGGTTTTTATGGAAAACACTTATCAACGTTAATGTTCCCAAAATTACTTTTCTGTTTCAATTTTTTTTTGTACCTTTGCACCCTAAATCATAATAAACTTAATATTGTGGAAGAAGAACTGATACAGCAAGAGGCGGAGCAGCAGTACTCCGCGAGTAATATTCAGGTGCTTGAGGGTCTGGAGGCCGTGCGCAAGCGCCCTGCCATGTACATTGGTGACATTAGTGAGAAAGGCCTTCACCATCTGGTGAACGAGACGGTGGACAACTCCATCGACGAGGCGATGGCCGGTTTTTGCACCCATATCGAGGTGACTATCAACGAGGACGGCAGCATCACCGTGCAGGACAATGGACGCGGTATTCCCGTGGACGAGCACGAGAAGATGCACAAAAGTGCCCTCGAGGTGGTGATGACCGTGCTCCATGCCGGTGGTAAGTTCGACAAGGGCAGTTATAAAGTGTCTGGCGGACTGCACGGCGTGGGCGTCAGTTGCGTGAACGCCCTGTCTTCAAGAATGAAATCGCAGGTGTTCCGCGACGGCAAGATTTACCAGCAGGAATACGAGAAGGGCATCCCTCTCTATCCCGTCAAGGTGGTCGGCGAGACCGAGTTGAGGGGCACGCGCCAGCAGTTCTGGCCCGACCCCACCATCTTCACCACCACGGAATACAAGTACGACACCATTGCCAAGCGTATGCGTGAACTGGCCTATCTTAACGCCGGCATCACCATCATCCTTAAAGATATGCGCCCCGATGAAGAGGGCAAACTGCGTGAAGAGGTGTTCCACGCCAAGGACGGACTGAAGGAGTTCGTGCGCTACGTGGACCGCCATCGCACCCACCTCTTCGACGATGTCATCTACCTGAAAACTGAGAAGCAGGGCACGCCCATCGAGGTGGCTGTGATGTACAATACGGACTACTCGGAGAACATCCACTCCTACGTGAACAATATCAACACCATCGAGGGCGGTACGCACTTGGTGGGCTTCCGTATGGCCCTCACGCGCACGCTGAAGAAATATGCCGATGCCGATCCGCAGATTTCCAAGCAGATTGAGAAAGCCAAGATTGAGATTGCCGGCGAGGACTTCCGCGAGGGCCTGACCGCCGTCATCAGCATCAAGGTGGCCGAGCCGCAGTTCGAGGGTCAGACAAAGACCAAGTTGGGCAACTCGGAGGTGGCCGGAGCCGTCAACCAGGCTGTTGGCGAGGCACTGACCAACTATCTGGAGGAGCACCCGAAGGAGGCCAAACTCATTTGTGAGAAGGTGGTGCTGGCCGCCACCGCCCGTATTGCCGCCCGCAAGGCCCGCGAGAGTGTGCAGCGCAAGAGTCCTATGACTGGCGGCGGACTGCCGGGCAAACTGGCCGACTGCTCGAACAAGGACCCCAAGACGTGTGAGATATTCCTCGTCGAGGGAGACTCGGCCGGTGGGTCGGCCAAGCAGGGTCGCGACCGCCACTTCCAGGCCATCTTGCCATTGCGCGGCAAAATCCTGAACGTGGAGAAGGTGCAGTGGCACCGAGTGTTCGAGGCCGAGTCGGTGATGAACATCATCCAGTCTATCGGCGTGCGCTTCGGCGTTGACGGCGAGGGCGACCGTGAGGCCAATGTCGACAAGTTGCGCTACGACAAGATTATCATCATGACCGATGCCGATGTCGATGGCTCGCACATCGACACGCTCATCATGACGCTCTTCTACCGCTTTATGCCGAAGGTTATCCAGGAGGGACACCTCTACATTGCCACACCGCCGCTCTACAAGTGCACTTACAAGAAGGTGTCGGAGTACTGCTACACCGACATGCAGCGCCAGCAGTTCATCGACAAGTATGCTGCCGGCGACGAGCGTACCGTACACACGCAGCGCTACAAAGGTCTGGGTGAGATGAACCCGGAACAGTTGTGGGAAACGACGATGAACCCCGAGAACCGTCTGCTGAAGCAGGTCACCATCGAGAACGCCGCCGAGGCCGACGAGATATTCTCCATGCTGATGGGCGACGACGTGGAGCCTCGGCGCGAGTTCATTGAGAAGAACGCAACCTACGCCAACATCGATGCTTAACGCCAGCCTACGCGACGATTTCCCCATCCTGTCGAGGCAGGTCTACGGCCATCCGCTGGTTTACCTCGACAATGCCGCCACCACGCAGAAACCCTTGCAGGTGCTCGACGCCATGCGAGAGGAGTACCTCAATGTCAATGCTAACGTGCATCGTGGCGTGCACTACCTGTCGCAGCAGGCCACCGACCTGCACGAGGCGGCCCGCGAGAAGGTGCGCGCCTTCATCAATGCCCGCTCCACCAGCGAGATTGTCTTCACCCGAGGCACCACCGAGGCCATCAATCTGGTGGCCGCGTGCTTCTGCGAGTCGCAGATGCAGGCCGGCGACGAGGTGGTGGTCACTGATATGGAGCACCACTCCAACATTGTCCCCTGGCAGTTGCAGGCCCAGAAGCGCGGCATCGTGGTGCGCCATCTGCCCATCACCGACGACGGCCGTCTCGTCAGTCGCGATAATATCGCGACATACTTGACAGAAAAAACCAAGCTGCTCAGCGTCGCCCATGTCAGCAATGTGCTCGGCACAGTCAATCCCGTCAAGGAGCTGGTGGCCCTGGCCCACGAGCGCGGCATCCCCGTGCTGGTCGACGGCGCCCAAGCCGTGCCCCATTTCCCTGTCGACGTGCAGGATTTGGACTGCGACTTCTATGCCTTCAGCGGCCACAAGATGTATGGCCCTACGGGCATTGGCGTGCTTTACGGCAAGGAGGCCTGGCTCGACCGCCTGCCACCCTATCAGGGCGGGGGCGAAATGATTGACAAGGTGGGGTGGGAGAGGACCACTTTCGAGCGCCCGCCCCTGAAGTTCGAGGCCGGCACGCCCGACTATGTGGCCACCCACGGCCTGGCCACCGCCATCGACTATCTCACCGCCGTCGGCATGGCCAACATTGCTGCCCACGAGCAGGAACTGACCCGCTACTGTCTGGAACAGCTCTGCACCATCCCCAATATCCGCATCTTCGGCCCTTCTCTCACCCCTCACCCCTCACCTCTCACCCCTATTAATAGAGATGCCGTGGTGAGTTTCCTTGTGGGCGATATCCACCACCTTGATATGGGCACCCTGCTTGACCGTCTCGGCATTGCCGTCCGCACCGGCCATCATTGCGCCCATCCGCTGATGGACCGCCTGGGCGTGACAGGCACCGTGCGCGCTTCGTTTGCCCTCTATAACACCAAGGAGGAAGTCGACACCCTCGCGGCAGGCATCCGCCGTGTAGCCCAGATGTTTAATTAACCCAACTTTGACACATGGGGTCAAAGTTGGGTTAAAGACCTAAACCGTATGCGGAAAGGTGGGCGGGCAGACAATAAAGGTGGTGACACGATGAAGGTGTTCCAATCCATAATGGTTACAGCCCTTTCAGCATCCCTGCTCTTCGCGGGGGTGCCGACTTATGCAACGCCGCAAGATGCTCTGATAGACTCGCTGATGGCGACGGGGCTGACGGTGGTGGCGGTGGAGACGGTTGACGGCGAGGAGCCCACGTGTGAATACCTGAAAGTGGAGGACGGCTACCCCGCCAATACTATCCGCAACGCAACGAAAGTGCCGGGGCGAGTGGTGGTAATGGAGCGGGGCGACACGCTCTTCGACAGCGGCACTTGGGAGAAGGATGTCAGCGGAATGACCATCAAGATGCGCGGCAACAACAGCGCTTACCGCCAGAAGCACCCCTTCAAGGTGAAACTCCAGAAGAAAGCGGATATGCTGGCACGCGGCGACGAGGACAAATACAAGGACAAGGACTGGGTGCTGCTCGACGGCTCGACGCTCAACCTGATGGTCGGAATGGAGGTGAGCCGCCTGATGGGCCTGCAATGGACACCGGCCTACCGCTATGTGAACCTGCTCATCAACGGCGACTACCGAGGCATCTACATCCTGTGCGAGTCGGTGAAGCGCAACCCCAGCTGCCGCTTGGACGTGAGCAAGGACGAGGGCTTCATCGTAGAGAATGACCCTTTCTGGTGGAAGGAGGACGTGTACGTGAAGAGCTGGGCGTCGAATTGCCACTACACCCTGCTCTATCCCGACCCCGACGATGTCACCGAGGAACAGTTGACCTGTGCGCAGAGCCGCCTCTCGACCTGGGAACAGTCGACGAAGACTGGAACCTACGACGAGCTGATTGATGTGGACTCGTTTGCCGCCTGGCTGCTGACGCACGACATTTTGGGTAATGACGATGCCGCAGGCTCGAACATCTTCCTGACCTGGTACGACAGCGGCTCGAAGATACAGATGGGCAACATCTGGGATCTGGACACCAACTATTTCTGTGAGGACCAGTGGGCCAGAATCCACTATTGGAGCGGCTTCTTCTTCGGCTATATGCTGGAGAGCAACAACCAGAGCCTGGCCACGGCATATATTGAGAAGTGGGAAGAGGTGGGAGCCTGGCTCTTCTCTCAGATGGAGGCCAAGCTCGACTCGTTCCTGCTCTCCGACGGCTACTGGGCGCTGGAGCGCAGCCGCGACCTGGAGAAAGTCCATGTGGCCCCGATGGCATCGGTGGCCTACGGTGTGGAGCAGGCCCGACAGTGGTTCTCGCGCCGCAAGGCGTGGCTCGACGGGGCCATTTTAGAGATGAAAGACCAGATGCTTACCTCCAATGTCCAAGCACTCCCTCTGCCCAAGGACTCGCCTTATGGCCAGACCGACTACTGGGTAGACGGCAAACAGATCTCTCAAGATGCCAGCCCTGCGCGTCTGCGCATTCGGCGGGGCCGCAAGTACATCAGCAAATAAAGCCAATAAAGACGAGTTCCCAAAACGTCCGTCCTGACTCACAGACGCATACGACCTCTCTTTGAAAAAGAACCGTTCTTTCTCTCAAATTCTCTCGAGAATTCAGGAGAAAGAACGGTTCTTTCTTAGGGTATGGTTTACCCCCCTCTTTAGTCTGGACGGATTAAACATTCTCAAATCTTCCCCTTTCGCTCCAAATATGTGGAAGTTAAAATAATGAATCCTCTTTAAAAAGTCCATACCCAACAATTCAATCGGATGGAACTCTCCTCCCCTCGAGGGGAGGGGAGACTATATGGCTTGTTTGTTGACGGTTGCGGACTTTTTAAAGTGGTGTCAATTAATTATGTTTGAGGAAAATTTGGCTGTTTGCCAATTATTTCGTAATTTTGCCACGATTTAGGCGAAGCGCTGGCCGTTTGGCCTTGGCCGGAGGTCAGCAGCTTCTCTGTTAACCGAGAATGAACAAAATATGGGAAAACCTAACGGAAAATTGCTGCAAAACCATTTTTATAAAGATTTGATAGAGGCTGGATGCGACGAGGCTGGACGTGGCTGTCTGGCTGGCAGCGTCTATGCCGCAGCCGTTATTCTGCCTGAAGACTACGAGAACCCATTGTTGAACGACTCGAAGCAGCTCACCGAAAAGCGGCGCTACGAACTGCGACCCATCATCGAGCGCGATGCCTTGTCCTGGGCTGTCGGCATCGTCACGCCCGAAGAGATTGACCGCATTAATATCCTGAACGCCAGTTTCCTTGCTATGCACCGCGCCCTCGACCAGTTGACGCTTCGCCCCCAGGCTGTCATTGTAGACGGCAACCGCTTCCGCAAATACCACGACCTGCCCTATACCACTATTATAAAGGGCGACGGCAAATATCTCTCCATAGCAGCCGCCAGCATACTGGCCAAGACTTACCGCGACGACTATATGAACCGGCTGGCTGAGGAGTTCCCTCAATATGGCTGGCAGCAAAACAAAGGCTATCCGACACGCCAACATCGGGAGGCCATACGCCAATACGGTACCACCCCTTACCACCGTATGAGTTACAACCTGCTGGGCGACGGCCAGCTCACCATTCCCTTTGAATAAAGACTATGAGAATCGGCACGATAGAATTTGGAGAAAAGCCCGTATTCCTGGCCCCTATGGAGGATGTCACCGATGTGGGGTTCCGCCTGCTGTGCAAGCGCTATGGGGCGGCTATGGTCTATACCGAGTTCGTTTCTGCCGAGGCTCTGGTTCGCGATGTCGCCTCCACCGTCCGCAAGTTGCAGATCAGCGACGAGGAGCGGCCTGTAGGCATACAAATCTATGGCCGCGATGTCGATGCGATGGTCGAGGCTGCCAAGATTGTCGAGCAGGCCGGGCCTGATTTGATAGACCTTAACTTTGGCTGCCCGGTGAAGAAAGTGGCAGGCAAGGGCGCTGGGGCCGGCATGTTGCAGAACATCCCCAAAATGCTCGACATCACGCGCCGTGTGGTCGATGCCGTCAAGTTGCCGGTCACGGTGAAGACACGCCTGGGGTGGAACCATGAGCAACTCATCATCACCGAACTGGCAGAGCAGTTGCAGGACTGCGGCATACAGGCACTGACCATCCACGGGCGGACACGCTCGCAGATGTATACAGGCGAGGCCGACTGGACGCTCATTGGCGAGGTGAAGCGCAATCCGCGCATCACCATCCCCATCATCGGAAACGGCGACATCACCTCGCCTGAAAAGGCCCGCCAGGCTTTCGACGACTATGGCGTGGATGCCATTATGGTGGGGCGTGCCACCTTCGGCTGTCCTTGGATATTCCAGGAAATCCGACAGGCTCTCTCATCTCTCAACCCCCAACTCTCAACTCTCAACTCTCCGCTCGGCTCCGCCGCTTTGCACAGCAAAGAACCCTCTACTCTCAACTTCAACGACAAGCTGGATATCATTGAAGAACTGCTCAACATCAATGTGGAGCGCATTGACGAGACACGCGGCATCCTGCACACGCGCCGCCACTTGGCCGCCACCCCCATTTTCAAGGCCATTCCCAACTTCCGGCAGACACGCATTGCCATGCTCCGGGCCACAACGAAGACCGAGCTGGTGGAAATATTGGAACAGACAAGAACCTTATTAGGATGAACAGACGATTAAAACTGAAACTATTGGCAGCCGCGCTGTTGCTCACCCCCACTTTGAGGGCTCAGACGGCTATGGAACTGCACCGCTACGACGAGACAAATAGTGCCCTTGAAGGCCACACCACACAGATATTGCAGGACAGGCAGGGATTCCTCTGGATTTCTACCTGGAACGGCATCTATCGCTTTGACGGCTACGAGTTCAGGCGCATCAAGCCACATCCCGACGACGACTGCTCGATGACCAGCGACCGCATACGCGACATTTGGCTGGCAAAGAATGGCGACATCTATGTGCGCAACGACGAGACGCTGTTCTACTTCAGCACCACTACCTATCATTTCCGCAATCTTAATGGTGAAGAGGAACAGCGCGAGGCCGAGCAGCAGCGCGACGACCAGCCCACACGCGGACAGCTGACCGAAGGCCGCGTGGAGTACACCGACCCGCAGGGCCTCCAATGGCGGTTCTATAAAGATGCCCTCTACTGTATGAGCCGTGTTGAGTCGCCGGCACAACCCATCCCAATTGAGTCACCCGCCATAGTCCATTGTCTGGAAAAAGACAGCAAAAAGCGGGTGTGGATGGGCACAAAGGAAGACACCGCTCTCCGTCTGCTAGACCAGGAAGGGAGAGTGCTGGGGTTCATACGCCCCGACGGCACATTGTCACCCTCCTATTGCTCTTTCGGCCATGCCGTCTACAGTATGACGGAGACACGTGACGGCCATATCTGGATAGGAACCAAGCCTGACGGTCTCTTCAGGCTCACAGAGATTTCCCCGTCACGTTTTACCGTTGAGCATCTGGCAGACCTTCAAAATGCCAGCATCTACGGTATTGCAGAAGACCGTCAGGGGCGTCTCTGGATTTCCACCCTGGGCGACGGCATCGCCTGCATAGAGAATCCGGGTGACAGCAAGCCAACAGTCGTCTGGCCTATGCCTGGTTTCCCGACCGACAAATGCCAGCGTGTCCGGCATATCCATATCACGCCGCAAGGCTTCCTTCTGGCTGCCACTACCGAGGGGCTGCTTGTGGGCAAGGCAGAGGCCAATGCCCGCGACAGCCAGTTCCGCCTCGTTGTGAAAGACCCCAACGACTCCACCAGCCTCAGCTGCAATGCCGTGATGGACATAGTGGAAACTTACGATAACCGCATTTTCGTTTGCACGGAGACTGGCGGTATCAGCGAAATTGTCACCCCTGACCTGACGGCAGAAAAGCTTCAGTTCCGCCGCTATGACATAGCCAATGGTCTGCTCCCCACCGATATGACCATTGCCATGACCCTTACGAATGACAACCACCTTATAGTCACCAGCACGACAAAGGTTGTCAATATTGACCTTGCACACAACACTTTCGAGAGCCTTGGCCACCATTTCTTCCACCACGTCTACCACTTCAGCGAGGTGCGCCCGTTGATGCTCGATGGCGATTGGCTCTTCGGCACACTCGAAGGAGCATTCCTCCTGCCCGCCAATTCCGCCCAACACAGCAACTACCAGCCGCCCCTGCACCTCACCAGCGTGACCTTCTCCGACAACAGGCAGATGCTGGCCGTGACCTCGCTCGACACCTTGCGGCTGGCTCCCGACGAGCGCAGCGTGACCATCCAGTTTGCCGCTCTTGACTATGTAGACCCTCAGGTCATTAACTATCAGTATATGCTGGAGACCGACTCGCCTGGGAAGTGGATTAACCTGGGCCAGGCCCACTCCATCACCCTTCCCGAACTGGCTCCTGGCACCTACCGCCTGTCTGTGCGCTCTACCAATGCAGAGAGAATGTGGACCAACAACACTCGTACCCTTGTCATCATTGCCGAGCCAGCTTTCTGGGAAACCCTTTGGTTCCGCGTGCTGGTGGCTTTGGCCGTGCTCGCTGTCATCGGCGGCATCGTCTATACCGTTTTCTACATTAAAGCCATCAACCGCCGCCAGCACGAGACACTGGCCAAATATCTGGCATTGTTGGAAGAAAAGGAGAATGAGAACAGCCCCTCTCCTCTTACTCATACCCTCGAGGAGGAAGGGAAGGACCCGCTCTCCGATCCCTTTATGCAGCGTGTACTTGCTTTCGTGGAGCAGAACCTGGACAACAGCGGTGCCGACATAGGCCAGATGGCCGATGCGTGTGCCGTCAGCCGTTCCGTGTTGCAGCGTAAGATGAAGCAATTAATGGGCGTCACGCCAGTCGATTTCCTGCGTGAGGCACGTCTGAAGCGGGCCTGCCAGATGTTGCGCTCCACCGACCTGACCGTTTCCGAGGTGGCCTACCGTTGCGGCTTCAGCGACCCGAAGTATTTCAGCCGTTGCTTCAAGCAGTCCATCGGCCTCTCTCCCACCGAGTACAAGGGGCAGGCGCAATTGCCGTAATGTCTTTGGGCAAGTTCTTCCCACAGCATAGAGAGAGATTTGCACGGATTGGTCACTATGCCAACCCGTGCTTTTTTCATCGGAAGTTGTTTCACCTTTTCCCTTTAACCGACAAGAAAGGGTGGAAATCTTTGGCCGTTTCAGTTTTTCTTTGTAATTTTGCAGCAAACTTTTCGAATAAGACGAAAACAAACAGGGATAATAACAATACTGACCCCACCCCCAACCCCTCCCCTACAAGGGAGGGGAGTTCCTGCGGATAGGTCGGCGGTGGCAATTCCCCTCCCTTCAAGGGGAGGGGCAGGGGTGGGGTCTGTATCCTTTATTTATATAGAAGCATCTAAATTAAACTCTTCAATTATGAATAAGCAAATTCTTATACTCGCGCTCCTGCTGTCGGTGACAACAAGCGCTTTCGCCGTAGAAGCAGAAATCGACGGCCTGTGGTATGAAATTGTTACGAAAGGAAAAGTGGCCACGGTTATCCAGTACAAAAACGACAACAAGTATAGTGGCAACATTGTGATTCCCGAGACTGTTGTGTACGAAGGGGCCACCTGTAGCGTGACGGGCATAGGAGACTGGGCTTTCCTATATTGCATCGGCCTGACCTCCGTCACGATTGGCAACAGCGTGACGAGCATAGGAGGTTCTGCTTTCCGTGGTTGCAGCGGCCTGACCTCCGTCACGATTCCTGGCAACGTGACGAGCATAGGAGACCATGCTTTCCTGGATTGCAGCGGCCTGACCTTCGTCACGATTCCCAACAGCGTGACGAGCATAGGAGGCTCTGCTTTCTCTGGTTGCAGCGGCCTGACCTCCGTCACGATTCCCAACAGCGTGACGAGCATAGGAGGCTATGCTTTCTATAATTGTAGCGGCCTGACAACCATTACCATCGGTAGTGGCGTGAATGAAATACTTTGGTTTGCCTTTGCAAAATGTGAAGAACTGACTGATGTGTATTGTTATGCGGAGAATGTGCCATCAACAAAAAGTAACGCCTTCGAGGGTTCCTACATCGACTACGCCACGTTGTATGTTCCAACGGCCTCCATTGATGCCTATAAGGCTGTGGAACCTTGGAAGAGTTTCAAGGAAATTGTGTCATTACCCGAGAAATGCGCTACGCCTGCCATCGCCTTCGTGGATAGCAAAATGAAGTTCAGTTGCGAGACAGAGGGCGTGGAGTATGTGTATGACATCAAGAATGTGGACGTCAAGGCAGGAACAGGTAATGATGTGAACATAGCAGGTACATACATCGTCACAGTCTACGCCACGAAGGACGGCTACGACAATAGCGACGTGGCCACTATGGAGTTCACTCTCGGCCCAGGCGGCGAGGTCTGCGACACGAACAAAGACGGGAAGGTTGATGTGGCCGACATTGCCACCATCATCAGCAGAATGGCAGGATATTAAATTGATTTAATGGAAGACTTTATTCATTTACACGTACATACTTACTATAGTATACTGGACGGGCAGTCGAGCATTAAGCGGCTGGTGGACAAGGCTTTGAAGGACGGGATGAAGGGCATGGCCGTGACCGACCACGGGGATATGTTCGGCATCAAGGAGTTTCACGACATCTGCAACGATGTGAACGCCAAGCGCAAGAAGGAGGGGCTGGAACCGTTCAAGCCTATCTTCGGCTGCGAGATGTACGTGTCGAAATACGGCCCGAAGGAGCAGAAGAATGGCAAGCAGGACCAGAGTGGCTACCACCTCATTGTGCTGGCCAAGAACTATCAGGGCTACAAGAACCTGATTAAGTTGGTGTCGCGCTCGTGGGTGGACGGCTACTATATGCGTCCGCGTACCGACCGCGCCGACCTGGAGCGCTATCATGAGGGGCTGATTGTCTGTTCGGCCTGCTTGGCCGGCGAGGTGCCCAGGAAGATTCTGAACGGCGATATGGCGGGTGCCCGCGAGGCCATTGAGTGGTATCGCAACCTCTTCGGCGACGACTACTACCTGGAACTGATGCGCCACGAGGTGAAAGACCCCAGCATCCGAGCCAACCGCGAGACGTTCCCCTTGCAGCAGAAGGCCAACAAGGTGCTCATCGAACTGGCCCGCGAGTACGGCATCAAACTGGTCTGCACCAATGACGCCCACTTTGTGGACGAGGAGAACGCCGAGGCCCACGACCATCTGCTCTGCCTCTCCACGGGCAAGGACCTTGACGACCCGTCGCGTATGCTCTACTCCAAGCAGGAATGGTTCAAGACGCGGGCGGAGATGAACGAGGTGTTCAGCGACATTCCCGAAGCGCTGTCGAACACGTTGGAGATTCTGGACAAGGTGGAGGTCTATTCGCTTGACCACGACCCCATTATGCCCTTCTTCCCCATCCCTGAGAGTTTCGGCACCGAGGAGGAGTGGCGGCAGAAGTTCTCCGAGGAAGACCTCTACCGCGAGTTCACCTCCGACGAGAACGGCGAGAATCCGCTTCCTCCCGATGTGGCCGACAAGAAGATAGCCAAACTGGGCGGCTACGAGAAAATATACCGCATCAAGTTCGAGGCCGACTACTTGGCCAAACTGGCCTATATCGGCGCGAAGAAACGCTACGGCGACCCGCTTTCCAAGGAGGTGGACGACCGCATCCGCTTCGAACTCCACATTATGAAGACGATGGGCTTCCCAGGCTACTTCCTCATCGTGCAGGACTTCATCAACTCCGCCCGCGACGAACTGGACGTGATGGTGGGGCCTGGGCGCGGAAGTGCCGCCGGGAGCGTGGTGGCCTACTGTCTGGGCATCACCAAGATTGACCCGCTGAAGTACGACCTGCTGTTCGAGCGTTTCCTGAATCCCGACCGTATCTCCCTGCCCGATATTGACACCGACTTCGACGACGACGGTCGCGGGCGCGTGCTGAAGTGGGTGGAAGACAAGTACGGGCACGAGAACTGCGCGCACATCATCACCTACGCCTCGATGGCCACGAAGAACTCCATCAAGGACGTGGCCCGCGTGGAGAAACTTCCCCTTGCGGAGTCGAACCGTCTGTGCAAGGCCATCCCCGACCGTCTGCCCGAAGTGGACGGCAAGACGCCGAAGATGAACCTGACCAACGCCATCAAGGCTGTGCCCGAACTGCGTGAGGCAGAGGCTTCGACCGACCCCGTCCTGGCCAATACCATCAAGTATGCCAAGATGTTGGAGGGGACTGTCCGAGGCACGGGCATACACGCCTGCGGTTTCATCATCTGCCGCGACCCCATCAGCGACTGGGTGCCCGTCAGCACCGCCGACGACCCCGACTTCAAGGACACAAAGACGAATTGCACGCAATACGACGGCCACGTCATCGAGTCTACAGGCCTTATCAAGATGGACTTCTTAGGGCTGAAGACACTATCGGAGTTGAAGGAGGCCTGCGCCAACATCAAGCAGACGCGAGGCATCGAGGTGGACTTGGACAATATTCCCATAGACGACCCCAAGACATACGAACTCTACCAGCAGGGCCGCACCATCGGCACATTCCAGTTCGAGTCGGCTGGTATGCAGAAGCATCTGCGCGACCTGAAACCTACCGTCTTTGAAGACCTTATTGCTATGAACGCCCTCTACCGTCCTGGGCCTATGGAGTATATCCCTTCGTTTATCCGAAGGAAGCACGGCGAGGAACCTATCACCTACGACATCCCCGTGATGGAGCAATACCTGAAGGACACCTACGGTATCACCGTCTATCAGGAGCAGGTGATGCTGCTCTCCCGTCTGCTGGCCAACTTCACCCGAGGTGAGAGCGACGCCCTCCGCAAGGCTATGGGTAAGAAGAAGAAGGACATCGTCGATGCGATGAAGCCCAAGTTCATCGAAGGCGGGCAGAAGAACGGCTACGACGCGAAAGTGCTCGACAAGATTTGGGGCGACTGGGAGGCGTTTGCCTCGTATGCCTTCAACAAGAGCCACGCCGCCTGCTACTCGTGGGTGGCTTACCAGACGGCCTACTTGAAGGCCAACTATCCCGCCGAGTTTATGGCCGCCATTATGACGCGCCGCCGCGACCAGATTACGGAAATCACGAAACTGATGGACGAGTGCAAGCAAATGGGAATTGCCACTCTGGGCCCCGACGTGAACGAGTCGTACCTGAAGTTCGGTGTGAACAAGAAGGGCGAGATACGCTTCGGCCTGGCCGCCATCAAGGGAATGGGCGACGGTGCCGCCAACGCCATTATCGACGAGCGCGAGAAGAACGGCCCCTACAAGGACATCTTCGACTTCTGCCAGCGTGTGCCGTCAACCAGCGTCAACCGCAAGGCTTACGAGTCGCTGGCTCTTAGTGGCGGCTTCGACGGCTTCGGCATTCGCCGTGAGTCCTTCTTTGCCGAGAATGTCAAGGGCGAAGTGTTCCTCGACACGCTTGTGCGCTATGGCCAGATGTACCAGCAGGCCAAGGCGGAGGCGCAGAACTCGCTCTTCGGCGGCTTCGACAGCATAGAGATTGCCACGCCGCCAATCCCGAAAACCGATGTGCGCTGGAGCGACATAGAACGGCTGAACAAGGAGCGCGACCTGGTGGGCATCTACCTCTCGGCGCATCCGCTCGACGAGTACAAGATTGTGCTCGACAACCTGTGCAATGCCAAGTGTGCGGAACTGGCCGACCGTTGTGCCGCCCTTGCCGACCGCGAGGACATCACGCTGGGTGGCATCGTCACTGGCGTACAGTCGCGTTTCAGCGCCAAGACCAACAAGCCTTGGGGCATCGTCACGCTGGAAGACTTTGAAGGTTCGGGCGAACTGGTGCTCTTTGGCGAAGACTGGCTCAACCTGAACGGCAAGTTCATTGATGGGGCCGCCGTCTATGTCACTGGGAAGATGCAGCAGCGTTTCCGCGACAGGGAACAGAAGGAGTTCAAGGTGAGCGGCGTCGAACTGCTCCAGACGATTAAGGAGAAGGCCATCGACCGCATCACCATCCTGATGAACACCGACAAACTGAACGAGGGCATCGTGGCCGATTTGGGCGAGATTGTCAGCGAACATCCCGGCAAGACCAAACTTTTCTTCCAGTTGCGTGACTCAACCGGCAAGCACCACGTGCTGCTGGAATCGAAGAACAGACTTGTCGACGTGAAACACCAGTTGATAGACTATATTGAGCGAAATGAGGCCCTTGACTATAAAATAAATTAAGGAAGGCCTCGGATGTATGGTTAAAAGGAGTTAAACTGCGGTAGTTACGTGAAAAAATGCGTACCTTTGTAGGCTCAAAGAAAGTGTGAAATGGATAAAGAGACTTACAACAATAACGAGGATGCTCTGAGCGCCATCCTGGCAGCCTATGGCGGCGAGGAGTTCTTGATGGACGAACTGCTCAAACTGGAGCAGGGAAGTGCAAATCCTGTGGACAAGGAGCAACTCAAACGGCTGGCAGGCCATCTGCGTTCTCTGGCCCCCAAGGGCGGACTTGGTTTCGCAGGATTGGCTACGGTGTGCGAGGTGCGGCCCCAGGAACTGGAGTGCGACGTGGTGCGCTTCCAGAACAACAAGGAGAAGTGGGTGGCGCTCGTTGGTCTGCTTGACGGCTATCCCTACGAGATATTCACAGGTTTGCAGGACGACGACGAAGGCATTATGCTGCCCAAGTCGGTGACAAAGGGCAAAATAGTGAAACAGGCCAATGCCGACGGCACGAAGCGCTACGACTTCCAGTTTACGAATACACGTGGCTACAAGATTACGGTGGAGGGGCTTTCGGAGAAGTTCAACCCCGAATACTGGAACTATGCCAAACTCATCAGCGGCGTGCTGCGCTACCGTATGCCCATCGAGCATGTCATACGTCTCGTGGCTTCGCTCCAGTTGAACGACGAGAGCATCAACACGTGGAAGAACGGCGTGGAAAGAGCCTTGAAGAAATATTTGCCTGGCAATGCTGAGACGGAGTTGAGTGATGAGTGTGATCGTGCTTGATGACGTGCGTCTCTATGCCTATCACGGCGTGATGGAGCAGGAGGGCAGGGTAGGAGGCTGGTTCTCGGTCTCGCTACGTGTCCATTGCGACATCTCCAAGGCGATGGAGACGGACTGTGTGGCCGATACCGTCAGTTATGCCGACCTGTTGGAGACTGTGAAGCGGGAGATGGACATTCCTTCGAAACTGCTGGAGCATGTGGCGGGTCGCATCTGTAAGTCCGTTATGAAGAATTTCCCGCAAGTGAAGAAGACGGAACTGCGGCTGATGAAACTGAATCCCCCAATGGGAGCCGACTGTGCTGGTGCAGGCGTTGAGATGAGTATTGAGAGTTGAGCGATGAATAAGTTTGGTTGTTTCGTATTAGTGCTGTTCCTGCAAGTGGCTGTGGCTGCTGCCGGGGCGGGCTTTACGCTTGTGATTGATGCCGGGCACGGGGGAAAGGATGCAGGCGCATTGGGGAAATACTCCAAGGAGAAAACCATCAACCTGAATGTGGCCCTGGCATTCGGTCGCTATGTGGAGCAGAACTGCCCCGATGTGAAGGTCATCTACACGCGCAAGACCGATGTGTTCATTCCCCTTCACGAGCGGGCAGCCATTGCCAATCGCAACAAAGCCGATGTCTTTGTGAGCATTCACACTAACTCTGTAGCCAGCAAGAAACCCATAGCGGGGCTGGAAACATATACGATGGGTATGCGCCGCAGCGACGAGAAACTGAGCGCGGCTATGCGCGAAAACGATGTCATCCTCATCGAGAAAGATTACAAGCAGCACTATGCCGGCTTCGACCCGCGCTCGCCTGAAAGTTATATCATCTTTGAGATGATTAACGACGCCAATATGCTGGAGAGCGTGGAACTGGCAAAGAGCATCCAGAAGAATGTGTGCCGTACCGCCCGCAGACCTGACAAGGGCGTCAAGCAGGATGCCTTCCTCGTGTTGCGAGAGACGTCGATGCCTGCTTGTCTGGTGGAGTTGGGCTACATCACCACTCCTGCGGAAGAGGCTTATCTGAACGACAAGAAGAACATCGATGCCTTAGGCAAGGGCATCTATCAGGCTTTTGTCGAATACAAAGCCAAGAGAACGGGAGGCAAGGCTCCTTCGCCAACCCCCTCCAAGAAGGAATCTGTTGAGCCGGCTCAGGAGAAAACGGACACAACAGCACAGAAACCTGATACGACTCAGAAAGAAACCAGTCCTGAGCCAAAGAAAGACGTCAGCAGCGAGGCCCCCGTGTTCAAAGTGCAACTTCTGGCCAGCGACCATCAGTTGAAGTCGGGCGACCGTCAACTGAAGGGGCTGAAGGACGTGGATTTCTATAAAGAGGGAAAGATTTGGAAATACACCGTGGGTGCGAGTACCGACTATCAGCAAATACGCACCTTGCGTAAAGAAGTGGCCGAAAAGTTCCCGCAGGCTTTCATCATCGCCTTCAAGAACGGCGAGAAGATGGACACCCAAGCGGCCATACAGGAATACAAGAACAATAAGAAATAAATACTTGATATGAAGTGGTTTACAAAAGAAGTTAAGATTGCGTTGGTGGCCATTGCCGGCATCGTCATTCTGTTTTTCGGTATGCAGTTTCTGAAAGGGCTTACCTTGTTCTCCTCCAGCAACAGTTACTACGCCCTCTTCGATAATGTGAGCGGGCTGTCGTCGTCAAGTCCCGTCTATGCAAATGGCTTCAAAGTGGGCGTTGTCGAGGGCATTGACTATGATTATGCCCACCCCGATCATATTGTTGCCGTGATTGGCCTCGACAACCAACTGAGAGTGCCGAAGGGCACACGTGCTGAAATATCAAGTGACCTGCTGGGCAACGTGAAACTGGAACTGAAGTTCGGCCCTGATATGGCTGATATTCTGTCAAAGGGTGACACCATCGCAGGCGGAATGGAGTCTGGGCTGATGGGCAAGGCTGCGGGTATGGTTCCACAGATTGAACAAATGCTGCCTAAACTCGACTCCATACTCGCTTCTGTGAATGCTCTGCTGGCCGATCCTGCCATCAAGAGTTCAATGGGAAACATTGACCAAGTAACGGCCAATCTGACCACCACCACCGCCCAGTTGAACCAACTCACAGCAGCGCTCAACAAACAGGTACCGCAAATGATGGACAAGGCCGATGGCGTGCTGGCCAACACGGAAAGTCTGACGCATAAACTAAATGACATTGACGTGGCTGCCACTATGCAGAAGGTGGACAACACGATGGCCAACATTGAGAAGACCACGGCCACGCTCAACAGCAAAGAGGGCACATTGGGGCTGCTGATGCGCGACCCGGCACTCTACCAGAATCTCAACGGGACAATGCGCAGCGCCGACTCGCTGCTCATCGACCTCAGGCAGCATCCCAAGCGTTACGTCCATTTTTCGCTCTTCGGCAAGAAGGCAAAGTGATTTTTTTCACCCTTTGCTTTTCTCTTCGGTCTTTTTTTTGTACCTTTGCACCCTGTTATGGATAGATTTGAAAGAACAAACGCTCAATTTGAGGCAGCACTAGCCGAATGTCGCAGCATTTTCAGTAGCAAACTGCACGACTACAGGGCTTCTTGGCGCATCCTGAGACCCTCGTCGCTTACAGACCAACTCTTCATCAAGGCCAAGCGCATCAGGCAGTTGGAACTCACTGGAGAAACACTTGTGGGCGAAGGCATCAGACCCGAATTTGTTGCTTTGGTGAACTATGGCATAGTGGGCCTTATTCAGTTGGAGCGTGGATTTGTCGATACGGTGGACATTTCGGCTGAAGAAGCCCTGCAACTCTACGACCACTATGCCCACGAGGCGCTTGAACTGATGAAACGCAAGAACCATGACTACAACGAGGCATGGCGGGATATGCGGGTGAGCAGTTATACAGACCTCATACTGACCAAGATAGAACGTATAAAGGAAATAGAAAACCTGGGAGGGGCCACGCTCGTCAGCGAAGGCATCGATGCAAACCTGATGGACATCATCAACTATTCGGTGTTTGGCCTCATTAAGTTATGAAGAAAGTCGCTGTCAATCTTTGCCGCTTGTTGCTGGCTGCGGTGTTCATCCTTTCGGGGTTTGTGAAGGCCGTGGACCCCAGGGGCACGCAGTACAAGATAGAAGATTATGCACAGGCGCTGGGAATTGGCGACTTGCTGCCTTCTGTGGCGGCCTTGGCGATGTCGGTAGCACTTTCGGCTATAGAGTTTTGTCTCGGTATTTTCCTGCTCTTTGCCATTCGTCGGAGAACGACATCGCGGTTGGTCCTGTTATTACTGATTGTGATGACTCCCCTGACTTTATGGTTGGCACTAGCCAATCCTATCAGCGATTGTGGCTGTTTTGGCGATGCTTTGGTGCTAACTAACTGGCAGACGTTTTTCAAAAATGTATTGTTACTCCTGGCTGCCATTGTCGTGGCGTGGTGGCCGATGGAGATGTTCCGCTTTGTAAGTCGGTCAAACCAGTGGATTGTCATCAATTACTCTACTTTGTTCATATTGGCAATCGCGGCCTGGAGTATCTACGATTTGCCGCAGTTCGACTTCCGCCCTTATCACATTGGAGCCAATATTCCGAAAGGGATGGAGATTCCGGAGGGAGCAGAGCAGCCGCAGTTTGAAACCACTTTCATCCTGGAGAAAGACGGTCGAAAGCAGGAGTTTACGCTTGACAACTATCCTGACTCCACTTGGAGTTTTGTCGATTCCAAGACTACGCTAATACGCCAAGGTTATGTGCCACCCATACACGACTTCAGCATCATTTCTCCTGAAGAGGGTGACATTACCAACGACGTGCTGGCCAATAGCGGCTACACCATGCTACTCATTTCCCCGCATCTGGAGCAGGCAGACGACTCACGCCTTGACCTCATCAATGAACTTTATGAGTACGCCCAGCAGCATCGCTATCCTTTCTACTGCCTGACGGCAAGCACAGAGTCTTCTATCGGCCATTGGAGAGAGATAACAGGAGCCGAATACCCTTTCTGCCATACCGACGAAATCACTTTGAAGACCGTCATTAGAAGCAATCCTGGTTTGCTGTTGCTGCATAATGGTACTGTCATTGGCAAATGGAGCCATAACCGTCTGCCCGTTATTGACGAAGAGCAGTGGGCGCTTCCATTGGAAAAATTGACAATCGGGCAGATGCCGCAAGACTCTACGCCTGGCAAGATTCTGAAGTTGCTGCTATGGTTTGTGCTCCCCTTGGTCATACTGACCGTAGCCGACCGTCTTTGGATGTGGACCAGATGGGTGCGCCGCAAAGCCCCAAAAGAAATTAAGTCACAAGAATAACATTAACCCCAAAATAAAACTAAAAGATTATGAGAAAGAAAATTGTTGCAGGAAACTGGAAGATGAACATGAATCTCCAGGATGGTATCGCTCTGGCAAAAGAGCTTAACGAAACACTCAAGGCCGACAAGCCCAATTGCGGAGTGGTCATTTGCACCCCATTCATCCACTTGGCCTCCATTGCACAGTTCCTCGACCAGGACATTATCGGCCTGGGAGCAGAAAACTGCGCTGACAAGGACAAAGGTGCTTTCACTGGTGAGGTGAGCGCTGAAATGGTGAAGAGCACTGGTGCACAGTACGTGATTCTGGGCCATTCAGAGCGTCGTGAGTACTACAAGGAGACGCCCGAAATCCTGAAGGAGAAAGTGCTTCTGGCTCAGAAGCAGGGCTTGAAGGTTATCTTCTGCATTGGCGAGAGCCTGGCAGAGCGCGAGGCCGGCAAGCAGAATGAAGTTGTGAAGGCCGAGTTGGAAGGCAGCGTATTCAATCTCTCGGAAGAGGACTTCCGTAAGATTGTCATCGCCTACGAACCCATCTGGGCTATCGGTACCGGCAAGACTGCCACTGCAGAGCAGGCAGAGGAAATTCACGCCTACATCCGCAGCATCATTGCCGAGAAGTATGGACAGGCCGTAGCCGACGACACTACCATTCTCTATGGCGGATCGTGCAAGGCCAGCAACGCCCCCGAATTGTTCGCCAAACCCGACATCGACGGTGGCTTGATTGGCGGTGCTTCGCTGAAGGCAGCCGACTTCAAGGGTATCATCGACGCATTTGCCAAATGAAAACATTTGCTATTCTGCTGGCTTGTTTCTTGCCGGCAGTAACTACTGACGCACAGACCTTCACCCAGCGTGTGCAGCAGCATACGGTGAGTGAAGGTACTGTGACCATACATCACGACAAAGCCATCGATGACTTGGTGAACGGCCCGGCAGAAATGCCAGTTCAGAAAAAGTCTGCCTCAACTGAAAAAACAGTAAAAACAGCAAAGCCTGCCACACCCGTCAAAAAGGTAGAAAAGCAGGAAGACAAATCGCAGACAGCAAAGCCTGTTCCTGTCACACCACAGGAGGAACAAGAACTGAAGACCAGCGTTGACACTACTACCACCAACACGTTGCGTCGTGCCTACAAAACCACGGGGTATCGCGTTCAGGCCTTTGCAGGAGGCAATACTCGCCGCGACCGCCAAAAAGCCGAACAGACAGGCAACTCCCTCCGCCAGCTCTTCCCAGGCGAGGAGGTGTATGTGCACTTCTACTCTCCCCGCTGGATTTGCCGTATGGGCAACTACCGCACCTATCAGGAAGCCCGCGAGAAAATGTTGGAGGTGAGGAAGATGGGCTATGAGTCGGCCACGGTGGTAAAAGGGAAAATCACAGTAACACGATAAGATTGTCATGACTGAAAATGCTGAGTACAGGGAAGGGCTCGATGAGTTATCCGCCCACTACAAGAGAGTGATTGAACTGCTTGGAGAGGATGCAGACAGGGAGGGATTGTTGAAGACACCTATGCGTGTGGCCAAGGCTATGCAAGTACTCACCAGAGGCTATGCTATGGATGCACACAAAGTGCTCACCGATGCCCTTTTCAGGGAGGATTATAGCCAGATGGTCATTGTCAAGGACATTGACTTTTTTTCCCTCTGCGAACACCACATGCTGCCTTTCTATGGTAAGGTGCACGTGGCCTATATTCCTAACGGCTACATTACGGGGCTCTCGAAGATAGCCCGTGTGGTGGACATCTTCAGCCACCGGCTTCAAGTGCAGGAGCGCATGACCTTGCAAATACGTCAGTGCATCGAAGATACCCTGAAGCCCTTGGGTGTGATGGTAGTGGTTGAAGCCAAGCACATGTGTATGCAGATGCGTGGTGTGGAGAAGCAAAACTCTATAACGACTACCAGCGAATTTAGTGGTGCTTTCAACCAGGCCAAGACCCGTCAGGAGTTTATGAACCTTATTTCGCATTAAACAAGTAAAATCTGATTAATTCTATGGACCAAAACAACAACGGTGATTTCCGTAAGAATGAATCACTCTTCAAAGAGTTTCGCCAAAGCTGCCTGGGGCGTATCATCATTTGGGCGGCCATCATTGGGGCTATTCTTTTGATTGCCTTTATCACCTGTCCTTCGGAAGAGAAGATGTTTGCCGAGGTGCAGGACAACATCAAAGAAAATATCTTGCCTAACGACAGCATCAATACCGACTGGATGGACGACGCTGTCAGTAATTTAGGGTATATGTTTACCTCAGCCGACTCGCTTGACAATAGCAACCAGCGTGAGGTAGACCTTTTCTACACGCACAACCGTCTGGAGTACTTCAACCACACATTCTTCTCCACTATGCGTATCAACAGCAATATACGTCCTGAGAGTGTGCGTTGTGCATTCGGTTTCTTCGGCTTAGTGCTTACCACTGTCAATTTCAACGATTTCCTCGTGCATGAGGGTCCGCTGCGTAAGGACTACAACCAGCCTGCTGTCCAGGACTACAATAATGATGAGTATTTCGGTGAGAACCCAGATTTGGGCGGCGTGTTCCAATACAATGGGGAATAGTTAGAGTTGATGGGCGTGTTACATTTGGAAGAACTGACGTTGGCGGTCTGCAACGTGGCTCGTCAGGCTGGTGCTTTTATCCGTCAGGAGCGCACTCATTTTTCTGCGGCAAGCATTGAGCGTAAACATTCTCACGACTATGTGTCGTATGTAGACAAGCAGTCGGAGATGCTGATTGTCGAGAGTCTTAGACACCTCCTGCCCCAGGCTGATTTCATCACCGAAGAGGGTACTGCCGCTTCTGCTGCCGAAAGGACTGACCCTTCAGAACAGCTATGTTGGGTCATTGACCCACTTGACGGCACCACCAATTTCATCCATCGTTTCCCTCCATACGCTGTCAGCATCGCGCTGGTGCAAGGTTCCGACATTCTGTTGGGAGCAGTCTATGAAATATGTGCCGACGAGTGCTTTTATGCCTGGAAGGGTGGCGGCAGTTATGTCGACGGTCAACCGTTGCACGTCAGCCAGTCAGCCATCGACGATGCGCTTCTTTGTTTGCAGCTTCCCTACAACAGCCAGGCTTACAAGCCTGTCATACAATGCCTTATTAATACTTTCTATGGACGTGCTGCCAGCGTCCGTATGCTTGGCTCGGCTGCTATTGCCCTCTGCTATGTCGCAGCAGGAAGGCTCGATGCCTACGTGGAAAAGTATATTGGCCAATGGGACTATATGGCCGGCGCACTCATTGTGAGCGAAGCAGGTGGTAGGGTGACCAACTTCGACGGCTCCCCCCAGTTCACCCAGGGCAACAGCATTGTGGCAACCAATGCCATCATCCATAACGAAATGCTGCAAGTGACAGCTGGGGAGATAATAGAGTAAAGATGTTCAGAATAAAGAAGTTAGACATTTTCGTAGCCAAGCAGTTTGGTCTGCTCTTTGTGGGGACTTTCTTCATCTGCCAGTTTGTGCTGATGATGCAGTTCTTGTGGCGCTACGTCGATGAGCTGATAGGCAAGGGGCTTACCCTCGACGTGCTGGCCCAGTTCTTTTGGTATATGGGTCTGATGCTGATGCCGCAGGCATTTCCTTTGGCCATCCTTCTTTCTTCACTCATCACCTTTGGCAACTTGGGCGAGAGTTCCGAGCTGACAGCCATCAAGGCAGCTGGCATTTCGCTGATGCAGGCTATGCGCTCACTCATCATCATCTCTGTCCTGATGGCCGGCCTGTCGTTCTATTTCCAGGATGTCATCGGCCCTATGGCCAATTTGCGCTTTTCCGAGTTGCTCCTTTCGATGAAGCAGAAGAGTCCGGAACTGGAAATACCTGAGGGCATCTTCTACGATGGGCTGCCAAACACCAATCTCTATGTGCAGCACAAGAATCTGGACACGGGCAAGCTCTATGGCATAATGATTTACAGACAGTCGGGGTCATACGAAGACCAGGCCATTATCCTGGCCGATTCGGGTATGCTCCAGACCACGGCCGAGAAGAAACACCTCCTGCTCACGTTGTGGAGCGGTGAATGGTTTGAGAATATGCGCTCCCAAGACATAGGCGGGACGGCGGAGGTGCCTTACCGGCGTGAGACGTTTGCCAACAAGCAGATTCTCCTCGATTTCGACAGCGGCTTCAATATGACCGATGCCGACCTTTCGGGAAATGCCAAAGCAAAGTCGGCCAAGCAAATAGTACATGACCTGGACTCCATCCGCCTGTTCATCGACTCCGTTGGGCGCAACTTCTATGCCGAGGCGAAACACTATGTGCTCTATTCGCCCCAGCTGACCAGCGAAGACTCTGTCAAGCTGCAGCAGACGTCAACGGTTGCTCTGCCACAGCTTGACAGCGTCTATGCCCACCTTGACAAGGAAGAGAAGCGAAACGTGATGATGACTGCTGCACGGCAGGCTCAGAGTGTGCTCAACGACCTGGCGATGAAGTCGGACTATGCCAACCATATTAACCGTCAGGAGCGTACCCACTGGCTGGAACTCATTGGCAAGTTCACTCTGGCTCTCTCCTGCGTTATCTTCTTCTTTATTGGTGCCCCTCTCGGTGCCATAATCCGCAAAGGCGGATTGGGCGTGCCAGTTATCATTTCGGTTGTAGTGTTTATCATTTACTATATTTTCGAGAACTCCGGCACCCGAATGGCTCGCGACGACAACTGGGCCATCTGGTTCGGAAAGGGCATTTCCACTTTTGTGCTGGCACCTATGGCCGTCTTCTTCACCTACAAGGCAAACAGCGACTCGGCTGTGTTCAACATCGACGCTTACCGCCTGCTGCTCATCCGTATGCTTGGCCTGCGCCAGAAGCGGCATATTGCCAGCAAGGAGGTCATCATCGAAGATCCCATCTATCCCTTGGACGCTTACTACCTGTTGCATGTCAGCGAAAGCATCAGGCAATACAGCATAGAGCACAAGTTGCTCCATCTGCCCAACCCCATCGAGGTGTTCTTCCGTTCTGGCGACGACCAAAAGGTAGAGACCATAGTGGCAGAGCTGGAGGATGCCATCGACGACCTGACAAACACGAAGGACCGCCAGATGATTGCCTATCTGAACCATTATCCTATCGTGGCTACTCACGCACACACACGGCCTTTCCGCAGGAAGTGGCTGAACGTTGCCACGGGCCTGTTCTTGCCGACAGGGCTGTTCTTCTATCTGAGGATGTGCCGCTTCCGCTACAGGCTGCGGGGAGACCTGAACACCGTCGTCGAGACCAACCAGCTCGTCGTCAACCGCATAGCAGAGATTGAGCCTCCCGCACCTGTCACCATGGCAGACTTGGAGAACATGCCATTCATTGCTGACCTTGCAAAGAAGGCTAAAGAGAGGAAATCGACAACAAAACAGCAAGACCAAATATGATTACTATGGACGAAATGAAACTGAACACAATAGAGGAGGCTATAGGCGACTTCCGCGACGGCAAATTTGTCATCGTAGTCGACGATGAAGACAGGGAGAACGAAGGCGACCTCATCTGTGCCGCCGAGAAGATTACGTCCGAAATGGTGAACTTCATGCTAAAGCATGCCCGTGGAGTGCTCTGTGCCCCTATTACCATCAGCCGCAGCGAGGAGTTGCAGCTGGCCCACCAGGTGCAGGACAACACGTCGCTCCTTGGCACCCCCTTCACCGTCACCATCGACAAGCTGGAAGGGTGCACCACAGGTGTTTCAGCCCACGACCGTGCTGCCACCATCCGTGCATTGGCCGACCCAGCCTCCACGCCGCAGACCTTCGGACGGCCTGGCCACGTCAATCCTCTTTACGCCCAGGACAACGGCGTGCTCCGCCGCAGCGGCCACACCGAGGCAGCCATCGACCTGTGCAAGTTGGCTGGGCTTTATCCAGCCGGTGCCCTCATCGAGATTATGAACGACGACGGCACACTGGCACGCATGCCCCAGTTGCAGGAGTACGCCCAGCAGCACGGCCTGAAAATCATCACTATCAAAGACCTCATTGCCTATCGGCTGCGCCAGGAGTCGCTCATCGAGGTGGGGGTCGAAGCCGACCTTCCCACGCAGTTCGGCCATTTCCGCATCATTCCCTTCCGCCAGAAAGTGGGCGGACAGGAGCATTTCGCCCTCATTAAGGGTCAGTGGCGCGAGGACGAACCCATTCTCGTGCGTGTTCATTCTTCCTGTATGACGGGCGACATACTTGGCTCTATGCGTTGTGACTGTGGCGAACAGCTGCACCGTGCTATGGAGATGATTGAGCGCGAGGGCAAGGGTGTCATTGTCTATATGCAGCAGGAGGGCCGCGGCATCGGGCTGATGAACAAGCTGGCGGCCTATCGTTTGCAGGAAGAGGGCTACGACACCGTCGACGCCAACCTCTGCCTGGGCTTCAAGGCCGACGAGCGCGACTACGGCTGTGGGGCGCAGATGCTGCGCCATCTGGGTGTCCATAAGATGCGCCTGATGACCAACAATCCCGTGAAGCGTGTCGGACTGGAAGCCTACGGACTGGAAATCGTAGAGAATGTTCCTATCGAGATAGAGCCAAACGAATACAATCTGCGCTATCTTCAGACCAAGCAGCAGCGCATGGGGCACACGCTGCATCTATAGAAAGGAGGCACCGTGACCGACATTCTCCAGCAGGACATTATGTACCTGACGGGCGTTGGCCCTAACAGGAAGAAGTTGCTCAATGCCGAACTTGGCATCAGCACCTTCGGTGAACTGCTGGAGTACTATCCTTATAAATATGTAGACCGCTCGAAAGTCTATCAAATTGACGAGCTGACGGGCGACATGCCCTTCGTTCAGGTGGTGGGCCATATCCTCAGCTTCGAGACTTTCGATATGGGGCCGCGCAAAGAGCGTGTCGTCGCCCATTTCACCGACGGCACGGCCCTGCTCGACCTTGTCTGGTTCAACGGGGGCAAGTATGCCCGCGACCACTACAAGATAGGCCAGCAGTATATGGCTTTTGGCCGCCCTTCGGTGTTCAACAACCGTATTCAAATCCAGCATCCGGATATGGAAGCATGGGGAGGTGAGGTACAAGAGGCGAACTCTTACCTTTCACTCCGTCCCTATTACAACACGACGGAGAAGATGAAGAAATACAGTCTCACATCGAAAGGTGTGGAGCGGCTGGTGCGCAATCTTCTGGAGAAACTGACGGAGCCTCTACCGGAGACTATTCCCCTCCATATCACTTCCAAACTTCATCTGATAAGCCGCGACCAGGCACTCCGCGCCATCCACTATCCCCAGGATGCCAAGGAACTGTCGCGGGCCCGTGTGCGCCTGAAGTTCGAGGAGTTGTTCTTCGTCCAGCTCAACATTCTCAGGTATGCCAGCGACCAGCGCCGCAAGTATGGCGGCTACGTCTTTCCGCGCATTGGCGATGTTTTCAATACGTTCTACCACTACCATCTGCCTTTCAGTTTGACCGATGCCCAGAAGCGGGTGATGCACGAAATCAGGAACGACTTATGCTCAGGACGGCAGATGAACCGCCTGCTTCAGGGCGATGTGGGTAGCGGCAAGACGCTCGTGGCGCTGATGACCATGCTCATCGCCATCGACAATGGCTATCAGGCCTGTATGATGGCCCCTACCGAGATATTGGCCGAACAGCATCTGGCCACCATTCAGGATTTCCTCAAAGGTATGGCCGTCCGTGTTGAACTGCTTACTGGCGTCGTCAAGGGGAAGAAGCGAAAGGAAGTGCTCGACGGTTTGCTCGACGGCAGCGTACAGATACTGGTGGGTACCCACGCCGTTATCGAAGACACCGTGCAATTCAGCCGCCTAGGCCTTGTCGTCATCGACGAGCAGCACCGTTTCGGCGTGGCTCAAAGGGCAAAGATGTGGGGGAAAGGGTCTCATCCAGCTATCCCTCACGTCCTTGTGATGACCGCAACCCCCATACCGCGCACATTGGCTATGACACTCTATGGCGACCTCGACGTGAGTGTCATCGACGAACTGCCGCCAGGCCGTAAGCCCATCCAAACCACACATGTCTTTGACAGCCGCATGACCTCGCTCTACGACGGCATCCGCCGGCAGATACAGGCAGGGCGGCAAGTCTATGTTGTCTTTCCGCTCATTGAAGAGAGCGAGAAGATGGACCTGAAGAATCTGGAGCAAGGCTTTGAGACCCTGTGCCAGGTGTTCCCAGAATACCGACTCAGTAAGGTGCACGGGCGGATGAACCCACGTGACAAAGAGGAGGAGATGCAGCGTTTCGTCCGTGGAGAGACGCAGATACTTGTAGCTACGACCGTCATCGAGGTGGGCGTAAACGTACCAAACGCATCGGTTATGGTCATCATCGACGCCCAGCGCTTTGGCCTTTCCCAACTGCACCAGTTGCGGGGCAGGGTGGGGCGCGGTGCCGAACAGAGTTACTGCATCCTTGTCACCAACTACAAACTCTCAGAAGTGACCCGCAAGCGCATCGACATTATGTGCGAGACCAACGACGGCTTCCGCATAGCCGAGGCCGACCTGAAACTTCGCGGCCCTGGCGACCTGGAGGGCACCCAGCAGAGCGGCATGGCCTTCGACTTGAAGATTGCCGACATTGCCCGCGACGGGCAACTTGTCCAGATGGCCCGCGACGAGGCCCGCATCGTTGTCGACGAAGACCCTCTGTGCAACTCCGCCAAATACCAGCTCCTCTGGCAGCGACTTAACGAAATACGAAAGACAAACATCAACTGGGGGGCCATATCCTGATTGGTGAACTAAAACATAGAACTATGAAAATAGGAGACAAAGTAAGATTTCTGAGTGAGATTGGAGGTGGCCGAGTAGCCGGCTTCCAGGGAAAAAACATTGTGCTCGTCGAGGACGAGGACGGATTCCAGGTGCCTATGCAGATGAACGAGGTGGTGGTCATAGGTGAAGAGAACTATGACACGAGCCACGTTGTGGAGGTGAAACAGCAGCAGAAAACGAAGCAGGCAGTAGCGGAGCTGGAGCCTGCCGACCGTCCCGTCACGTTTAAGCCGGCACCGTCGGAACGCAAGGGCGGTGACCAGTTGTCGGCCTATCTCGCCTTCGTGCCGATGGACGTGAAGGAACTCTCGCAGACACGCTTCGAGACCTACTTTGTGAACGACAGCAACTACTATATGCGCTTCACCTACTCGGTGGCCGAAGGGGCCAGTTGGCGGCTCGTCTCAACGGCAGAGGTGGAGCCCAACACCAAACTCTTCCTGGAGGAGTTCGGACGCGAAGACTTGAACCAGATGGAGCGTGTCGCCGTGCAAGTGCTGTCCTACAAACGGGAGAAACCTTTTATGCTGAAGCCAGCCATCGACGCGCAGATACGCATCGACGGCGTGAAATTCTACAAACTGCACACTTTCCAGGAGAACGATTTCTTCGAGCAGCCCGCCCTCATCCACACCATCGTAGAGAACGACATCCCCGCCCGTCCTTTAGTCATCGACGCAAAGCAGTTGAAGGCCAATATGTATCAAAAGGGCGACGAACCCAAGCAACGCCCACTCATCACGCCAGCACGGAAAGAGGGCGACCCCATCGTCGTCGACCTCCACGCCTCAGAACTGCTCGACAACACCAACGGCCTTTCCCCCACCGACATCCTGAACTACCAACTTGACGCGATGCGAAAGACCCTCAAGGAGTACGAAAAGAAGAAGGGCACCAAAATCGTCTTCATCCACGGCAAGGGCGAGGGCGTCCTCCGCAAGGCCATCCTCAACGAACTGCAATACCGCTACAAGACATACACCTACCAGGATGCCTCCTTCCGCGAATACGGCTACGGAGCCACCCAGGTGACCATCAAATAGAGTTAATCCTATGCAACAAATCAAGAAACTGCTTGTCTGCATAATGTTGCTGGCAATGCTCGGGTGCCTGAGTGTGGCAGCACAAAGCCTCAAAGGTGACGTTAACGGCGACAATCGTGTAGATATAGGCGACGTGGTCACCATCTTAGAGATTATTGCCAATGGCGGTTCTGCCGAAACGAGCAAGGCTCCCGCTGGAGTAGAGGCCATTGACTTGGGACTGCCAAGTGGCACGTTATGGGCCAATATGAACGTGGGGGCAGAGAAACCAGAGGACTATGGCCTCTACTTTGCCTGGGGTGAGACAACTGGCTATACATCAGACACCTCCGACGGACGCTCATTCGACTGGGCATCGTACAAATGGATGGCCGAAGGGCAGTCGTCGTGGAAGTATATCAACAAATATCAAATTGACGACGGGCAGACAGAGGGATGTTGGTATCAATACCTTTATCTTCTCCCAGAAATCGAATTTGTCGGTGATCGTAAGACGGTGCTCGATGCTGAGGACGATGCTGCCGCTGCAAACTGGGGTGGCAGGTGGGTGATGCCAACATACGAGGAAATCACAGAATTGCTTGACAATACCGAAAAAGAATGGAACACAATAAACGGTGTGAACGGACTGAAATTCAAAAGCAAGGTAAACGGAAAATCCATTTTCCTGCCAGCCTCTGGCTATCGCACGAATGACAAACTTGAGACAAAAGTGACTGGTGGTAACTATTGGTCGGCATCGCTTAGCACGGCATGGTCGGCAGAGGCATATCGTCTGGTGTTTAATTCAAAAGGTGTTGATACAGAAAACAATTCATACTTCCGCTACGGAGGCCGTACCGTCCGCCCTGTAATCAGGAAGTAAGCCCACGGCTCTGTTCCGTCGAATTTGTAATACAACGGAATGGGATATTAGCATTTGCAATGCGAAAGACCTCTGATGCTGTATGATGGGTAGTCGCCGTATGGTCTCACCGCCCCTTAAGGGAAGGGGTTGGGGGTGCGGTCTGTAATTAATTCATCGACAGGGAGATACTGACTCCACCCCAGCCCCTCCCCTGCGAGGGGAGGGGAGTGTCATCTGTTCCGTCGGATTTGCAAATCCCGTCGAACAGGTCGAGCAGGTTCCGTCGAACAGGGGCTTTATCCGTTTAATTCGTGAAATCCGTTGTTTCCAAAATGGGCTGTGAAGTTTGGACGAACCAAACTCCTGGTTTGGACGAACCAAACTCATAGTTTGGACGAACCAAATTTTTGCGTTGTTACAGGTAACAACCCTTCCCTTTGGTTTTCAAAGGGAATTGGAGGCGAAGACAAACTGGTGGTTGTCCAGTTGCCACGATATGAGGCCGTAGCGTATGAGGCGGGCGAGAAGGGTGATGACTTTGGGGCGGGGTAGGCGGGTCTGGCGCACCAGTTGGTTCAGCGTGTGGCTGGCGTCGTCGGACAGGACGGAGAGCAAGCGCTGTTCGGCCTCGCCGTAAGTGAAGGTCGTGGCCTTTGGCGACTGCTCTTCACGCCAGATGCACAGATGGACGGGCGACGCCACAATGTTCTCGTCGTCGATGCGGATGAAGGCCCGCTGGCGTCCGTCCTCGTCGATGGCACAGACGGGGCGGTGGTCCGACTTCGGCACGGTGGCGATGACGATGACCCTCCCCTGGACGTGATAGGTGTCGAACTTGATGCTGGCCTCCGGGCGGCAGTAGCGGTAGGCGGCTTGGTGCATCATATAGATCTCCTCCTCGGAGCGCACACCGCAGAGGCAGCCGTCGTCGCGCACGCCGATGAGCAGGCGGCCACCGCAGGTATTGGCAAAGGCCGAGACAGAACGCGCCAGCTTCCTGGCGTCTTCAACGCGATACTTGAAGTCTTGCTGCTGGTGCTCCCCCTCGCGTATAAGCCCTTGCAGATAGCGCAGGTCATCCATTGTATCGTTCAGTTTCCCTTGGTCAGGTTGCGCTCTGCGTCGATGCGCAGGAAAATAAAGAGCAGCAGGGTGAAGCCCCACAACGACGAGCCGCCGTAGGAGAAAAACGGCAGGGGGATGCCGATGACGGGCGTCAGGCCCAGCACCATGCCCACATTGATGAACACGTGGATAAGGAAGATGCTCAACACGCAGTAGCCATAGACGCGCCCGAAGACGGAGGGTTGTCGTTCAGACAGGTGGATGAGCCTCAGTATGAGTGCCAAGAAGAGCAGCAGCACGCCGGCGGCTCCCACAAAGCCCTCTTCTTCGCCCACGGTGCAGAAGATGAAGTCGGTGTCCTGCTCCGGCACGTATTTCAGTTTCGTCTGTGTGCCGTTGAGGAATCCCTTGCCCTCCAGTCCGCCGGAACCAATGGCGATCTCGCTCTGGTGCACGTTGTAGCCCACGCCCTTGGGGTCTTCCACCAGGCCCAGCAGCACGTTGATGCGCGTGCGCTGGTGCTTCTCAAGCAGGTTGTTGAGGGCATAGTCGGCAGTATTGTAGAAGGCCAGCGAGCCGATGGTAAAGGCCGCTATCCACCAGTAGTTGCGCAGCGTGGTGCCAAATCCCCGCAGCACCAGCCAGACAATGAGCACCACACACAACGACAACTGCACCCAAAAGAGGTCGAAGGGAATGACAAAGAGCGAGAACAGCACGCACGCAAGGGTGATGGCAAGGGAAATGCCCATACACCACAGCGCCTCACGCCAGTTGCGGCAGTAGATGCCCACAAGCGCCGACGAGAACACCTGAATGAGCAACAGCACCACGAAAGGACCTATCTGCGTCGAATTGTTAAGCATCGTCGGCTCGGCGTAGCGTATGCCCACCACAAAGTAGACGACCATAGCCAGCCCCGTGAACAGCACGCTGCCCGTCATCCCTTCGCGGTAAAGCATCAGGAAGAAAGCCAGATAGACCAAGGCCGACCCCGTCTCACGCTGGAGGACAATGCACACCATAGGCACAAAGATGATGGCGAGCGTCAGCAGGAAGTCCTTGTTGCGGTGGATGTCGTAGCCATATTTCCCCATAAACTTCGCCAAGGCTAAGGCGGTGGCAAACTTGGCAAACTCTGCCGGTTGCAGGCGCAGCGGCCCCAGCACCAGCCAGGAGTGGGAACCCTTGATGCTGTGTGGGTTGAAAATGGTGGCAAACAGCAGTAGCAGCAGCACCCCGTAGGTGACGAATGAGAAGGTCTCGTAGATGCGCTCGTCGAGTAGCAGCAGCACCAGAGCCAGCACCAGCGACGTGCCTATCCACACGATCTGCATGCCAGAGCGCGAATCCAGCGACAACAGGTTTGTGTCGCCGTAGGTATAACTGGCACCGCAGACGCTCATCCAGCCGAAAATCAGGAGGGCCACGTAGATGAGGATGGTCCAATAGTCAAGCGACCGCAGTACGCCTTTCTCTTTATGGTCGTTGTGCATAGTGTCGGATGCAATATATTTAGGGAACTTCTGTTAATTCAACCGCTACCGCTTCCTCCACCTTTTCCTCCAATGCTTCCTTGATATAGGAATTGATGGAAACACCAGCCTGCATGGCAAGCATTGCTATCTGACGATGGATGGCAGGGGTAAGGCGCACGTTCAGCATACCGGTATAACTCTTGTCTGGTTCTATGCCCTCATCCTCGCAATAAGCCAGATAGTCGTCCACGGCCTCGTGGAAGGCTTCTGTCAGTTCCTTGACACTCTCGCCCTCGAAGTTCACCAGACCATTGATGCCCTCAACTTTCCCGAAAAACACCTGGTCTTTGTCGCTGTAGTTCACCGACCCCAAATAACCCTTGTAAGTCATTGTGTTCATATTCACTCCTCCTATATTTATTTTATAAAACTTGCTTCGCGTAAGTCTTCCAGAACCTGCTTCATAGCATACTCCTTCACTATATTTCCTGGATGTGGCTTGTGCAACATAATAGGGCGTTTGTCACCGTTCTTGAAAATCAGTCGGGAACCCGATGTCCTTCCTTTATTGCCACGTTCGTAACCATAGCCCTCCAGCAACCGCTGCATCTTTTCAAACGTAAAGTCAGGAGGGAGTTTCAGAAACCTTTCACGAAGTTTTTCTCTTGTTCCCATTTGTATGATTGTTTTTCGCCTGCAAATGTAACTATAATTTAGTTACAATCCAAATCTTTACCCGATTATTTGATTTATTTATGCAACCTTTATCAAATTTGCCTGAAAGATTTTGCTGTTTGCAGAAATACTTGTAATTTTGCAGCCCGTATGGAAAAGACAACAAGCAAGGATAATGGCAAACAATCTCAGATTTCAAGTTGTAGAGGAAGCGTTTAAGAAGCACGCCCTCGAAGTGGAGACGCCGTTGGAGTGCCCTTCGGAGTATTTCGGCAAGTATGTTTTCAATCGCCAGAAGATGTACAAGTATCTGCCCAGCGACGTGTATAACAAGTTCATCGACGTCATCGACAACGGTGCCCGGCTCGACCGCTCGATAGCCGACCCCGTGGCTGCCGGTATGAAGCAATGGGCACAGGAGATGGGCGCCACCCACTACACCCATTGGTTCCAGCCGCTGACGGAGGGTACTGCCGAGAAGCACGACGCCTTCGTGGAGCACGATGGCAAGGGCGGTATGATAGAGAAGTTCTCGGGCAAACTGCTCGTTCAGCAGGAACCCGACGCCTCCAGTTTCCCCAACGGCGGCATACGCAACACCTTCGAGGCCCGTGGCTACTCGGCCTGGGACCCCACCAGCCCTGTCTTCATCATCGACGACACGCTCTGCATCCCCACCATATTTATTGCATATACGGGCGAGGCCCTCGACTACAAGGCTCCGCTGCTGCGTGCCCTCCACGCCGTGGACAAGGCTGCTACCGAGGTATGCCAGTATTTCTACGACGACGTGAAGAAGGTGCAGGTGAACTTGGGATGGGAGCAGGAGTATTTCCTTGTCGATGAGGGCCTTTATTCCGCACGTCCCGACCTGATGCTCACAGGACGCACGCTGATGGGGCATGAGAGTGCCAAGAACCAGCAGATGGACGACCACTATTTCGGCACAATCCCCGACCGTGTGCAGGCTTTTATGAAGGACTTGGAGATTCAGGCCTTAGAGTTGGCCATCCCTTGCAAGACACGCCATAACGAGGTGGCTCCCAACCAGTTTGAACTGGCTCCTATCTTTGAGGAGTGCAACCTGGCCGTCGACCACAATATGCTGCTGATGTCGTTGATGAAGCGCGTGGCACGCAAGCACGGCTTCCGTGTGCTGCTCCACGAAAAGCCCTTTGCCGGCATCAATGGCAGCGGTAAGCACAACAACTGGAGCCTCTCCACCGACACGGGCGTGCTGCTCCACGCATTGGGGAAGACATCGGGTGTGAATGAGACGTTGCGCTTCGTCACCTTCATCGTGGAGACGCTGATGGCCGTCTATAAGCACAACGGACTGCTGAAGGCCTCGATTATGAGTGCCACCAACGCCCATCGTCTGGGCGGCAACGAGGCACCGCCAAGCATCATCAGTTCGTTCTTGGGGAAATACGTCTCAGAACTGCTTGACACCATCGAGCAAACGTCAAACCTCAAGACGCAGGCATCGAATCTGCAGAAGGAGATTGACATCCCGCAGATTCCCGACCTCATTGTCGACAATACCGACCGCAACCGCACCTCGCCTTTTGCCTTCACCGGCAATCGCTTCGAGTTCCGTGCTCCCGGCAGTAGTGCCAACTGTGCCTCGGCCATGATTGCGCTCAATGCCGCTATGGCCGATGCCCTCTGTTCGTTCAAGCAGCGTGTCGACGCAAAGATGTCCGACTATGCCCAACGCCCTGAATACGCTTCCGGTACTGGCCATACGGCCAAGTTCCACGCCATCGTCGACGTGCTCCGCGAGGACATCAAGACTTGCAAGCCCGTGCGCTTCGACGGTAACGGCTACAGCGACGAGTGGGTAAAGGAGGCTGCCCGACGAGGCCTTGACGTTGAGAAGTCGTGCCCAGTCATCTTCGAGCATTACTTGGACGACAGTAGTGTGCAGATGTTTGAGCAGACGAAGGTGATGAACCGCAAGGAATTGGAGGCCCGCAACGAGGTGAAGTGGGAAATGTACGTGAAGACGGTGCAGATAGAGGCCCGCGTTCTGGGCGACCTGGCCATGAACCACATCATTCCCGTGGCCACCCACTACCAGAGTCAACTCATCAAGAATGTGCAAGGCACCAAGAGCGTCTTTACCGAGGAAAAGGCCCTGCGCCTCTCGGCTCGCAATATGAAACTCATCGAGGAGATTGCCGAGCGCACCGAGGCCATAGAAAGGCTGGTGGAGGAACTGACCGACGCCCGCCGTGTGGCCAACCGCATCGCCGACGTTCACCAGCGTGCTATTGCCTATCACGACACCGTCTGCCCGCACATGGAGGCCATCAGAAAAGAGGCCGACCACCTGGAAATGATTGTGGAGGACGGCCTCTGGACCTTGCCCAAATATCGGGAACTGCTCTTTATTCGCTAATCTTATTTCTTCTTCTGCTGCTTCAAGTGGCGCTGGAGCGTCTGCATACATTCCCGTCGGGGAATGATAACGCTTGTGCCGTGGTAGTTCAACTCGTCGCGGATGACCTGGGTAATCTCCGGCATATTCTTTGGCAGGGGCACCACCACACGCAGATGCTCGTCGCTTAGACCCAGACCTCGGCAGATGGCCTCGAACTTGTTGGTGCCGGCAGAATCCTGTCCGCCCGTCATACCCGTTGTCAGGTTGTCGCTGATGATGACGGTAATATCGGCATTCTCGTTGATGGCATCGAGCAGGCCGGTCATACCGCTATGGGTGAATGTTGAGTCGCCGATGACGGCTACTGATGGCCATTGTCCGGCATCGGCAGCGCCCTTGGCCATTGTGATGCTCGCACCCATGTCCACACACGAATGGATGGCGCGGAAAGGTGGCAGGAATCCCAGCGTATAACAACCGATGTCGCCAAAGACACGCGGGTTTTCGTACTCCTTCAGCACCTCGTTCAGGGCAGCATATACATCGCGGTGGCCACAGCCCTGACAGAGTGCGGGCGGGCGCGGAGCCACGTCGGCACAGGGGTCGAAGCATTCGCCGACCTCCATACCAAAGGCTTTCTTCACCACGTCAGGATTCAACTCGCCCGTGCGGGGCAGCGTACCGTCGAGTTTGCCCAGCACATTGGGCATTTCGGCCACACCACGCACAATGTCCTCGATGAAGGGCTGGCCCTCCTCGACGATGAGCACACGCTTGCACTCGCCGAGCATACGGCGCACCAGTTTCTTGGGCAGCGGGTACTGCGAAATCTTCAGGACGGGGAACGGGCATCCGTCTGGGAAGCACTCCATCACGTAGTTGAAACCGATTCCGCTGGCAATGACGCCGAGGGAACGGTCTTGGCCCTCCATATATATATTATAGGTGGAGTTGGCGGCAGCATCTTCCAAGGCGGCTTGCTGCTTGGTCACGACTTCGTTGCGACGACGGGCGTTGGCGGGCAGCAGCACCCAGTTCTTGGCTTCGGCATCGTAGTTCAGCCCGTTTTGCTGGCGCGGCTCCGTCTTCACTTCGACCACGGCACGACTATGAGCCATACGGGTGGTGACGCGCAAGAGCACGGGGAGTTTCTGCTGCTCAGAGAAGTCGAAGGCCGTCTGCATCATGTCGTAAGCCTCTTGCTGGCTGGACGGCTCGAAGGTGGGAATCATGGCAAACTTGCCGTAGAAGCGGGAGTCCTGCTCGTCCTGAGAGGAGTGCATAGACGGGTCGTCGGCAGCCAGCACCACCACGCCGCCATTGACGCCTGTCATACCGCTGTTTACGAAGGGGTCGGCACAGACGTTCATACCCACGTGCTTCATGCACACCAGGGCACGCTTGCCCATAAACGACATACCCAGGGCTTCTTCCATAGCCGTCTTCTCGTTGGTGCTCCAGCGGCTGTGGATGTCGCGCTCGGCGGCCAGAGGGTTGCCCTGAATGAACTCGGTAATCTCGGTCGACGGGGTGCCGGGATAGGCATAGACGCCGGAAAGGCCGGCATGGATGGCTCCCAAGGCAATGGCCTCGTCGCCCAACAGTAGTTTCTTTTCTGTCATAATTGTCTCTTGGTTTTGTTTTTATTTTGTTTATGTGAACTTCTGGATAAGGGCCACAAAGCGTGCCCCGTATTTCTTGCACTTGTATTCGCCCACGCCCGACACGTTGGAAAACTGTTCGGTAGTGACGGGCTTGAAGGCAGCCATAGCGTGGAGCACCTTGTCGCTGAAGACGATGTAGGGCGGGAAGCCTTCTTCTTTGGCACACGTCTGGCGCAACTGGCGCAAGGCCTCGAAGAGTTTCTCGTCCTCTAGAGGTGAGGGGATAGGGTAAGGGGTGTTTACCGGGATGTGCAGTTGTAACTTGGGCTTCGGCTTGCGCGGAGCCTCCTTGACACTACGGTCGGGCACACTCAACTGGATGGTTCTGTGGCCGAAGAGCACCTCCTCCCCCAGCGGCGTAATCTTGGCACGGTTCCCCTCATCGTAGGCAATCTCGATGAGACCCATCTGCAACATCTGCAACAAGTAGTCCTGCCAGTCGTTGGGGGTGATGTCGTTCCCCACGCCGAATGTCTTCAACTGGTTGTAGCCCCGGCGTTTCACTTCCGGCGACATAATGCCCTTGACAATCTCGATGGTGGTTGAAATGCGTATCTGTTCGCCCGTGCGGCGCATAGCGCTAAGGGCCATCTGGCAGAGGCGTGTGCCGTCGAAGCGTTGTGGCGGATTCTGACACACGTCGCAGTTGCCGCAATCGTGGTCAGATTGTTCACCGAAATAGTTGAGCAGGATGCGCCGACGGCAGACGCTCGACTCAGCATATTCCCGCATGCGGCGCAACTTCTCCATATTCACCTCTTTCTGGCCGCTCTGCTTGGCAAACTCAGAAAGTTGAACGATGTCTTGCAGCGAGTAGAAGAGCACGGTGTCGGCGGGGGCACCGTCGCGCCCGGCACGCCCTATCTCCTGGTAGAAACTCTCAATGCTCTTGGGCATATTGTAGTGGATGACCCAGCGCACGTTGCTCTTGTCGATGCCCATACCGAAGGCCACGGTGGCACACATCACCTGCACTTGGTCCTGCTTGAACTGTTCTTGTGTCTGGCTGCGTTCCCAGGCCGACAAGGCGGCGTGGTAAGGCAAGGCCTTGATGCCCGCACGGCGAAGGTCTTCGGCCACGTCCTCAGTGGACTTTCTGCTCAGGCAGTAGACGATGCCAGTATCGAGGGGGCGTGCCTTGATGAAGTTGGTGATGAAGGTCAACTTCTCCTTTGACCTGTACCCGCGCTTCACCGAAAGGCTCAGGTTCGGGCGGTCGAAACTGGAAATAAATTCCCTGAATGACGGTTGCCCGTCCAGGTGCAATTGCCGCACAATGTCGTTGCGTGTAATCTTGTCGGCGGTGGCGGTCAGCGCCATTATGGGCACCTTTGGGAAACGCTCGCGCAGCACGCCCAATTGGGTGTACTCAGGGCGGAAATCGTGCCCCCATTGGCTGATGCAATGGGCCTCGTCGATGGCGAAAAGCGAAATGCTGATGCCTTGTAGCAGATAATCCATTTCGGCCAGTAACTTCTCGGGAGAGATGTAGAGCAGTTTCAGTTCGCCCGATGCACACCAACGGCGAATCACCGTGTCCTGCGTCAAGTCGTTGTTCGAGTTGAGGGCTTCGGCAGCAATGCCATTGGCCCGCAGCGTTTCCACCTGGTCCTTCATCAGACTGATGAGGGGCGAGACAACAATGGCCGTGCCGTTCATCGCCAATGCGGGAATCTGGTAGCAAAGGCTCTTCCCGCCACCGGTGGGCATCAGCACCAGGGCGTCGCCACCACTCATCACGTGGCGGATGATGGCCTCCTGGTTGGGGCGGAAGGTGTCGTAACCGTAATAACGTTTCAGCAGTTGGTGAATCATCGTATCACTCGTCGGGCAGGAACAGCGGGTCTTCGGGCATAACCATCACAGGCGTGGTGTTGTAGGCCTGCATCACTTTCTCTGGCACAAACTCATTGGGCACCACCAGTCGGAACATATACTCGCGGAACCAGCGGTCGGTCATAATGAGGCAGCCCTTCTGCCCCCAGTCGGCACCCCACGAGTTCTCCACTTTCCACTTCACGGCTTTGCCCTTCTTGTCGAGGTCGACGGCACAAAGGGTCATAGCGTGGGTGGAGCCGCTGTCGAAAGTCTGGATGCGCTCGGCCTTGTTCATACCGAAAGTGGTGCCGAAGAGCGGGCCGTAGTCGAAATTCTCCGTATCGCAGTAGCCGCGCTTGCGGTCGAGTTGCTTGCCCACGTCGTAACTGCTGTACAGTTTGTGACCGGCACGCAGGGTGGCGATGGCCATCTCCTCGATGTCGTCCATAGGCAGATTGACATATTTCCAGTTATGCCCGTCGTAGGTATGGCGGTCAAGTTCCACCTCGTAGGTCTTATAGTAGGGGCGGCGCGGGTCGTTCATCACCATAATGAAGGTGCCGTTGAGATTCTTACCCACCACCTCCTTGTAGAACGACTGGGGAGTGTACTCTTTGGCTTCACCTACGGCGTTGCCCTTGGTGGAGCGGAAGGTGTAGGTGAACTTCTGGGGTGGCTCGCCAATGGTGTACTGGAGCATATGGTAAATCTGGCAGAGCATACGTGTCTTGGCCTTCTCTATCGAGGCACCCTTCTTGCCTTTCTGCACCATTTCGCGCAACTGGAGACCGAACTCACGAAGTTTCGACGAGATGAGTTGGCGGGCTTTCGACGTGTTGTCGCTGGTGAACGACTCAGGCATTGCCTCGCGTGGCACCAAGCCGTACTTGTCGGCCAGGTCGGCCACACCGCAGAAGGTTCCGCCGTCGCCAATAGGATAGTGGAAGAAGAACTGCACGCGCTGGTCGTCGATGGGCTTCTGTCCTGTGTCTATGCACCCTTGCAGCATCAGGTTGGCCTTCTCCAACTGGTCGTAGAAGAAGAGGTAGGCCTGCGAAAACTCCACGCTGACCGAGTCGGTACGCAACAGATAGTCGCCGCGCAGCACGTTCATACCCGAGAACATCCAGCAGCGTCCGCTCTGCTTCTGGTCGGTGATGCTCTGCTTTTTCGTCTCTATGCTGAAGTGGGTGTCCAGCGCTCCTGCATTCTGATGGTTCTTGGCTACGTCGTCGATGGCGTTGGCGGCAATGGCGTTCATCAGAGCCTTGTCGCTGGCAGCCAGTTTCTGCTCTTTCTGTATCTCACTGAGCATCTTGTTGCTGATGCCGCCATCTTTCTTTTGCGCCTGCGTGGCGATAGCCAAACAGAGGCACGTCAGTAATAGGGTTTTTCTCATATTTTGCGGTTATGTGTTATTACAAATGTTGTTCGTGTGCAAAGTTACTGTTTTTATCTGGGATAGCGGCATTGCTTACCGTTAAATATTCTTTATAGAAACACAGGATTTGTGAGATATGGTGTTGGTGGGGGCAAAAAAGTTAAATCAACGACATTGATTTAACGTTCAATGTCATTGATTTAATGTTCATTGTCGTTGATTTATCGTTCAATGTCGTTGATTTAACTTTTGCTCCGTCCAATTGGATCAATTGGTTCGTCCAATTGAAGCAAATGGTTCGTCCAATCTCGGAGAAAGGACGAACCAATTTTTTCTTATGGACGAATCATCACTTGTAGCACTCGAACATCTGGTCGAGTTGCTGGCGTGGAAGTTTCGGCGAGAGCAGACTGACCAACCAAACCACGGGGAAACCGCCCACCATAGCGATGGCACCGCAATTGATGGGGTTGATGGGGTTGCCTGCAAGCATATTGATGACCGTGAGACCGACGCCCCAGATGAAGCAAGCCCAGACGGAAGCGGTGGTGACGCCGCGCCAATAGAGACCCAGCATAAACGGGGCCAGGAAGGCTCCGGCCAACGCTCCCCAAGAAATGCCCATCAACTGTGCAATGAACGTGGGCGGATTGAGGGCGATGAGCAGCGAAATGGCAATGAAGAACATAATGAGCACGCGCATCACCACCACCTTACGGCGCTCAATCTTCTCGGCCACTACGTCGTCGATGCTTCCCTCTTCAACTTCGCCAGGAAGCGACTTCTTGTCGCGATAGATGAGGTCGAGCGTCATTGTCGACGAAGAGGTGAGTACCAGCGAGGCCAGGGTCGACATCGAAGCCGAGAGCACCAACAGCACCACAAGGGCGATGAGTGCTGGTGACAGCTGTACGAGCATAGCTGGCACGATGGAGTCGTAGGCTATCTTGCCGTTGGCACCGATGACAGGGTCGTAGAGACGACCGAAGCCGCCAAGGAAATAGCATCCGCCAGCCACAATGAAGGCGAATACGGTAGAAATGACGGTGCCGCGCTTGATGGCACTCTCGTCGGTGATGCTATAGAACTTGCCAACCATCTGCGGCAGTCCCATAGTGCCAAGCGATGTGAGAATGACTACGCCGAAGAGACCCCAAGGGTCAGGGCCAAAGAGGGTGGCAAACATACCGCTGCCTGGCTCGGTGGCGCCGTCGGCAGGCAGTTCAGCCAGTTTCTCAACGGCAGCTGTCAGCCCGCCCTGGGCACTTAGCACGGCGAGGATGACGGCTACAATGCCGAAGAGCATAATGATGCCCTGAATGAAGTCGTTCATAGCCGTAGCCTTATAGCCGCCAATGATGACATAGACGGCAGTAAGTATCGACATAATGACAACACAATACTCGTAGGGAATGTCGAACCCCATTTCGAAAAGCCTTGATATACCGCTATATACGCCTGCGGTATAAGGGATGAGGAATACAAAGGCAATGATACTGGCAGCCACACGCAGACCCTGGTCGTTGAAACGGGTGCCGAAGAAGTCGGGCATTGTGCGGCTCTCAATGTGCTGCGTCATCAGTTTTGTGCGCCGCCCCAGAATCACCCAGGCTAAGAGCGAGCCGATGACGGCATTGCCAATGCCAATCCAGGCCGAGGAAAGACCGTATTTCCATCCGAACTGTCCGGCGTAGCCCACGAAGACCACAGCCGAGAAATAACTGGTGCCGAAAGCGAAAGCCGTGAGCCAAGGCCCTACAGAGCGCCCACCGAGCACAAATCCGTCAACACTTCTGGCCTGCTTGCGGGAATAGATGCCCACGCCCACCATAATGGCCAGGAAAACAATGGTTAAAAGAACTTTGATAAACATCTTTTTTGTTTACGATTTACTAATTTGCGATTTATTACCAATTTGCGGATTTGCGATTTACTGTGGGGTAGCCAAATCGTAAATCTAAAATCCGTAAATCGAAAATCAGAATGCCACCTGCACCTGTGCCTGTAGCCAGTTGTAGTCTTTTGAACTGATGTTATCGCCACAGAGGCAGCGGGTGTACTGCACCTGGAAGCGGCACTTCTTGTAGAACCAGTACTGAAGGCCCAGCGTCAGGTTGGTCTGGTCCCATCCGTCCACCTTGGTGTTGCGGTCGAAGGTTTCGCCGCTGGCCACCACATCGAGCGCCTCATAGACTGGGATGCACGTCGTCACATAGCCGCCGCGACTGCCCACGTCGCCGTCTTTGCCGCCCAGCCACTCAGCACGTATGCTGGCGGGACGGGCCTCCTTGTATTTGCCCTTGGAGTAGGGTGCGGTTTTATACTCGGCACCAACCGAGTAGCGGTTGCGCTTGTAGTTGTCACCCTTCTGAATGTTAGGGTTCCAGGCCGCCGTTCCTACGGCATTGCCCGTTCCCAGATAGCCAGAGCCAACGATACGGAAACCGTCGAAGGGCCGCACCTCCAGTTTGGCCAGGAAGTCTTTCTGGTTGTTGGCATCCTTGCGATTGATACCCTGGCCGCTCATCAGGGCCAGTTCATAGTGCAGGAAATCGTTGGCAAGGTCGCCAAAGACCATCAGGCCTTGGTCACGACCATAGTTCACGCCATTGAGTGGGTCGGGGCCTTCGCCGGCCAGATAAAGCACAGCCTGGGAATAGACGTCAATCAGTTCCAACTGCGTGGGCGACATAGGGTTCTCCATCGTGTACGAGTGTTTGAACTGACCCAGGCGCACGGTGAGGCTCTTGTCGTTTGTGATGCGATAGTCGGTGTAGAACTCCTGCACCACGCTCGAGAAGTCGTGCATAAACAGGAACGACCATCGGTCGGTGATGCGGGCCTTTGCCCACAGCAGCGTGCGCTTCAGGTTGTAACTGTTGGTTTTCTGGCCGTTAGGGTCTTGGTACGACCATCCGCCCTGGGCATAGCCATTGAGCGTGATGCGAGAGGTGAAGTCCTTCATCCAGTCAATCTCCTGATTGTCCGATTTCTGTTGTGCCACAGCAGTAAGGCTGTTTAATGCAACTAATGCAGCAGCCAGTGTGACGGTCAAAATGGTTTTCTTCATTGTTTTTATGTCGGTTTGGTGGTTTGTCGCCGAAAAACGCTGCAAAATTACACATAATTCCGCAATGCACAAACAAAAAGTCAGATATTTTGTTCTTTTACTACGTTTTTATGCTTTATGTAAATCCGCGCTATGAGTCATTAACCTTGGCAATGCTTATCGGTAATAAGGCTGAATGTGGTCAACTGAACAAGCGCCAGCAAATAGTTGTCAATAAAATTTGGTGGTTTGGAAATAAAGTTGTAATTTTGCAGCCGATTCCCAAATATAACTAACTAAAACACTAAAAACAATGTTGAAACCACTAAACAAACATTTCGCCCCTAAGAGCGTGATGCCCGAGAAAGTCATTCAGTTTGGCGAGGGCAACTTCCTGCGTGCATTTGTTGACTGGATTATCTGGAACATGGACCAGAAGACCAATTTTAATGGCTCTGTGGTCGTTGTCCAGCCTTTGGCACAGGGTATGGTGGAATGGCTGAACGGCCAGGACTGCCTCTACCACGTGAACCTGCAAGGGCGCGAGAACGGCAAGCCCGTGAACACGCTGGAGCGCATCGATGTCATCAGCCGCTGTCTGAACCCCTACAGCCAGAATGATGCCTTTATGGCCCTGGCCGACCAGCCGGAAATCCGCTTTGTCATCTCGAACACCACCGAGGCCGGCATCGCCTTCGACCCCGTATGCAAGCTCGACGACAAACCCGCCAGCTCGTATCCCGGCAAACTTGTGCAGCTGCTATATCGCCGTTACCAGACCTTCAACGGCGACCCCACCAAGGGCCTCATCATCTTCCCCTGCGAGCTGATCTTCCTCAACGGCCACGTGCTGAAGGACTGCATCCGCAAGTATATCGACCATTGGGAGCTGCCCGAAGGCTTCCGTAAGTGGTTTGAGGACTGCTGCGGTGTCTACGCAACCCTCGTGGACCGCATCGTGCCAGGCTTCCCCCGCAAGGAGATTGCCCAGATTCAGGAGAAGGTGGGCTATCGCGACAATCTCGTTGTCCAGGCTGAGAACTTCCACCTGTGGGTCATCGAGGCCCCGAAGGAAGTGGCACAAGAGTTCCCCGCAGACAAGGCCGGCCTGCACGTGCTCTTCGTTCCCAGCGAGGAACCTTACCACAAGCGCAAGGTCACGCTGCTCAACGGCCCGCACACCGTGCTCTCGCCTGTGGCTTACCTTAGTGGCGTGAATATTGTGCGCGACGCCTGTCAGCACGAGGTCATCGGCAAGTATATCCACAAGGTGCAGTTTGAGGAACTGATGCAGACTCTCGACCTGCCAATGGAGGAACTGGAGAAGTTTGCCGGCGACGTGCTGGAGCGCTTCGACAATCCCTTCGTAGACCATGCAGTTACGAGTATTATGCTCAACTCATTCCCGAAGTTCCAGGCTCGCGACCTCCCAGGTGTTAAAACCTATCTGGAGCGAAAGGGTGAACTGCCAAAGGGACTCGTCTTCGGCCTGGCTGCCATCATCACCTACTACAAGGGTGGCAAGCGTGCCGACGGCGCAGAAATCACGCCCAACGACGACCCGAAGATTATGGAACTCCTGCAGCAGCTCTGGGAAACTGGCGATACTCAGAAGGTGGCCGACGGCGTGCTCTCGGCAGAGTTCATCTGGCAGGAAAACCTCAACAAGGTGAAGGGTCTTAACGCCCTCGTCAAGCAGTATCTCGACCTCATCCAGCAGGTGGGTATGCTTGAGGCCGTGAAAACCATTCTCTAATGCAATCCGGCATATACAACAATTGTATGTACTCGTAGAAGTACACCCGCACAAAGAATGGCAGCGACAATGGTAGTACCCCTGTCGCTGTCATTATTTGCACGGCAAACCTCAACACTATGACCATCATCGAACAGGCCGTTGTGGCCAAGAACCCTGGTAGAAAGAGTGAGGACGGTATCGTCGTCACCCCTGACTTTATTGCCGTCATCGACGGCTCGACATCGAAGAGTATGCGCCGCTGCCACCGCGACCTCTCTCTGAGGAAGCGCAGCAATGGCGAACTAGCTATGCTCACAATTGCCGATACCCTGCGCCATCTGAAGAACGAGGCCAGCTGCCATCTGTTCTGTACGGCAGCTACCGCTGCCATACGCAGCCGCTACAAGAAGTCGCTGCTCAATCACCTGGCGCAGCATCCCGAAGACCGACTGGCTGCCTCGTGCGTGGTGTTCAGCCGCCTGCGACGTGAACTGTGGATGGTGGGCGACTGCCAGGCGCTCGTTGGGGGTGAACTGTTCGACAATCCCAAGCCCTACGAGCAGGAGTTGGCCGAGCGGCGTGCCGACATTATCAAGGCCAGTCCGAAACCCTGGGAGCATTTCCTGGAGAATGATACGGCGCGTGCAGCCATTATCCCCCGTATGCTGGAGACGATGCAGCACCAGAACAACGGCTATAGCGTCATCGACGGTTTCCCCGTGGACGAGCAGCATGTGCGTGTGATTCCCTTGGACTTCCGCCCTTGGGAGATTGTGCTGGCCTCGGACGGTTATCCCTTCCTCTGCCCCACATTGGCGGAAAGCGAGGAGCGGCTGGCACGTCAGCGTGAAGGAGATCCTCTGAACATCGGCGACTTCAAGGCAACAAAAGCTTTCACGCCTGGCAACAATTCGTTTGACGACAGGGCGTATATAAGGTTTTTGGTGTAGTGACTATTGAACATTGAACACTCCCTACCTCTTTTTTCCCGTCATCGTGATGAGGGGGATGAGCATTTCCTCCATCGAGATGCCGCCGTGTTGGAAGGTGTCCTTGTAGTAGCTGACGTAATAATTATAGTTGTTGGGATAGGCAAAGAAGGCATCGCCGGTAGCAAAGACGTAGCTCGTTGAGAGATTAGGCGAGGGCAGTTGGGCCTCGGCGGGGTTCTTGATGACAAAGAGTTCCTTCGAGTCGTAACTTAAGTTCTTGCCTAATTTATAGCGTAAGTTGGTGTTTGTGTTGCGGTCGCCCACTATCTTCACGGGCTTGGTGCAGCGAATGGAGCCGTGGTCGGTGGTGACGATGACGCGGCAGCCCGTCTGCGCCAGCCATCGGAAGAAATCGGCAATGACGGAGTGGCGGAACCAGGAGAGGGTGATGCTGCGGTAGGCCGACTCATTACTGGCCAGCTCGCGAACCATTCGACTTTCGGTGCGGGCATGGGAGAGCATATCTATGAAGTTGAACACCACCACGTTCAAGTTGTAGCGTTGCAGGGTGTTGAGCTGCTGCATCAGCTTGTCGGCCTCGGAGGAGTTGTTGATTTTGTGGTACGAGAAGGTGTCGTGGCGGCGGTAGCGGTCAATCTGTGTCTTGATGAGCGGCCCCTCGTTCAGGTTTTTGCCCTCCTCTTCGTCTTCATCGACCCAGAGGTCGGGGAACAGCTCGGCTATCTTGTTGGGCATAAGGCCTGAGAAAATGGCGTTGCGGGCATACTGTGTGGCCGTCGGGAGGATGCTGCAGTAAAGTTCCTCGTCGATGTCAAACTGGTCGCCAATCTCCTGTGAGATAACCCGCCACTGGTCGTAGCGGAAGTTGTCGAGCACCACGAGGAACACCTTTTCGCCCTTGTCAAGCAGGGGGAAGACACGCTCCTTGAAGATGCGGTGGGAGAGCAGAGGGGTGTAGGGGGTTTCAATTTGACCATTGACCATTGGCCATTGAGGATTTTCGATTTTCGATTTGGGTTTCACCCAATCGAGGTAGTTCTTCTTGATATACTTGGCAAAGGCGGTGTTGGCTTCCTCTTTCTGCATGGCCAGCATATCGGTCATCTGCGAGTCGGTGCTGGAGAGTTGAAGTTCCCAATGGACGAGTTGGCGGTACACCTGCACCCAGTCCTGCCAGGTGCGGCAGTCCATAATCTGCATAGCAATCTGCTGGAACTGCTGCTGGTACTGGCTCTGAGTCACCTCGGTCTCAATCTCCCGTCGGTGGATGTTCTTCTTCAGCACCAGCAGGATTTGGTTGGGGTTGACGGGTTTGATGAGATAGTCGGCAATCTTCTGGCCGATGGCCTGCTCCATAATATTCTCTTCCTCGCTCTTAGTGACCATCACAACAGGTGTCGAGGGCGAAATCTGCTTGATGCGCTGAAGGGTCTCAAGCCCGGAGAGGCCTGGCATCTGCTCGTCGAGCATCACCAGGTCAAACGACCGTTCACGGCACAGGTCTACGGCATCGGTGCCGTTGCTGCACGTTGTCACTTCATAGCCTTTCTTTTCGAGGAAGATGACGTGTGCCTTTAGTAGCTCCATCTCGTCATCCACCCACAACAGTTGTCCGTTAGTCATAGTTCTTCTTGTTTCTTTTTCTGCAAAGTTACGAAATAAATGCCGATTGTGACCTTTCGTTTATGAATAGTTAAGAAAATATGACATACATTTGGCTGTTTCGCCGAAAATGTGTAACTTTGCGCCAACTTTACTACTTATAAGCAATGATGCACCGCCTTTCACTCATATCACTTTTTATGGCAGTACTACTGTCGTTGTGTTTCGTATCGTGTGTAGACGAGGAGGAATTTGCCGACACACCGCAAGGCAATCTGGAGGCGTTGTGGAAAATCATTGACGAGCACTACTGCTTCTTCGACGTCAAGCAACAGGCGTATGGGCTGGACTGGAACCAGGTGCGTGAGAAGTACAGAGTGAGAGTGGACGACGTGATGACTGAGGCGCAACTTTTTGAGGTGCTGGCCAATATGCTCTCAGAATTGCGTGACGGCCATGTGAACCTGACAGCCGCCCACGACTATGCCCGATACTGGACTTGGTACGAGGCGTTCCCTGCCAACTATAGCGACTCGCTCAACCGTCTCTATATGGGTTCCGACTACAAGATTGCCTCAGGGCTGTCTTACCGAGTGCTCGACGACAACATCGGCTACATACGCTACGAGAGTTTTATGAGCAGCATTGGTAATGGCAACCTCGACGAGGTACTGATGTACATGATGCTTTGCCAAGGTCTTATCATCGACATCCGAAACAATGGTGGCGGCGAACTGACCAACGCCGAAAAACTGGCATCCCGTTTCGCCAACGAGAGCACACTTGTGGGGTACTACCGGCACAAAACAGGCCCAGGCCATTCCGACTTTTCTTCGATGGAAGAGCGCTACCTGGAGCCTTCCGCCAACTTGCGGTGGCAGAAGCCGGTTGTGGTGCTTACCAACCGCCACGTCTTCTCTGCCGCTAACGAGTTTGTCATGTATATGAAGGCCCTCCCGAAGGTCAAGATTGTGGGCGACCATACTGGTGGCGGAGCAGGTATGCCCTTCAGCAGTTCCCTGCCCTGTGGCTGGAGTGTCCGCTTCTCCGCCGTTCCTATGTACGATGCCCAAAAGCAGAGTTGCGAGTTTGGCATCGCCCCTGACTACTACGTGGAGCAAACCGATGACGACTTCCATCGAGGCCGTGACACACTCATAGAGTTTGCCCGACAACTACTTCGCAATTCGTAATTCATAATTATTCTACAGATATGTACGACAAAGAACACGGGCTGTACATAGCCCATTGCCCCGACGGGGAATTATCAATTGTAGGAAAGATGGCCAACCGGCACGGACTTATTGCCGGCGCCACAGGTACAGGAAAGACCGTCTCGCTCCAGGTGATGGCCGAGTCGTTCTGCCAGGCAGGCGTTCCCTGCTTTATGGCCGATATGAAGGGAGACCTTAGCGGCATCTCACAGGCAGGCAAGATGAGCAGTTTCATCGAGAAACGGCTCCCCGACTTCTTTCCCAACGGACTGAACCAGGACTTCCAGCCATGCCCGGTACGTTTCTTCGATGTGTATGGCGAGCAGGGCCACCCTATGCGTGCTACTGTCAGCCAGATGGGGCCACAACTCTTGAGCCGACTGCTGGGCCTGAACGACACGCAGGATGGTGTGCTCAACATCGTCTTCCGCATTGCCGACGAGCGGGGCCTGCTCATTCTCGACCTCAAAGACCTGCGCTCGATGCTCGACTGGGTGGCAAAGAACGCACGGCAGTACACCACCAAGTATGGCAACATTTCAACACAGACCGTTGGTGCTATCCAACGCTCACTCCTCCAACTCGAAGACCAAGGGGCTGACCGCTTCTTCGGAGAGCCAGCCTTCGACATTGCCGACCTCATGCAGACAGAAGGCGGAAAGGGTGTCATGAGCGTGCTCGCCGCCGACAAACTGATGCTCCAGCCAAAACTCTACAGCACCTTCCTGCTCTGGCTGCTTTCCGAACTCTACAGCACACTCCCCGAGGTTGGCGACCTGCCCCTGCCGCGACTCGTATTCTTCTTCGACGAGGCACACATGCTCTTCGACGGAACCAGCAAGGCACTACTCGACAAGATTGAACAAGTCATCCGACTCATTCGCTCCAAAGGCGTCGGCATCTACTTTGTCACACAGAACCCGACTGATATACCCGAAGTCATCCTCGGACAACTCGGCAACCGCGTACAGCACGCACTACGTGCCTATACGCCTAAAGACCAGAAAGCAGTCAAGACTGCTGCCGACACCTTCCGTGCCAATCCTGACTTCAAGACCGACGAGGCCATCACACAATTGGAAACTGGCGAGGCCCTTGTGTCGTTCCTGGACGAAAAGGGCGCCCCCACCATTGTACAACGAGCCAGAGTGCTCTTCCCCCTCTCGCAAATTGGAGCCATCACAGCCGGGCAACGTGACACCATCATCCGCCAAAGCGGCATCTATGGCAAGTACGATACAATGATAGACCGAGTGAGTGCCTATGAGATACTGACTGGTGAAGCCGAAGAAGCCCAACTGCCCCAGGAGACTGATGAGACGGAAACGCCCCAGAAGGCACAAAAGTCCAAGAAACCTGGTATCATGGGTAAGGTGTGGAAAGCAGTACTTACGGCTGTCACCTCCACAGTAGCCGCCATACTTGGCACATGGGTAAGCGATAAGGTTCAAGGCAAGACCACCAAGACGCGCACGTCATCAACGGGACGGGTCGTGAAAAACGCCACATCGGCAGCCACACGTACCATCACCCGCGAACTCACCCGCGACATCCTGGGCAATCTGGTGAAATAAGCCCTCTGAGAATCGCATCTCCCCAGTGTAGAAATTATATTTCCTCTAAAGCATAATACTGGTAGTCGCGCAATACCCTTTTCAAAAATGCGGCATCTGTAGGCTCAGCCCTGCTGATGCCCATTTTTTGCTGCACCTTCTGAGAGAGTAGCGACACTTGTGGAGCCAGGTCTGAACCCTCCGAACCGATGGTGCGACGGATGATTTCCACCTGTTCCAACGAGAGGTCGGCGGCCTGCGGATAACGGGGCGTGTAGCCCTGTTGCAGATAGTCGTAGTCGTCAAGTGAGACCTGTATCTTCTTGTAGTCATGCAACTTGATGACCACAGTACCTGCAGCCAAGTCACCCAGTCGCTGGTTGTTGCGCGTGAGAATCATTGGAACAAGGCCAACAAAACTGAGCATAGGCCCGTCAATCAAGTAGAGCAGCCATCGCAGTAGATAAGCGCCCAACGTGGGTGTGCTGCCGTCGGCCTTCACCACCTGCAACTTCATCGCCATCTTACCAAGACTTTGGCCGTGATTGAACAGTTCGCACAACAACGAATAAAACAAAAGGGGGAAAACAAAAACCAGTAAAGCAAACCATAATGAAGAAATCTTCAACTGGCTCGCCGTCCATCCCACCATAATAGAATAAACCAGCATAACCAGCCAGTCAATCAACTGAGCGAAAATGCGGTCACCCACACTCCCTACCGTCTGATCAATGCGCACATACTGCGCGGTCAATATTCCAGCCATGCGTCTATCAGTTTACGTGCAATAGAAAGTTTCTCCGGCAGTTGCGGCAGATTGTCGCGGCCGAACCACCCTGCCTTACACAATTCCTCCCGTTGCAAATGCAGTTCCCCGCTCTCATAGTCGGCATTGAAGCCCACCATCAGACCGCTCGGATAAGGCCAGGGCTGGGAGTCGAAGTAGCGAATGTTCTTGATGCGCAGACCAGTCTCCTCCATCACCTCACGTTCCACAGCCTGCTCCAACGTCTCTCCTGTCTCCACAAAACCAGCAATGAGGCCGTAGAAATCAGACTTGAAACTGCGACCCCTTGCCAATAACACTTCGTCCGGGCCACGATGGATGAGCACAATCACAGCAGGAGCCAACTGAGGCCACACCTCCTTGCCACACATCTCACAACGCTTGGAAATGTCCGTGTGAAAATGCATCATACCACCACACACCCCACAAAACTTGGTGTTGCGGTCCCAGTACAACAATTCAGCACACTTCCCAGCCTTCAGATAGAGCGGGTAGGGAAGCTTGTAGTAGCTTTGGCGAAGAGGGCACATTTCTAATGTCTCATTTGTCTCTTTATGCTCTTGCGAAGCACAAACTGGAGAGTCCACACTATATGTCTTCACTTCAATGCCATCGATGGGAGTGACATTGAGTATGGTTGTCCAAGGCTTGACAGGCGTGGGAGGTTCTTCCTGCAATGGAATGGTGTAGGAACCGTCGTCCTGCCGTTGCAGCAGCAACTCGTCCTTGCAGAATACAAAATAGTATTTTGGCATAAGTCGATTTCTTTTTCTGCAAAAGTACGACATTTTTCTTTTACGCCCAAATTTTCCCTGACTTTTCTTTGTTACGACCCCACAATTATATATATAAGATCCTAAAAGTTTGGTTCGTCCAAATTTTCAGGGAGGATGAACTAATGTAAAAAAAATATCGGATTTTGTTTTGTGGAAAGAAAATTTTTATTAATTTTGCACCTCGAAAGTGTTTTTACACATTTATTGTCTAATTTTAATTAACTGTATTATGAAAAAAACATTTATGAGTTTGGCAGTTGCAGCTGTTAGCTGCCTGTTCTTCACCAGTTGTGCAGTTCTCAACACACAGACCGGTATGGGTGCTCTGTATACCAGCACTACCGATCCCGGTGCAGTGACCAGCAATAGCGTTGGCTCAAAGGTTGGCGTTTCTGGCGCATCGAACATCCTCGGCCTTGTTGTTACTGGCGATGCCAGCATCAATGCAGCTGCCAAGAACGGTGGCATCAAGAAGGTGAGCCACGTCGACGTTCAGAAGTCTACCATTCTGGGTATCTACAGCACCACAAAGACTTTTGTTTACGGCGACTAATTATTTAATGGACAAACAAAAGGGAAGGCAAAATCATCTTGTCTTCCCTCTTTATTTCCAATGAAAAAATACATACTTTTCCTGCTTGTCCTTTTATGTGCGGCCACTACTGGTATGGCAGCCAAAAAGAAATATACCACGCACATGACAGACAAGGGAATGATATACTTTATCTGTCCTGCCAAGATGGAGAAAACTAAGGGGTCACTGGCAGAGAAACCCCTCTTGTACGATATCACGTGCCCTCCGCAGAACGATACAGTCTCAGTCACAGCCACGATTTGGACAAAGAACCCCTATCGCGCCGAAAAGGCTGGCATTGTCGTCTCAGGAAACATACAAAAAACTGTCGACGTGGAGAATATATACGTCGAACCCTGCAAGTCACGCTATATCAGCAGGGTGCGATTCAAAATCCTATGGACAGAGTTAAAAGAACTCTTCCAGTCGCAAACCCCCTTTGCCATAGAGTTCAACGATAACGTCTCGTTTATGTTCCCTGTTAAGCAATGGGCGGCGCGACGTGAAGAAGTAAGCAATATTATCCAAATAATAGAATTCAATAGGAAATAAGATTCGGATATGAACAAAAAGATTGTCTTTCTCTCCCTCATCCTCTCTATCTGCCTCTGTGGTGCCCGTACTTTGGCACAGGAGGTACAGAAGAGCGACCTTCAGCAGCGTGCCGAGGCTGTAGACCCCAAGGAGCACATCGCCCAGGCCCGCTCGCTTTACATACATGCCTTCAACGACTATGCCAACAAGGGGCAGACGGCTCACGGAATGGAATGTGCCGTGAAGGCCGCAGCCCTTTACTATAAGGAGAACTTCTACAAGGAGGCTTTCGACCTGTTGCGCCGTGCCGACCAAATCGTTAACGACGACAGCAGACTGGCGAACAGCGCCAAGGCAGCACTCCACTATCAGGCCACCAAGGAGCGCATGCAGATGTACGTCAAGTTGCGCCGTAGCGAGAGTGCCAAGGAACAACTGGGCATAATGGAAAGTTATGCCGCCCAGTCTGGTGACGAGCAACTCAAGAACGACCTTCTCTACAACAAGGCCATCTGCTACTACACCTTCGGACAGACGGCCCAGGGCAATGCCGTGTTCAAGGAAATGACCAGCAAACTCACCTCCGTTGCCGATTATGACAAGGTGGACGAGGTCTACCAGACGCTCATCGACAACGGCCGCAAAAGCAACAACGTCAGTTTCCTGGCACAGTCGTACAGCAGTTACATGGCCTGGAAGGACTCTACCAACGCCATCAAGGCCGCTGCCGAGGTGGACAGTCTGCAACAGCAGATAGCCGCCAACGAGGCTTCCATCGCCGAGAAAGACAGTTCGCTCTCCACCCGTCAGGCCATCATCGTGGGCCTCTGCATCCTGGCCGTAGCCCTGGCGGCAGCCCTTCTCGTGGGTGCTGTGGTGCTGATGCGCTACATCATGCTCACTCGCCGACAGAAGAAGACCATCCGTCTGGCCGACGAGAGCAATGCCCTGAAGGCCAAGTTCATCAGCAACATCTCGGCACAGTTGGAGCCTACGCTCCGCAAACTGGACAGCCGCCAGCCTGAGGTGAAGGCCCTGCTCGACTTCTCCAGCCACGTCCACACCTTGTCTGAACTGGAGAACACGCCTGCCGAAGCCGTGGAAATGGAGGATGTTCAGGTGCCGCAGTTCTGCGAGGCGCTGGTAGAAGAGATTCGTGGCAAGGTGAAGCAGGGCGTCAACCTGACCGTGAACGCCCCGAAGATGAGTGCACGCTTCAACAAGGAATATGTGTCGCACATCCTGCTCCATCTGCTCAACAATGCCGCCAAATACACGCCGGAGGGCGGAAGCATCAGCCTCGACGCCAAGAAGCGCGGCCCGCACACATTCCAGTTCCTGGTGTCCGACACGGGCACAGGCATCCCCGAAGAGAAACGCGAGGACGTGTTCAAGCCCTTCCTCGAAGTGCGCGACCTGACTACCGGCGACGGCCTCGGCCTGCCCATCTGCCGCCAAATGGCGCTGAAGATGAATGGCGACCTTGAGATAGACCCACAATTTACAAAGGGAACCCGCTTCGTCCTCGACCTGCGCGCCTAACGTTTTGGCAACAAGATATACAAAGCGCGGCACACCAATGCCAGCAACACATAGCATGCGACGGTCTGTACTACTGAAGGGTGCAGGCCGTTGATGCTTGAATAGGGTAGGGAGGCGATGAACTGTAGAGCGTCGTTGAGCCGACCCACCAACCAAAGTAGTGGCGTGAAAGCTGGAGGAAAGACAAATGCAACCAACGCTCCGTAAAGAATAATTGTGGCAGCAGGCACAACGATGAAGTTGGTGAGCAGGAAGTAGGTGGGCAGACGCCCGAAGTGATAGGCCACCAAGGGTGCCACGCCAAGCTGGGCACAGACCGACACACCTACTAATGCCCACGCCCAGCGAATCAATCGATGCCTTGGACACCACAACCTTTCGACAAGTGGTATGCCAACCAGGATGGAAGCCACAGCAGTAAATGACATCTGGAACCCTATGTCGAAGAGCGTGCCTGCGTCGGCCACAAGCATTGCAATGGCCGCAAAGGCCAGTACATTGAGCGTGGGCAGACGGTGGCTGCGCACGGCAAAGATGGCATTGAGACTGAACATAGTGGCGGCACGGGTGACACTTGGCGAGAGACCCGTGAGGAAGGCAAATGCCCAGATATTGGACACAAGGACTAACTGCGAGAGCCAGAACCGACGCCGGCGCAGCGTGAGCCACGTAAGTAGTGCATAGACAATGCTTAAATGCAGACCGCTTAGGGCCAGAATATGCGAGGCACCGCTCACTGCGTAGGTGTCTCGCAGTTCAGATGAGAGGGCCGACTTGTCGCCGAGAGTCATAGCTGCCAGCACAGCGTACAGCGGCTCGTCAGCATTGGTGTCGCGGTAGGTGGCCAGCAGGCGGTGGCGCTGATGCAGGAACCATAGTCGCGTGCGCTCCCATCGCGACAGTTTCTGAAGGGCGTCACCACCGTAATTCCAGCTGGAGCTACGCACGAAAAACATATTTGATGCCCTCCCCTCCAGCTGGTGGTCAAGTGTCACTGTCAGAACATCGCCCAGCCTGACGTTGCGGCTGTGCCCATCTTTCAAAAGATAGCATCTGATAGTATTCCCTTCCGTTGGCAGAAACAGGTCGATGCCTATGGTGCGGGGCTTTTCTGCCGGTTCGCTCATCACAACGCCTTCTACCGTCTGCCCATTGTCGGCAGTCACGCCTCTGTCCGCCCATCGCAATTGCGCCAGCGTCATACCCAGCACCACGAAGCAGCCGCATACGGCAACACTTTGCACCACCGCCCATTTGTAACAAGCAATGGCCAGCATCACCATAGACGCAAGAATGGTGACCAGCGGAAAAGTGGGCATCAGCCAATGTCCGGCCACGATGCCCAAAATGAGGCTCGCAGCAATGGGGAGCAGTGGCGCGGTGATATTTCTTGGGTACAATTTTAGGCCAGTTCCTTGTTGATTTGCTCGATGTAGTTGAGCAGCTCCACACGCCCGTCGCGCTTTTCTGCCGAGGTGATGAAGTGAGGCGGCAGCTCTTCCCACGTCTCCAGCATCTTCTGCTTGTAGGCCTCCACGTTTGCACGCACTTTGGCTGAGGAAAGCTTGTCAGCCTTGGTGAAGACGATGGAGAAAGGCACGCCCGACAGGCCAAGCCAGTTCATAAACTCCAGGTCGATGGCTTGTGGCTCCAGTCGGATGTCGATGAGCACGAAGACGTTTACTAGTTGCTCACGCTCCAGGATGTAGCCACGAATCATCTGGTCGAGGCGCTGCACTTCCTTCTTCGAGCGCTTGGCAAAGCCGTAACCGGGCAGGTCTACCAAATACCACTCCTTGTTTATAATAAAGTGATTGATGAGGAGGGTTTTTCCGGGGGTTGCCGATGTCTTTGCCAGCTTCTTGTTACAGCAAAGCATATTGATGAGACTCGATTTGCCCACGTTTGAGCGGCCTATGAAGGCATACTCAGGTTTTGTGTCTTTCGGACACATAGACACCATCGGTGAGGAAATGCTGAATTCAGCAGTCTTTATCTCCATCACTCTTTACCTGATGCGATCCAGGGAGCGGACCAGTTTTTCGTCCTTAAGAATAGCCTTGCTAGCCAGGAACCAGCAGAAGGTGGCTCCTAATGTGTAGCCAACAGACCATACGAGCGTGGAGGAAGGCACTTCGCCGGAATGATATACCGCGAGCAGGATGAGATTAACCACTCCGAGACCGCAAAGACAGCGGCAGAAGAGTGCCTGCTTCGGACGCTTCTTGTAAAGGAAAATGGTGCCAAGTGACACCAAAGCGGCCAGCACTCCCCCCACGATGAGCGGGAGTGTTGGGGCCACAAAAGCAAACAAGCCCATGAACACGAATGCCACGAGCAGATAAATGGTTTGTATGCGCTGTATCATACTTCGGCAGGCTGCTGTGCGGGCTGCTGTTCGCGCCAGTAGATTTTGTCTTCAATAAATTCCTGTGTGGCCAGCAGAGTGGGCTTCGGCAGTTTCTCGTAGTAGCGCGAAATCTCTATTTGTTCGCGATTCTCAAACACCTCTTCGAGTGTGTCGTTGTATGAGGCGAACTCGGCCAGCTTCTTCGACAGGTCTTCCTTGATCTGTACTGAAATCTGGTTGGCCCGCTTTGCAATGATTGCCACAGACTCGTAGATGTTGCCTGTTTCTTCGCAGAGTTCCATAATGTTGCGCGTCACGGTGTTGATTGGCGCTTTCGATTTCTTGTAATCCATATTTCTTTAGGGGTTTAATGTCACTTTTTTGCACTTCTGGATGTATTTCTCGGCCAGCTCGCACTCTTTCGATTCTGGGTACTCGTTGAGGAAGCCGTAGCACTCGTCCTCGGCATCGCGGTAACGCTCAAGTTTGCGATCTTCGGTGCTGTTTTCTGCTAACTGGAACTTGCTCTTCATAATGAGCACCGAGAAGTCTTCGCGGTGTTTCGAGTCGGGGTATTTCTTCAGCGCGTTCTGTGCTACAATGATGCTCGACGAATAGTTGCTCTCGCTGTTCGAGTTGATGTTGCCAAAATAGCCGCCCAGGTTGTAATAGAGTTGTGCCGAGAGCAGTTCCTTTATTTCCAGCTTCTCTCTGAGTTGGAAGAGGTGGTCTGTAGCTTTCTCTGCCAATGGCGACTCTGGGTAGAGGTTGATGAAGTCTTGATAGGCGTTCATCGCTCCGATTGTGGGCGTCTGGTCCAACCGAGGTTCCGGCGCCCCCACGTAGAGTGACTCGCCCACGTAGAACATAGCCTGTTCGGCATAGAGGCCCCTGGGGTAAGTTTGGTGGTATTTCTTGAATGTTTCTGAAGCCGACTCGTAGTCGCGGTCCATATATTCCGCCATTGCGAGCATATAGAGTGACTCCTGTGCTTCTTCAGAGCCTTTCTTCATTGTGACGATGCCTCCCAGGAACGTGGCTGCCTGATTGGGTTTTCCCATTGCGAAACACTCCTTGGCGTACTCGTACCGATAGTTCATATCGGCATACTTGTACACCTTGTTAAACTCGCCTGCGCAACCACTCAGCAGTATGGCGAGAGAAGCCCATAATAATGCGCACTTTTTCATTTCGGGTTGCAAAATTACGCATTTTCGGCTGAATGCCAAACTTTTCTGTACGTTTTTTGCCATTTATAACGTTTATTACCACAAAAATTTGTAATTTTGCCGACGAAATGAACTTCAAACTGTCATCACGATTCCAGCCCACGGGCGACCAGCCGGAGGCCATCCGCCAACTTACAGAGGGTGTCCTGAGGGGCGACCGCGCACAGGTGCTGCTGGGTGTCACTGGCTCCGGCAAGACGTTTACTATGGCCAATGTTATTGCCAACATCAACCGCCCCACGCTCATCCTCTCCCACAACAAGACACTGGCAGCCCAACTCTTTCAGGAGATGCGCGGCTTCTTCCCAGAGAACGCCGTCGACTACTACGTGAGTTACTACGACTACTACCAGCCCGAAGCCTACCTCCCTTCCACCGACACCTATATCGAGAAAGACTTGGCCATCAACGACGAGATTGACCGCCTGCGGCTGGCGGCTGTGAGCAATCTGCTTTCTGGAAGGCGTGATGTGGTGGTGGTTTCCAGCGTGTCGTGCATCTACGGTATGGGCAGCCCTAACGCGCTCTCCGACAATGTCATAGAAATCTGTCAGGGACAGCACATCGACCGCAACGCCCTGCTCCGCAAACTGGTGCAGTCGCTCTACGTGCGCAACGACCTGGCGCTGGAGCGCGGCAACTTCCGCGTGAAGGGCGATACGGTGGACATCTATATGGCCTACAGCGAAATGATTTTGCGCGTCACCTTCTGGGACGACGAAATCGACGCCATCGAGGAACTGGATCCTGTCACGTTGCAGCGTCTGGGCACATACGCTGACTATAAACTCTATCCTGCCAACCTCTTTATGACCACCGAGGAGCAGACGCATAAGGCCATCCGTATGATTCAGGACGACCTGGTGAAGCAGGTGGACTTCTTCCACGAACTGGGTGATGACATCAAGGCACAGCGCATCAAGGAGCGTGTGGAGTACGATATGGAGATGATTAAGGAACTGGGCCATTGCTCTGGCATCGAGAACTACTCCCGCTACTTCGACGGGCGCCAGGCTGGCGAGCGGCCCTACTGCCTGCTCGACTTCTTCCCCAAGGACTTCCTGCTCTTCATCGATGAAAGTCACGTCAGTGTACCCCAAATCGGGGCTATGTACGGAGGAGACCGCGCCCGCAAGACCAATCTGGTGGAGTACGGCTTCCGTCTGCCTGCCGCTTTCGACAATCGTCCGCTCACCTTCGAGGAGTTCCAGGAGAACACGGGCCAGACCATCTACGTCTCGGCTACGCCTGCCGATTTTGAGTTGCAACAGTCTGAGGGTGTGGTCGTTGAACAGTTGATACGTCCAACAGGGCTGCTTGACCCGGAGATAGAGGTGCGGCCCAGCGAGCACCAGATAGACGATTTGCTCGAAGAGATTCGTGTGCGTTCAGAACAGAAGGAGCGCGTGTTGGTGACAACGCTCACCAAGCGTATGGCCGAGGAGTTGTCGGAGTATCTGCTGGAGCATGGTGTGCAGACAGCCTATATCCATAGCGATGTGGCCACGCTCGACCGTGTGAAGATTCTGGAAGACCTGCGCAACGGTGTCTACGATGTGCTTGTGGGCGTCAATCTGCTGCGTGAGGGCCTCGACCTCCCGGAGGTGTCGCTCGTGGCTATCCTTGATGCCGACAAGGAAGGATTTTTGCGTAGCCGCCGCTCGCTGGTGCAGACCGCAGGCCGTGCAGCACGCAATGTGAACGGGCGCGTCATCATGTACGCAGACACCATCACCCGCTCTATGCAGGAGACCATCGACGAGACCAACCGCCGTCGCACCAAGCAGCTGCACTACAACGAGGAGCACGGTATCACTCCGACCCAGATAGTGAAGGCAGTTGGCGGTGAGTGGTCAGAGCTGAGAGGTGAGAGAATGGAGGTGAGAGGTGGCAAGTTGGAGACGGTGCCCATCACTTCTGGAATCGCTGCCGACCCCATTATTGAGCATCTAACCCGTCCGCAGATGGAGAAACTCATTGCCGAGACCACAAGGAGGATGAAGGAGGCCGCCAAGAATATGGACTTCCTGCAGGCGGCACAATACCGAGATGAAATACTGCGCATGCAGAAAGAGCTGGAGCTGAAATAGCCCCCTTGATGGGTCGCTGTATTGCAGGCTCAGAATTTGGTTCGTCCAAACTTGGAGTTTGGTTCGTCCAAAGTGTGAGTTTGGTTCGTCCAAACCAGGAGTTTGGTTCGTCCAAATTTTTGGGATGCCCAAACGTCTATTTTGCGACTGTCAGAGATTCACGGGAATGTCGAGGGAGAATTTGGAGCCTTCGCCCAGCTTCGACTCCACGCCTATGCTGCCCCCCAGCGAGTTGGCCATTGTGGTGCAGACGTTCAGCCCCAGACCAGCACCGGGTATAAACTCGTCCACCTTGTAGAATCGCTCGAATATGTGCTTCAGGTTCTCCTCAGAGATACCCTTGCCCGTATCGCTCACCCAGATGCTCACACGGCCCTCTTCAGGGTGGTTGTAGCCAACGTTGATGCTGCCTTGTGTTGTGAATTTGATGGCATTCGACAACAGGTGGCCCATAATCTCTTCCAGTTTTTCCCTGTCGCTGGTCAGGGTGAAGCTGTCGTAGGCAAAGGTGCTGTCAAGCTTCACACCCGGATTCAGGCGTTCTGCCCACTGGTTCATCGATTCGCGCAGAGCCTCGTTCAGGTTGAAGGCGGTTTTGTTGATTTCAGTTCTTCCCGACTCCACCTTCGATATGTTCACTACGTCGTCGATGATGCGTAACAGTTTCTGCGTGTTCTCCTGGATAAGGTCTAGCAGTCCGTGGCGTTCCTCGTCGGTGGTCACGTCGGGGAGCACGCTGGTGAATCCGATGATGGCATTAAGGGGCGTGCGTATTTCATGACTCATATTGGCAATGAAGGCCGACTTCAGCCTGTCGCTTTCCTCGGCGCGTATGCGTGCCTGAACCAGGGCCTCCTCCAGGTCTTTGCGCTCGTCTATGCGCATCGTTGTCCCCACAATCTTCGTCGGCATTCCCTCCACGTCGCGCTCGGCCACGGTTGCATAGCTCTCCTCCCAGTAGAAACTCTTGCTGGAGTAAGGACTCTTCACACGGTACACTTCGTGGTAATCGTCAATTTTCCCCTCGCAAATGTCTTTCACCGTTTTGGCTATGCGCTCTGCGTCGCGCTCGTCCAGCATGTTGGTGTTTTCATCAACCGTCGCGTTGTTGGGCAAAATCAGGTGGCTCGACTTCTCACGGAAATCCTGGTCGTAAGTCAGTTTGTTGCTCTTGACGTCGAGATGCCAGACGGCCAAGTCCATAGCTTTCAGCACAAACTCGAATTCCACATTGTGCTCGTGCATCTTGTCCAGCTCGGCCAGCTCGCCCTTCAGCTCCTTGTAGTGGCGCTGCTGAATGAAAAGCATAAGCACCATACCAATAATGACCAGGGCGAAGAAACCCCAGATGATGATGTCCTTGATGACGGACTCCTGGCTGATATAAAAGAGAAAGTCGTTCATTGCCGTGCAAAGTTACTAATTATTTCCGAAATGCAAAACTTTTTGCCTTTTTATTTTGTTCTTTCGCAAACTTAATGTAATTTTGCACCTCGAAACTTATTAATTTTCATGGAACAACAATTTGAACTCATCGCCAAGACCTTTATGGGCCTCGAACCTGTCTTGGCGAAAGAACTGACCCAACTGGGGGCGAACGACATCCAGATAGGCAGACGTATGGTGTCGTTCAAGGGTGACAAAGAGATGATGTACCGTGCTAATTTCCAACTTCATACGGCCATCAAGATTCTGAAACCAATTTATCATTTCAAGGCCAGTTGTGCCGACGATGTCTACGAAGCAGTCAAGCAGATAGACTGGACTGAATACTTGGGCACTGACCGCACCTTTGCTGTCGATGCAGTCGTGTTTTCGGAAGAGTTCCGCCACTCCAAGTTCGTCAGTTATAAGGTGAAGGACGCTATCGTGGACCAGTTCAGGGAGAAGACGGGTGTCAGGCCTAACATCTCGGTCTCCAATCCTGATTTACGCCTGCACATACACATTGCCGAGGACGATGCCACCCTCTGTCTGGATAGTAGTGGCGAGAGTCTGCACCGCAGGGGCTACCGGCAGGAGAGTGTGGAGGCTCCCCTCAACGAGGTGCTTGCCGCAGGAATGATTATGCTGACGGGTTGGCAGGGCGACACCGACTTCATCGACCCTATGTGCGGTTCTGGTACGCTGCTCATCGAGGCGGCTCTCATTGCCCGCAATATGGCTCCGGGTGTCTTCCGCAAAGAGTATGCCTTCGAGAAATGGCCCGACTTCGATGCCGACCTCTTCGACAGCATCTACAACGACGACTCGCAGGAGCGTGAGTTTACTCATCATATTTACGGCTACGACATTGATATGAAGGCCGTGAATACCGCACGCATCAACGTGAAGGCTGCCGGGCTTACTGCCGACATCACGGTGGAACAGCAGGACTTCAAGGATTTCACCCAGCCCTCTGCAAAGAGCATTATGGTGACCAATCCGCCATACGGAGAGCGCATATCCACGCCCGATTTGCTGGGCACTTACCGTATGATAGGCGAAAGGCTCAAACACCAGTTCCAGGGCAACGACGCCTGGATTCTCAGTTATCGTGAGGAATGTTTCGAGCAAATCGGACTGAAGCCCAGCCTGAAGATTCCCCTCTACAACGGTTCGCTGGAGTGCGAGTTGCGCAAGTACCAGATGTTCGACGGCAAACTCAAGCAGTTCCGTAGTGAGGGCGGCGAGGTGAAAACTGAGGAGGAGAAACGCCTGATGGCCGAGCGCCACCGCTTTAAGAAAGAGCGTGAGTTCAAGCAACGGCTCACAGAGCAGGAAGAAAACGAAGAGGGCGACATCCGCTCGTTCACCTTCCACCGTCGTGAGTTGGGAAGCGAGAGAAAAGCGGAAAAGCGTGAGCGGATGGAAAGGAAAGGCGACCGATTCGACCGGAAGGAAGACCGTTTCGAGAGGAAAGGCAACCGCTTCGATCGCAAAGAAGACCGCTTCGACCGTAAGGGTGACCGCTTTGACAAGCGGAGCGGTAAATCGCAGTACAGAAGTTCGGAGAATCGTGGAGGCCACGAGCGCTTCGACCGCAGCGGCGGCGGTAGGAAAAAGTAAAATCATATTGACAGTAGACTATGAATAATATAAAGTGTCTGACGGCATTGTCTGCCTTTCTATTTGCCTTCATACCTATGAACGCCCAGCAGAAGAAACTCTTCACACTTGAAGACTTGAACTTTGGTGGCACCAACTACCACAATCTGCGCCCCAAAACTATGCAGTTGGCTTGGTGGGGCGACCAATTGGTGCATACCGATGTGGAGGAGTGCAACCTCGTAGACCCGAAGACGGGCAAGGAGACGTTGCTCTTCACCCTCGACGACATCAACAAATGGGCTAAGAGCGATGACTTCCATTATGTGCGTCACCTCCAGTCGGCCACGTTCCCATATCCCGACCAGCCCATCGTGGCTGTCGGCAACAAGAAAGCCTATACGCTCATCGATTTTAAGAAAAAGCAGATAGTGTGGCAGGACAGTCTCTCTGGTCAGACAGCCAACGACTGGAACCCGCAGTCGCGGGCAACAGCCTACGTTGAGGACAACCAACTGTGGGTGGTCGATGCCGAAAGTCATAAGCATCAACTTACTACCGACGGCTCACGCGAGATTGTCTACGGACAGAGTGTGCACCGCGACGAGTGGGGTATCACAAAGGGAACTTTCTGGAGCCCCGACGGCCAGCGTCTCGCCTTTTACCGTATGGACCAGTCGATGGTCACCGACTATCCCCAGGTGAGCATTGACCCGCGCATCGCCGAGATGCAGCCCGACAAATACCCAATGGCCGGCACCAACACCCACGTCGTCACCATCGGCGTCTACGACCTCCGCACCCACAAGACCCTCTACCTCCAGACTCCCCCCGTCCAGTATGCTGCGCTACCTGCACAGCCAGACACCCCCGTCTTCTTCACCAACCTCGCCTGGAGCCCCGACGGCAGTACCATCTATCTCCAAGAACTGAACCGCGACCAGAACGACTGCCGCCTCGTCTCCTACGATGCCGCTACAGGCCAGCGCCTTGCCGAACTCTACCGCGAGACCAGCGAGAAATACGTGGAGCCCCTTCATCCCATCCAGTTCCTCCCCTGGGACAGCACTAAGTTCCTCCTCCAGAGCCAGAAGGACGGCTACAACCACCTCTACCTCTTCGACCTTTCCTCTTCTGTAGGGGCAGGCCCCGTGCCAGCCCGCCAACTCACCAGCGGCCTGTGGGTGGTGCTTGATGTGCTGGGATTCAACAAGAAGCAGAAGGCCGTCATCATCGCCTCTAACGAGAAACACCCCTTGCAGCGCAACCTCTACGCCGTCAATATCAAGACGGGCAATCGTACACCCCTCGACAATTGCGAGGGTGTCCATCGTGCTGTGCTTTCCAATTCAGGCACAATACTTTACGACAAGTGGCAGACACCTGCGACACCTAATACCGTCAGTGTTACCCAATTCTCAAATTCCAAGCCACAGACCACAAATATTCTCATCGCACCCGACCCTTGGGCCGACTATGAGCAACCGATGTTTGAGAGTGGAAAACTGAAAGCAGCCGACGGCACTACAGACCTCTATTACAGGATGGTGAAGCCCAAGGACTTCAATCCCGCGAAAAAATATCCTACGGTGGTCTACGTCTACGGCGGCCCTCACGCCCATAACGTCGAGGCCTCGTGGCATTGGTACAGCCGTTCCTGGGAAACCTATATGGCGCAGAAGGGCTACATCGTCTTCATTCTCGACAACCGAGGGAGCGAGAATCGTGGCCGCGACTTCGAGCAGGCCACTTTCCGTCAGTTGGGACAGGTGGAGATGAAAGACCAGATGAAGGGTGTGGAGTTCCTGAAGAGCCTTCCATACGTCGACAGCAACCGTTTAGGCGTGCACGGCTGGAGTTACGGCGGCTATATGACCATCTCCTTGATGACCAACTATCCCGATGTGTTCAAGGTGGGAGTGGCCGGTGGCCCTGTCATCGACTGGCAGTGGTACGAGGTGATGTACGGCGAGCGTTATATGGACACTCCACAGCAGAACCCCGACGGCTACGCCAAGTGCAGTCTTGTCAATCAGGCAAAGAATTTGAAGGGGAAACTCCAGATTATCATTGGCTACAACGACCCGACGGTGGTGCCCCAGCACGCCCTTTCGTTTATCAAGGCTTGCAATGAGGCCGGCACCCAGCCAGACTTCTACGTCTATCCTGGCGAAGGCCACAACATGATGGGCCACGCCAGCGTTCACTTGCACGAGCGCATCACGCAATATTTCGAGGACTACCTGAAATGACGCTCTTCGATATGCTCCTGTTGGCAGTAGCCCTGGCGATGGACTGCTTCACGGTCTCCATCGTTAGCGGAGTCATTCTGCGCAGGCGGGAGTGGCGTGTCATCGGGCAGATGAGTTTTCTTTTCGGGCTGTTCCAGGCTGCTATGCCTTTCATCGGATGGATATGCACCGCTCACTTTGCCCACTATGTGGAGGCTTACGACCATTGGGTGGCTTTCCTCCTGTTGGCTTTCTTGGGCGGCAGGATGATTCGTGAGGCCTTTTTGCCCGAAGAGCAGCAGACTTTCAATCCACGGCGGCTGTCCACACAGTTGATGCTGTCTGTTGCCACCAGTATCGATGCATTGGCTATCGGCATATCTCTGGCTGTCTCAGGCTTTACCACCATCACCCAACTGTGGGTGCCGTTGGCACTCATCGGCCTGGTGTCACTGCTTTTCGGAATTGCAGGACATCTGCTGGGCATACGCTTCGGAAGGGAGGTGAGCCGCAGGATGAAACCCAGTCTTATCGGGGGTATCATCCTGTTGCTGATAGGCTTTAAGGTGCTGTTAAGCCATCTGTTTAACTTATAAAAAGAATTGGAACTATGCCAACAAAACACATTCAGTATGAAACGACAGGCACGTGCTCGAAACTCATCGACGTGACCTGCGACGAGAACGACATCATCCAGCAAGTATTCTTTTTGGGAGGCTGTAACGGCAACCTGCAAGGCATCAGCCAACTGGTGAGAGGACAGAAGATAGACGATGTCATCAAGCGTATCGACGGCATACGTTGCGGCGTGAAGCGCACATCGTGCCCCGACCAACTCTGCCGCGCTTTGGAGCGGCTGAAAGAGGCTCCGCTGGAGTAATAATCAGCCTTTACTGATAGTCCTCTGGGGTAATAGTTGTCTCCAGATAGACCTTTTGAGGGTTGTTGGTGGAGCGGTAGACGTAGTGGAAATTCACACCGGCCTTCATCAGCGCCTTGTAGTTAGGCGTGTTCTTCAGTTCTTTCACCAGCACATTCTTGGCATCGCTAAGGAAGGTGACGACGCTGTCGTTGTCCGATTCGCCTGTGAAGCGGAAATACTGCGACTGTGTGCGTGACGGAATGTCAAACACGACGCTGTCAAGAAACATATTGTCGCCGATGGGCATAGGGCACTTGGCCTCAGTCACTTCACGGGCTTCGCGGGCAGCCCGTTCCTCAAGGGTTTCCTGGCAGGCAGCCAAAACAAGTGTGGCAGCTAAAAGAATGATGGTTTTTCTCATTTTGATGATGTTTGTTTTAAAAGCGAAACAGCAAACTACTGTCTGTCGTAGATTGCTGTCTCTCTGTAGCGGGAGCCGGGATTGAACCGGCGACCTCATGATTATGAATCATGCGCTCTAACCAGCTGAGCTATCCCGCCATCATGTTTTTGCTTTGTTTTTGAAAGCGGGTGCAAAATTACTACATTTTATTTAATAAAAGAAACAGTATGGATAAAATTAATGAAGGCTTAACGTTTTTTATGAATTTTCGCTAAAAAACTTTGGCTATTGGTTTTCTATATCCTGCTTTTTTCGTATCTTTGTCGCCGAATTGCGAAATTATTTCTAACAAAAACTAAAACCTAAACAGAATATGTTCAAAGAAAGACTAGAGTTGGAATATCCTTTATCAGCGCGAACCCCCGATTTGCTGTGGATGCTGATGAGTACAGATCATGGTCTTGAACGTTGGCTTGCCGACCGGGTGGTTGAGGAAAACGGGATTCTCAGTCTGACGTGGGGCAATGTTTATGCCGAACATCATACGTTGCACGCCAATATTGTTGAGCGTGTGCGGAATAGTCATATACGCCTGAGGTGGGTTGATGAGGAAGACCCCGATGCGTTTTGGGAGATGCGTATCATACGGAGCGAATTGACCGAGGAACTTTGTCTGCAAGTGATTGACTATGCGCTATCTGAAGACATTGATGACCTTCACGATCTCTGGGACGGCAATATGGACAGGCTTCACCAGTCGAGCGGATTCTGATTCTAATTCTAATAAAACAAAGGTGTTACTATTCGTTATTATGAAAAAGAAATTCATTATATTTTTCTCCCTGTGCTGCTTCGCAATAAGTTTGGCAGCACAGTCTCAGTTTGGCGAGCAGCCCAAACTGGTAGTCGGTATCGTGGTAGACCAGATGCGCTGGGACTATCTCTCGCGCTACTACGACCGTTTCTCCGATGACGGCTTCAAGCGACTCATAACCGAGGGCTATTCGTGCAACAACTGTCTGATTAACTATGTGCCGACAATAACGGCCATCGGCCATACCTCAGTCTACACGGGAACTACGCCTGCCTTCCACGGCATTTGTGGCAATAGTTTTTATATTGATGGCAGGAAAACCTATTGTACGTCTGACACTACGGTCCAGACCGTGGGCGCCAAAGGGCAGAGAGGACAGCACTCGCCCCGCAATTTGCTTTCGACGACCATCGGCGACCAGTTGCGTCTGCATACCGACTTCCGTTCGCGGGTTGTGGGCGTGAGTTATAAAGACCGCGCCGCCATCCTGCCTGCAGGCCATTCGGCCAATGCCGCCTACTGGCTGGACACCAAGAACTTGTGTTTTGTGTCGAGTACCTATTATATGCAGGAGTTGCCAGACTATGCCCTTCGAGTGAACAAGGCCATCAGCCAGAACAAGGAGGCAAAGCAGGCTGGCGAGCGCATCGGCTACACCCCCCTCTGTGGCACCATTATCACCGATATGGCCATTGCCGCTTTGAAAGGAGAGAATCTGGGGCGTGGCGAGGTTACCGATATGCTCTGCGTGAGTTATAGTCAGACCGATGTCATTGGCCACGAATGGGGCACCCGTGGCAGTCATACAGACGAGGCATATCTTTCTCTTGACCGTGATTTGGGCCGTCTGCTTAAAGCCCTCGACGAACAGGTGGGAGAGGGGAACTATCTGCTCTTCCTAACTGCCGACCACGGTGCGGCCCACAACTGGAAGTTTATGAACGAGCATCATCTGCCAGCAGGGCCTTTGTATATTAGCAGCCTAAAGAACAGTATAGAAGACGAAGTGTCCCTTCGCCTGGGAGCCACCAGGTCGGTCGTGGGTGACATTATGGACTATCGCGTCTTCCTGGACCACAGGAGCATTGCTGAACAAAAACTTGACCTGCAGCAGGTGAAGAAGGTCGTTGCAGACTTTCTTGGCAAGCAGCAGGGCGTCGTTGCGGCGGTCGATATGGAGCACGTGCGCACAGCCGCCTTGCCACAGTTGTTGGTTGACCGTATTCTGATGGGCTATCATCCCCGTCGTTCAGGCGATGTTATCTTCATCCCTGAACCGCAGTATTTTAGTTGGGGGGACAAACTGTCTCCAACCCACACCACTCACGGTGAATGGAATCCCTACGATGCCCACATCCCTCTCTTGTTCTATGGATGGCATATTAGCCGAGGAGCCACCAGTCGAGAAGTTTATGTCAACGATATCGCCCCCACCGTATGCCAGTTGCTTCACATTCAGCAGCCCAACGCCTGTTCGGGCGAAGCCATTACGGAAATAACCAAGTAAAAACATTCTATTAGCTATGCGACAATTACTGTTAGTCTTATTGCTTACCATTTGCACAGGCGTGTTGGCACAGAGTGCTGAAAAGCTCTATGAAGAGGGCAAGAAACTTTACGACGCCAAGAACTATACTGCCGCTGTACCCAAATTGCAGACGGCAGCCGAAAAGGGTCACAAGAAAGCCCAGTACCGGCTGGGTCGTTGCTATGACAAGGGTCACGGCGTGGAGAAAAACGACGAAAAGGCATACGAATGGTACCTGAAGTCAGCCAAGCAAGGTTCGGCCAAGGCTCAGTATCAGGTTGGCAAATGTCTGAAAAACGGCACTGGTGTTGAAAAAGACCGCAAGAAGGCTGTGGAGTGGTTCGTCAAGGCGGCCAAGCAGGACAACGGCGATGGACAGTTGGCCCTGGGCAAGGCTTATCTGAAGGGAAAGGGTATTGCTGCCGATGCTGACAAGGCCAAGTCTTGGCTGAAGAAGGCTGTCAACAATCCGAAGGACGGCAAGGAGATACTCGAAGAACTGCGGAAAGAAAAGGCTGAAGGCGACGAAGATGCTGTCAGAATTTTGGAAATAGTTGGAAAGAATTAATTATCAAATAGTTATGAATAGAAAAATCTTTTTGGCTCTCTGCCTGCTGCCTATGACTATGACAGCTGCACAGAAACAGGACGTATTCAAAGCCCCGTCGGGCAAGACCGTCACGATTAACCACATCAAGCATGCCAGCGTCCATATCGAATACGATGGTATGAACATTTATGTAGACCCTGTCAGCAGCCTTGAACCGAAGACCAATTTCTCTCTGATGCCCAAGGCAAACATTGTGCTGGTGACCCATGAGCACTTTGACCACTACGACAATCTGGCCATTGGACATCTTGCCTCTCCTGCCACCACTGTCTATACCAATAAGGCGGTGAACGGTATGCTCCACCGTGGATTGGTATTGAACAATGGCGACAGCATCACTTACAATGCACATATCCGAATATGGGCCGTACCGGCCTATAACACTACTGAGGGTAGGGAGAAGTTCCATCCCAAGGGCCGTGACAATGGCTACATCATCTCATTCGACGGCCTGCGCATCTACTTTGCCGGCGACACGGAAGATATTCCCGAAATGGATCAGCTGAAAGACATCGACGTGGCATTTTTGCCGTGTAACCAGCCCTACACCATGACAATAGACCAACTGGTGAAGGCTGCCAACACCATCAAACCTAAAGTGCTCTTCCCCTATCATTTCGGTGATACACCTATAAACCAAGTGCCTATGAAACTCATAGGCACTGGCATCGACGTAAGAATACGCGACTATAAATAATACGAAGTCGGAACGTTACGCCATGTCACTGGCATCAGTGGCTTTCTTTGACGTAGCGGTCTTACGGGCTGTAGACGAGGTGGTGCCTGTGCGCCTCCTTGTCTTCTTTTCTTCGGCTGCCACAGGCTTTTCAACCTTCATCCCGGCCAGTTCTGGGTCGATGAGGATGCGGCCACAATACTCGCAGACGATGATTTTTTTGTGCATCTTGATGTCGAGCTGGCGCTGGGGCGGCACTTTGTTGAAGCAGCCGCCGCAAGCATCGCGCTGCACGTAAACGATACCCAGACCGTTGCGGGCGTTTTTCCTGATGCGCTTGAATGAGTTGAGCAGACGGGGGTCAATCTTGGCTTCATAGTCGTAGACCTTGTCCTTCAACTTTTCTTCCTCGGCACGGGTTTCCTCGATGATTTCATCCAGTTCGCTCTTCTTCACTTCCAGGTCTTCCTTACGCTCGGCCAGGGTGGCCTTGCTGGTCTCCAGCTCTGCCTGCTTCTCGGCAATGCGCTTCTCCGCGTCGGCAATCTTCTTGTTGCATAGCTCTATCTCAAGCGTCTGGTACTCGATTTCTTTCGAAAGCGTGTCGTACTCACGGTTGTTGCGCACGTCGTTCAGTTGCTGCTTGTAGCGCTCCACCGTGTTTTCCGACTCGATGATTTCACCGCGTTTCTGGGAGATGGCGCGCTCAAACTCACCTATTTCGCCCTCAATACGCTCAATGCGGGTGCTCAGGCCTTCTATTTCAGCCTCCAGGTCTTCCACTTCCAGTGGCAATTCGCCACGTAGTGCTTTCTTTTCGTCAATGGCCGAAAGGGCCGTCTGCAGTTGGAACAGGGTTTTCAGTCTCTCTTCCACACTCAAGTCTGTTGGATCTTTTTTTGCCATAGTTATAAATAAATAATTGGGTTAGTCTTAGTCTTTGCTATACAGCATCTTACGCCTGGGCAGCTGCGCTCTATGACGGTCCTGAACACCTCGCTGGTGAACTGTTCGCTCTCGTAGTGGCCAATGACGCATATCTGTATCTCCTGCTCGTGTCCGAAATACTGGTGGTAGTGCATTTCGCCCGTGATAAAGGCGTCGGCACCTGTTCCGATGGCTTCGTCGAGCAGAAAATCGCCTGCGCCGCCGCAGAGCGCCACCTTCCTGATGGGGCGTGCCAGCAGTTCGTTGCAATGGGCACAGGCTACGCCAAACGCTGCTTTCACCTGTTCGACGAAAGTGCGGGCGTCGGTGGAGTGGGGCAGTAGGCCTACTACGCCGCTGCCGCAATCGATGTCGCCCACCGTCTTGCGGGCGAAGAATTCCGCCTCCGTCAGTCCCAGCCGCTCTGCCATCTTCCAGTTCACGCCGTCGCGGGCATTGTCCATATTGGTGTGCATCGATACCACGCAGATGTCGTGCTTGATGGCCTGCCAAACTGTGCGCTGTACGTCGTTGGCGTCGGCCACTTGCTTCAGTCCCCGGAACAGCAGTGGGTGGTGGCTCACCACCAGGTTGCAGCCACAACGGACAGCCTCGTCGATAATGGCGGGGGTGACGTCTAAACACAATAATGCCCCTGAAACCTCCGCCTCTGTCAACCCAATCTGCAGGCCAGCATTGTCCCAGCTTTCCTGTAGCGGCAGGGGCGCGAACTGTTCAAGGGCGCTCAGCACTTGTTGTATTTTCACGCTTCTTTTTCCGTTATTACCTAAAAAGAGATTGCAAAATTACGACTTTTCTTCTGAATCCCGTTGCCCCAGCCCCGTTTTTTACCCATCTTTAACATTTTCAGAAGCGATACTATGATTGATAAAAAGAAAAACTGTTTTTCTTTCGTGTTTCTGCACGAAATTGTTTACCTTTGCACCGTATTCACAAAAACAAACGATGATGAAGATAGTTGTACTCGACGGATGTGCTGCCAATCCTGGCGATTTGTCGTGGAGCAGGCTGGAGGAATTGGGCGAGGTGAAGGTGTATGACCTGACTAAGCCGGAAGAGTTGGAGCAGAGGGCTGCCGATGCAGACATAGTACTGACCAACAAGGTGATTATAGGCCGCAAGGAGTTGGCACTAATGCCACGCCTCAGATATATTGGCGTGCTGGCCACGGGCTACAATGTTGTGGATGTCGAGGCAGCCCACGAGCGGGGTGTCACGGTGACCTACGTGCCGGCTTACAGCACAGAGGGCGTGGCCCAGATGGTATTTGCCCATCTGCTGACAGTGACAAACCGCATAGAGCACTATACCGACCTGAACCGCAAAGGCCGCTGGAGTGAAAGCCCTTGTTTCTGCTATTGGGACACGCCGCTGACTGAACTGGACGGTAAGTGCTTCGGCATAGTGGGGCTGGGTAATATCGGGATGCGCGTGGCACAGATTGCCCTCGCCTTTCGTATGAAAGTGCAGGCATTGACCAGCAAGAAGGCCGAAGCATTACCAGAAGGCGTTAGGAAAGTGGGCTTGGACGAGTTGCTGGCCACGTCGGATGTGCTCTCGCTACATTGCCCGCTGACCGACACCACCCGCCACTTCATCAACGTCGGCACCCTCTCGAAGATGAAGCCCACGGCCATACTCATCAATACAGGCCGGGGGCCATTAATAAACGACCAGGCCGTGGCCGATGCCCTCGCTGCCGGAAGGCTGGCTGCCTTCTGCGCCGATGTGCTCTCCGAAGAGCCTCCCCGCTCCGACAATCCCCTGCTGCGGCAGCCCAACGCTTACATCACCCCCCACATTGCCTGGGCCACAAAGGAGGCTCGTTCACGCCTGTTGGAAGTGGCCATTGGCAATGTCCGTGCTTTCTTGGAAGATAAACCACAAAATACAGTATAAAACTATGAAAAAGACTATTATGGCTATTGCAATGTCGTCTGCTATGACGATGCAGTTCTGTGCCTGTCAGCAGGCTCAGCGTGAGAACCCCTTGTTGCAGGTGAGCACCCTGCCTTTCGGTGCCCCCGACTTCAGCCAAATCCAGACAGCTGACTATCTGCCCGCCTTTGAGGCTGCCATCGCACAGAAGCGGGAAAACATCCAGAAGATTGTGGACTGTCAGGACTCTGCCACCTTCGAGAACACCATCATCGCTTACGAGGAGAGTGGACGATTGCTTGACCGTGTGCGCCCCGTCTTCTTCGCCCTTGTCGAGGCTGACAAGACGCCGGAGTTAGGCGAGATAGAGAAGCAGGTGCAGCCTATGCTCACCGACCTGGAGAACGAAATTATGTTCAACAAACCCCTCTTCGAGCGCATACGTCAAGTGTACGACCGAGAGCACGACACGCTTACGGGCGAGGACAAGAAGCTCCTGGAGGAAATCTACAAGGAATTCGTCCGCAAGGGTGCCTTGCTGTCCGACGACAAGATGGAGCGGATGAAGGAGATAAACCTTCGCATCGCCGACCTTCAGCAGCAATGGGGCGACATACTGCCCGAAGCCACCAACGAGGCTGTTGTCTGGGTGGAAAACAAGGAAGACCTGGCGGGACTGAGCGACGCCGACATTGCCCAATGTGCAAAGGATGCCGAGAGTCGTGGCGGCAAGGCACCTTACGCCATCGTCATCGTGAACACCACGCAGCAGGCTCCGCTGGCCAGTCTTGACAACCGCGACTTGCGCCGCAAGGTCTATGAGGCATCTATCCACCGCGCTGACGGCACCGGCAAATACAACACGTTTGCCATTGTCTGCGAGATTGCCAAGCTGCGTGCCGAGCAGGCCGAAATCATGGGATTCCCCAACTATGCCGCCTACTCGCTGGACAACACGATGGCCAAGACACCTGAAAATGTCTACGCCTTCCTGAAGAGTCTCATCAGCCAGTACACGCCGAAGGCCGATGCTGAGACGAAAGCCATCGAGGACTTCGCCCGCCAGAGCGAAGGCCCTGACTTCCAACTGCAGCCCTACGACCGTTTCTACTATTCGGCCAAGATGAAAAAGCAGATGCTCGACATCAGCGATGACGAGGTGAAGCCCTACTTCAATGTCGACAGCGTGCTCCTGAACGGTGTCTTCTACGCCGCAAACCGCGTTTACGGCCTCACGTTCAAGGAGCGCACCGACATTCCCACCTACCACCCCGATATGCGTGTCTTCGAGGTGTTCGACAAAGACGGCAAGCAAAAGGCACTCTTCTACTGCGACTATTTCCGCCGTCCCACCAAGCGTGGCGGCGCATGGATGGACGGTTTTGCCGAGCAGAGCCGCCAGCGCCAGCAACTGCCTATTATATACAATGTGTGTAATAGTGCCAAGGCTCCCGAAGGAAAACCGTCGCTGCTGACGTGGGATGAGGTGACGACAATGTTCCACGAGTTCGGACACGCCCTGCACGGCATCCTTTCCGACTGCCAGTACTACCGTCTGGGAGGCACTAATGTGGCCCGCGACTTCGTGGAAATGCCGTCACAGTTCAACGAGTCGTTTGCCTCCATTCCTGAGATTTTCGACAATTACGCCCGCCATTGCGACACCGGCGAGCCCATGCCTGCCGACCTGAAGGAACGCATGCTGAAGAGCATCACTTTCCAGACAGCCTACGCCCTCGGCGAGAACCTTGCCGCCACCTGCGTCGACCTGGCCTGGCACATGCTGCCTGCCAGCCAGATTCCCACGCCAGAAGAGGCTCCTGCCTTCGAGAAAGAGGCCCTGCGCCAAGTGGGGCTGCTGAACCCGCAGATTCCGCCCCGCTACGGCACCAGCTACTTCAACCACGTTTGGGCGAGCGGCTATGCTGCCGGCTACTATAGTTATCTGTGGACGGAAGTGCTGGCCGTGAACATTGCCGACGTCTTTGCCCAGCGAGGCCCTCTGGTTCCAGAAACAGGCCAGGATATGCGCGACAAGATTCTGAGCCGTGGCAACACCGGCGACCTGATGCAGATGTTCACCGACTTCACCGGCATGGCCCAGCCCGATGCCTCCAGCCTGCTGAAAGCAAGAGGACTTTGACTCCTACGCAACAATGAGACCGCAGACATTCATCCTGACTATGCTGGCATTGGTTATTGCCAATGCCAGCATGGCTGTTGTACGCTATGCTGCGCCCAAAGGCACCGATCCTGAAGGTCTTTCCCCGGAAAGTCCAGGAAGTCTGAAGGCGATGGTCGACACGCTCAAGGCAGGCGACACGCTCTATCTGGCAGATGGCCAGTATAACCTGAAGAAGACGCTTGTTGTCAATATAAGTGGAAAGGCCGACAAGTGGGCCACCATCTGTCCAATGAGCGGAGCCAGGCCCGTCATCGACTTTCGCAAACAGCCCAACGGCACCAACGGCATCAAAGTCTCAGGACACTTCATCCACATCCGGGGCATCACCATCCGCTATGCTGGCAAAAAAGGCATCTGGCTCGAAAACGCCTCTCATTGCATACTCGAAAACCTCGATGTCTACGGCTGCTGCGACTCGGGCATACAGCTGCGCAAAGGGGGCTACAACACAGTCGTCAACTGCGATTCCCACGACAATTTCGACTACCAGGACAACGGAGTAAACGCCGACGGATTTGCCGACAAGCAGGGAGGAGCACCATTCCCAGGAAACACCTACATCGGATGCCGCGCCTGGAACAACTCTGACGACGGATGGGACTCTTTCCAGCGTGAGTCGAAGGACACGCCAACCGTCTACCTCTATTGTGTCACCTACAACAACGGACCTGCCCACTTCGACCTGTCGTCACATCCGAGAGCAAACGGCGTAGACAGCACACTCACCTGTATGAAAGGCAAAGATTTTGCACACTTCCCCAACGGAGGCAACCCCAACGGCTTCAAGCTCGGAGGACAGGGCAAGGACAACAAGGCCAGCGGCAACTACACCCGCCACGACACCGAACTGAGGCATTGCCTTGCCGTGGGCCACCGGAAGAAGGGCTTCGACCAGAACAACAACGCCGGCCACATGGCCATCAGCCATTGCCTCGCCATCGGCAACGAAATCAACTACGGCTTTGGCAACCCCTTTCCCTGCACCCTTGACATCAGCTATTGCATCAGCATCAGCCCGACCAGTGGCGAACACCTTGCCACAGCCGCCGAGACCACCGTCACCCAAGCCGACAACTCCTGGAACACGGGCTGGACTGGTAATCAGGGATTTGCGATTCCAGACACCCCAGCTATCGTCAAGCTGCTCCTTTCCCCCCGGCAACCAAGTGGTGCCCTACCCGAAGCCTTGCTCAACATCCTGAAAAACCTATAGAAGAATCTACTTTAAAAAAAGTCCATATCCCGGATGAAACTCCCCTCCCCGTCAGGGGCGGGAAGCTGCTGCGCCGTGATACACCGAAGAAAACAACTGACCCAAAATTTGGACGAACCAAACTATGAGTTTGGACGAACCAAAG
>JAGCZA010000146.1 GCA_017960525.1 Prevotella sp.
AAAAATGTCGTTTCAATGTCCATAATGTTCACTTTTCGTTCTTTTTCAGAATGAATAGACATCAAAACAAGGCTTTTTCATGCCTCATTGGGGCTTTGAATAGCCCCCGGAAAGTGAACGGGTATGGGGCGGATTACGCACAGATGGGAAAAGGAACATTATCTGAACGTCTGCACAGACCTGCTGACTATCGCCGTCAAAGAGATTCTGGAGGACGAAGAGGACTTTATACAATAAAAAAAGAAATTGCAGTTGCCAGTTGAATCCGCGAGTTCCTAATGATGGTTAAATCTGTTAAATAACCATAATTATGAGGGGTTGGGTGCTTCCCAGATGCTTCTATTATGGTGAAAAGCAGTACCTTTGCAGTCCGATTATTTGGGGAGGGTCTTAGAATCCCCGTGGATGTCCGTGTAAATAGCGACCGTCTTTGGCCGGACGGCGTGGTTTGTGAATCGGCGCCAGCAAAGAAAATGTAAGGGCAGGCCCCGTGCCAGCCAGAAAATGTAAAGAACTGTTTTTTAGTATTTTAGAGAAATGAACACTTTAAGTTACAAGACCGTCTCTATCAACAAGGAGACAGCCAAGAAGGAGTGGGTCGTCATCGACGCTACCGACCAGGTAGTGGGACGTCTGGCTTCTAAGGTCGCAAAGTTGATTCGTGGCAAGTATAAGCCCAGTTTCACCCCGCACGTTGACTGCGGCGACAATGTCATCATCATTAATGCCGCCAAGGTGAAGTTCACCGGCAAGAAGGAGACCGACAAGGTCTATACACGCTACACGGGCTATCCCGGTGGCCAGCGTTTCAACACCCCCGCCGAACTGCGCAAGAAGTCATTCGGCGTGGAGCGCATCCTGAGGCACGCTGTGAAGGGCATGCTGCCCAAAGGCCCCCTCGGCCGCAGCCTGCTGAACAACCTGTACATCTACGACGGAACTGAGCACAAGCACGAGGCCCAGAAGCCCAAGGCTATCGACATCAACCAGTACAAGTAAGATTGAATATTGAACATTGAAAATTGAAGATTAATATGGAATACATCAATGCAATAGGTCGTCGCAAGAGCTCCGTGGCTCGCGTTTATCTGTCGGAAGGTACTGGCAAGATTACGATCAACAAGAAGGACTTAACCGAGTATTTCCCCTCAGCCATTCTTCAGTATGTGGTGAAGCAGCCCCTGATGGTGCTCGACTGCATGGAGAAGTACGACATCAAGGTGAACCTCGACGGTGGTGGTTTCACCGGCCAGAGCCAGGCTCTGCGCATGGCCATCGCCCGCGCACTTGTCAAAATCAATGCTGAAGACAAGAAGACACTGAAGGTGCAAGGCTTCCTGACCCGCGACAGCCGCGAGGTGGAGCGCAAGAAGCCCGGTCAGCCCAAGGCACGTCGTCGCTTCCAGTTCAGTAAGCGTTAATATCTACTGGACATGTTTAGCATCTAAACCGGCAGGACTCGAAACAGTCCGACTACCTGCCGGCTGAATTAAAACAGAACGTAAACAACAATTAAAACCAATTTAAGAAACAATGGCAAGAACAAATTTTGACCAGTTGCTGCAGGCTGGCTGCCACTTTGGCCACATGAAGCGCAAGTGGAACCCCGCTATGGCTCCCTACATCTACACTGAGCGTAATGGCATACACATCATCGACCTCCACAAGACCGTCATGAAGATTGACGAGGCTGCCGAGGCCCTGAAAAACATTGCCCGCCAGGGTAAGAAGGTGCTCTTCGTAGGTACTAAGAAACAGACCAAGGATGTCATTGCCGAGAAGGCAACAAGCATCAATATGCCTTACGTCATCGAGCGTTGGCCGGGCGGTATGCTCACCAACTTCCCCACCATCCGCAAGGCTGTGAAGAAAATGACCAACATCGACAAGTTGATGACCGACGGCACATTCGGAAACCTGTCAAAGCGCGAACTGCTCCAGGTGACCCGCCAGCGCGCCAAACTTGAGAAGAACCTGGGATCAATCGCTGACATGACCCGTCTGCCGAGCGCACTCTTCGTGGTCGACGTGATGAAGGAGAACATCGCCGTCAAAGAGGCCAACCGTCTGGGTATTCCCGTGATTGGCATCGTCGACACCAACAGCGATCCCAAGAACATCGACTTCGTCATCCCTGCCAACGACGACGCCAAGGACAGCGTCGAGGCCATCCTGAACGCTTGCTGCGCCGCTATTGCCGAAGGCATCGAGGAGCGCAAGGCTGAGAAGGCCGACGAGAAGGCTGCCGAGGCCCAGACCGAGGCCGAGGAAGTGGAAGTCCAGCCCCGCCGCGCCACTGGTGCCCGCCGCCAGCGCAAGGCTACTGAGGAGGCTGCCCCCGCAGCAGAAGAGGCTCCCGCAGCAGAAGAGGAAGCACCCGCTGCTGAGTAACACAAACAACAAATTGTAAATCGTAAATCAGTAAATCGTAAACAACAATGGCAATTTCAATTGATGATATCAAGAAACTGCGTGCCATGACCGGTGCCGGCCTGGCCGATGTGAAGAAAGCGTTGACCGAGGCCGAGGGCGACTTCGACCGTGCCAAGGAACTGCTGCGTGAGCGCGGTCTGGCCATCGCTGCCAAGCGTAGCGACCGCGAGACCAGCAACGGCTGTGTCCTGGTGAAGAGCGAGAACGGCTTTGCCGCTATGATCGCCCTGAAGTGCGAGACCGACTTCGTGGCCAACGGCCCCGACTTCATCGCACTGACCCGCAGCATCCTCGACGCCGCTGTGGCTGCCAAGTGCAAGACCCTTGACGAGGTGAAGGAACTCGACCTGAACGGCCAGAAGGTGCAGGAGGCTGTCACACAGCGCTCTGGCATCACCGGCGAGAAGATGGAACTCGACGGCTACCTCATCCTCGAAGGCGAAAACGTAGAGGTCTACGACCACATGGGCAAGCACATGCTCTGCACAATGGTTCAGACCAACAAGGAAGCCCAGGAGATTGGCCACAAGTTGGCCATGCAGGTGGCTGCCATGAAGCCCGTGGCACTCGACGCTGACAGCATCGACCCGAAGATTCTCGACGAGGAGTACAAGACCGCCGTGGAGAAAACGAAACTGGAGCAGGTGCAGAAGTTCATCGACATGAAACTGAAGAAGGCTGGCATCAACCCCACCCACGTAGACAGTGAAGACCACATCGAGAGCAACACCACCAAGGGTTGGATCACCAAGGAGCAGGCTGACGAGGCCCGCAAGATCATTGCCGAGGGCAAGGTCGAAGGTGAGGCCCAGTTGAAGATGCCCATGATTGAGGGTATCGCTCGTGGCCGCGTGGAGAAGTTCAAGAAGGAGAGTTGCCTCATTGACCAGGAGTTCCAGTTCGGCGACGGCGACAAGATGACCGTTAGCGCTTGGCTGAAACAGCAGGACAAGGACCTGAAGATTACGGCTTTCCGTCGCTTCACCCTTGTGGCTGAGTAAATCAGACAACACTCATAAAGTAAGGCAGGAACTGACCGAAAGGTTCAGTTCCTGCCTCTTTTTTTACTCCATCGACTACAGGCAAGCCTTCAGCCTGTCAATCATCTCGCTGTATTCCGCGTCGGTGAGGTACACCTTGCCAGGATTCATCTGGAAAGTGCCGCCATAGTCGGGGCCATCCACATACTTGGGAGCCAGATGGAAGTGCAGGTGCGAGAGTTTGTCGCTATAGGCGCCATAGTTGATTTTCTCGGGATTGAAGGCACGCTGCATAGCACGGGTGACGCGGGTCACGTCGGCCATAAAGTCGTTGCGCTCCTCGTCAGAAAGTTCGTTCAAGTCGTTCACGTGCCCGTTGTAGGCCACAAGGCAGCGGCCACGGTAAGTCTGCTCCTTGAAAAGGAAAGCCCTCGACACCTTGAGTTGTGCAAACTCAATCATCAGGTCGTGCAGAGTCTGGTTGTTCGTGCAGTAGAGGCACTGCTTGGGATCACTTTGCATCGTTGTTCCTGTTATTTGTTAATCGGTAATCAGGCACTCCCCGGTCATGTCCTTCGGCTGCTCCAGTCCCATGATGTGGAGGATGCTGGGAGCCACGTCGGCCAGTCGGCCGTCCTTCACCGTGGCGCTATTGTTGTCGGTCACGTAGATAAAGGGTACGGGATTGAGCGAGTGGGCCGTGTTGGGCGTGCCGTCGGGGTTGATGGCATTGTCGGCATTGCCGTGGTCGGCAATGATGATGGCCTCGTAGCCGTTCTTCTTGGCAGCCTTGATGACGGCCTCCACACACTTGTCAACGGCCCAAACAGCCTTGGCGATGGCGTTATACACGCCCGTATGACCCACCATGTCGCCATTGGCGAAGTTGACCACGATGAAGTCGTACTGCTGTGTGGCGATAGCGGCCACCAACTTGTCCTTCACCTCGTAGGCGCTCATTTCCGGCTTCAGGTCGTAGGTTGCCACCTTCGGGCTGGCCACCAGGATGCGGTCCTCGCCGTCGAATGGAGCCTCGCGACCGCCGTTGAAGAAGAATGTCACATGGGCGTACTTCTCCGTCTCGGCGGTATGCAACTGCTTCTTTCCCTGTGCCGAAAGATATTCGCCAAGCGTGTTCTCCACGTTCTCCTTCGGGAAGAGGATGTGCACACCTGTGAAGTTGGCATCGTAGGGCGTCATGCAGTAGTACTGCAGGCCGGGGATGGTCTTCATACCCTGCTCCGGCATATCCTGCTGGGTGAGCACGATGGTGAGTTCCTTGGCACGGTCGTTGCGGAAGTTGATAAAGATAACCACGTCGCCCTCTTCGATGCAACCGTTGACGCTGGCGTTGTGGATAGGCTTGATGAACTCGTCGGTGACACCCTCGTCATAACTCTCTTGCATGGCCTGCACCATATCGGTGGCCTGCTTGCCGGTGCCATTGACGATGAGGTCGTAACCCTCCTTGACACGCTCCCAGCGCTTGTCGCGGTCCATGGCGTAGAAACGCCCCACGATGCTGGCGATAGCGGCATCGTTCTTGGCGCAGACATCCGTCACCTGCTGAATGAAGCCCTTGCCGCTCTTCGGGTCGGTGTCGCGTCCGTCCATAAAGCAATGGACGAAGGTCTGGTTCTTCAGGCCATAATGCTTGCCCACTTCGATGAGTTTGAACAGATGGTCGAGGCTGGAGTGGACGCCGCCATCGGAGCAGAGACCCATCAGGTGGAGTTTCTTGCCGTTCTCCTTGGCGTAGGTGTAGGCGGCCTTCACCTGCGGGTTCTCCACGATGGAGTTGTCGCGGCAGGCGCGGTTGATTTTCACCAAGTCCTGATAAACGATGCGGCCTGCGCCGATATTGAGGTGTCCCACCTCCGAGTTACCCATCTGTCCGTCGGGCAGTCCCACGTCCTCACCGCTGGCCTGCAGTTGTGAGTGAGCCGATGTGGCATTAAGATAATCCAAAAAAGGTGTTGGGGTGTTGTAAATCACGTCGCCCCGTCCGTGCTGACCGATTCCCCATCCGTCGAGAATCATCAGAAGTGCTTTCTTTGCCATAGTTTGTTGATATTATGTTTATTTTATTTGCTTGAGTGCCAGTTTCACTACTTGCTCCACAGGCAGCGTGGGCTGCTCCTGCAGGATGGCTACCACCACCTTCTGTGTGGGAGCAGGCGAAAAGCCCAGCATGGTGAGCGCTGCCACGGCCTCGTCGCGCACGGCATTGTTCACCGGAGCCTGCACCGAGCCACCGGCGGGAATCTCATCGGCGATGCCCAGGGCCACAATCTTGTCGCGCAAATCCACAATGATGCGTTGTGCCGTCATCTTCCCAATGCCCTTGATGCCCTGGATAAGTTTGGCGTTGCCCGTGGAGATGGCCGAACACAGTTCGCCAACAGTCATACCCGAAAGGGCCATACGTGCCGTGTTGGCTCCCACCCCACTCACGGTGATGAGCAGTTCAAACATCTCGCGCTCCTTCTTGCTGCTGAAGCCGAAGAGCACGTATGCATCCTCGCGTATAGCCTCGTAGACATAGACCTTGGCCTCGCGCCCCGCTTTCTGCAAAGCCGAGTAGGTGTTCAGCGATATGTTCAAGCCGTAACCCACACCGCCGGCCTCCACTACAGCCAGCGCCGGCGTCAGTTCGGCCACTTCGCCCCTGATGTATTCTATCATAAATGCCTGTTTTGCTTTTCGACTGCAAAGGTACGCAAAAAATGCAAACCCACCAAATATGAGAGCAATGATTTTTAGAAACGTCAGCATCGCCGCCCCCTCCCTATCAACGCTTCTGCCGTTAAAAGAATAGAAATGAAAGCCGTTTTGCTGTGAAATGTTTGGCCGTTTGCGGGAAAAAGGTTATCTTTGCAGACAAAATTTTCCTAAACTAAAGATATTATGACCGCAAAGCAAACTATTGAGGCTGGAAAAGCCATTCTGGGAATCGAATTCGGTTCCACACGTATCAAGGCCGTGCTCATCGACCAGGACAACAAACCCATCGCCCAAGGCTCGCACGAGTGGGAAAACCAGCTCGTCGACGGCCTGTGGACCTATAGTATCGAGGCTATCTGGTATGGCTTGCAGGATTGCTATGCCGAGTTGCGCAAGGACGTACTGAAGCAGTACGACTGCGAGATAGAGTCGCTGGCCGCCATCGGCTTCTCGGCTATGATGCACGGCTATATGGCCTTCAACGAGAAGCAGGAGATTCTGGTGCCCTTCCGCACGTGGCGCAACACGAACACGGGCAAGGCTGCCGCCAAACTCTCGGAACTGTTCAACTACAACATCCCCCTGCGCTGGAGCATCAGCCACCTCTATGAGGCTATCCTCGACAACGAGGAGCATGTGCCTGACATCAAGTACCTGACCACGCTTG
>JAGCZA010000012.1 GCA_017960525.1 Prevotella sp.
AGATTCAGGAAGAACATCATCTGGAAGAACACACGGCTCTGCAACTCCACAAAGCGATTGTAGGACACGGCATCGGGGAAATCGGACTTCAGATGCTGACGGATGAAGAACAGGTAGTAGTGCTTGAAGTTGCGGAAGGAACCGAACTGGAACATGATCAGAATGGTCATAATCTCGCTGTCTGAGAGCGATGCCTTGCGGTAGCGGCGAACCCTGCCATCGGAGGACATCAGAGACTTTTTGTCAATCTGCCTGTCAAATTCTTTGCAAAATTCATCCACGGCACAGAAAATTTCTGTAATTTTGTACCCGGTAATCATAATGGTTTCTTTGCCCAGCTTTATAAGTAACTGGAAATCACCTATAAAGGTACAAAGAATCTTTGTGATTGCCAAATTTTTACAAAACTTTCTTATCCCGAACTGGATTATGAAAAGGATTATTGCATACTTACTGGCCGTGTTGGGGCTGACATCTGCTTGCGGCCAGGGAAATTTTGAAAACACAGACGTTGAGGGATTTGCTGTATTGGTGGCAGATACCAACGTCGTGGTGCTTGATGTGCGGACTGCTGACGAATTCAAGGATGGGCATATTCAGGGAGCCATTCTGATAGACCAAAACCAGAGCGATTTCGTGGAGAAAGCGAAAACGGCCTTGCCCATTTACAAGAAGATTGCCATCTATTGCCGTAGTGGTCGCCGTTCAGCCAATGCTGCCGGGAAACTTTCAGATATCGGATATAAGTGCGTAAATCTCAAAGGGGGTATCATTGCTTGGAAAGAGGCAAATATGCCTGTAATGACTGACAGATGACATGGATAATCAACAAGAACTGTTTCCGATAGTTGATGAATGTGGAAAGGTGATAGGCTCTGCCACACGAGGTGAGTGCCATAGTGGTTCAAAACTGCTTCACCCCGTTGTGCATCTTCATGTGTTCAATTCCAAGGGGGAGGTCTATCTACAGAGACGGCCTGACTGGAAAGACATCCAGCCAGGGAAGTGGGACACAGCAGTAGGAGGACACATCGACTACGGCGAGACTCCAGAAGAGGCGCTGCATCGAGAAGTGCGTGAAGAATTGGGCATTGCCGACTTCAAACCAGAGTTCATCGACAAGTATGTGTTTGAAAGCAAGCGTGAGCGTGAACTGGTATATGTGCATCGAACTACCTACGACGGTGAGATACGCCCCTCGGCCGAAGAACTGGATGGTGGCCGCTTCTGGACGATGCAGGAGATTCGGGGGGCAATGGGAAAAGGGGTGCTGACCCCAAACTTTGAGAGTGAGTTCAAAAGATGTTTCCTGTCGTCGTAATGGTTGACCTTTAGGCCGAAAGTTCCGGGCGTGGGATCGACATCTTTTGATAGGCCAATCGCATATCACCAGAGGCCAAATAGATAATGCCACAGTAGGTAAAACCATGCTTGGCTATGTTGTGCTGCATGATTTTGTTGTCCTGATGGGTGTCAATGCGAATGTTTGGGTCATGCGAGAAACAGAAGTCCATGATGCTGCTGAATATACCGTGAGCATCTGGATAACTGGCAATACGATGGACTACATGATATGGCTGTTCATCATCAAGCCACTTGCCTTCATATATCCTGGCATAAGTAGGTTCCGGGGATTGTAAGAAAGCAAAGTAGCCGACAACAAGCTTGTCATCTTCAACGACAAAGCCGCCATTCCTTTCCATATCAGCCAAAATGGCAGCCTCCGACGGGTAGCCCTCTCCCCATTGGTGCATATTGCCAGACTGCCGCATTATCTTCTTTGCAGCATCCATGACCTTCATAATCTCAGCCATGTCCGTAGGTCTTGCTTCTCTTATGGCCCTCTCCATACTCATTGCATGTTCATATTTGTACCGCAACAGAAAGGGTGCAGTTGTTCACCCATGATACTCTTCATTACTTCAAACACGCTATCGCCTGTGCAATGGCTGGTATAGAACTGTGTATTGGGATAATTGTCTTTCAGTCTTTGCGCTAATTTGGTCAATTCTTCTTTCGATTCCTGTCCGTCAAGCAAATGGAAACCGCCGACAACAGTATGAACAGGCCAGGGACATGCAAAAAGAATGTTCTCCAGTCCACTATGAGCACATCCCGTAAACAATAGTCCTTCTGTATATAGAGCCAGTTCGTGACGGAAATCATCGTTCATATAGTCACCGTTTCCGTCCTGAACAAGCAAATGCTGGTTTCCATGCGGCATCGGATGAATTTGAGGAATCTGGGCTAAGACGTGCACTCCCTCAGTTATCACACAAGTCTTGTCAACCATCAGGAGCCTGTCTCGCAAGTTCTCTGGCCATTGTGCTGTGATACTGTGCAGACATTTGGCTTCGCTTTCGGTTTGCCGTCGGTTCCTTTTAGAATAGAACTTCCCGCTTATAGCATAAGGTGAGACGATGGCTTTAGCCTTGTCATTGATGCCCATAAAATGCCTAAACCCTCCTGCATGGTCGCTGTGCCCGTGAGAGATAAACACGTAATCTACCATACTGAGGTCAATTCCCATCTTCTCAGCATTTCGGATAAAGACATCACTGGCTCCAGTATCAAGCAGAATGCGATGCTTCCCTGTCTCTAACAGGATAGACAGGCCATGCTCGGTTTCAAGTTTTCTGTCATTTGTGCGGTTGTCTGATAGTACACTCCACTCCATAATCTGCTATTCGTCTAACTTTTTCACATGATTTTCTGAAATCGGAACATTTCATCGTCTTCACTCCAGTCCTCTTCAAGATCCTCTGGAACCGCAGGGCCATGTTGATACTTGTTCCAGAATTCAACGATATGGAATCCCAGACGGTTGACATAGAAGTGAATGTTACGTTTCTCAAAATAGGGGGTCATGGTTTCCCACACTCGAATCTCTGGGTGCATGGCTTCGACGGCTTTCCATGCTGCCTGACCAATTCCCTTGCTGTGCGCCTCTGGATGAACGAACAATATTCCCAGTTCACCCTTTGCGTTCTGTTGGTCAATCTGAAGAATAAGACCACCGACAACATTACCATCACAGACGATTCGATAGGTCTCTGCCTGATTCCCGTCTATGCAACGCTCAATGGTCTTTCGTGAAATCACCTCTTCTCCTTCTTCTACGCGGTCATCGCGCATACCAAACTCTTCTTGCGCCCCATGTTTGAATGCCCGTTGGTTGTCGATGATAAACTGTTCGCGGTCATCTGGTTCTAATGGAACAAGCATAACCTTATTATCTGCGTTTCCCATATCTTTTCATTTTATTGGGTCTGAACAATACTCACGTCGGCCACAACCCTTGCAGAACTTGCCAATCCAGACATTGTCAAACTGCTCGATGGTCGCTTCAAGCATTTCAGGGTCGTCAGTCAAGATACCAGCCTCGAAATTCCTTTTTCGGGGCGATTTCATGCCCATTCCTGCACCAGTCAGGTTTGCAGAACCGACGTAGACAATGGTACTGTCAATGATAATGAGTTTGAAATGGACTCTCGGACATAGCACGCGCTCCATGCCATCGTAGAGGATAGGATGCCTTTCGTGGTCCTCTCTCCATGCTGTTCCAGGTTCCTTCGCATGAATCAGCCTGACCTCCACGCCCTTTTTGAGCAAAGAGGCAATCTGGGCAAGGAATGGCTTGTCGTCGACATAAAGGTCTTTAATGTCTGCCGTCCCGATCCACACCGTCTGTCTGGCCTTACCCACCAAAGTCAGGACTTCTTTGTAGTGGTTCTCGTCTGCTATGTACTTGATGAAACTCATATTACCTGTTCCTGTTCTATTAAAATAGTTGCTATTGTATCTTCATAATCAGTATCTATCAACGCTATTTGCTCTCCATATTGGGCAAAGCCATTGATATAGTAATGATTGTCTTCTTTCAAAGATTTTGATGTGAAGTCCACATCGTAGAGTCTGGATTCTATGTCAGAAGCGTGATTCTTAATATCATCGGTATGAGCATCAATGAAACTGTCCGTCATCGCAAGGCAGACAAACCGAATGGATGGCAAATACTGTTCATCAAAATCTTTCCTCCAGTCAAAGGGAATATAACAGCCTTCCACGATAAGGTTCTGCCGATTCTCAATTGCAGTCTTTATCATTTCCCTCACAATCGGCCAGAGGTAATCGGTCAACACCTCATCATCTTCTGGTGTAAGGTCGGTCATTCCGCTACGGATCAATCCCATTTTCAGATGGTCAATGCTGACGTACGGTATTCTATACTCTTCCAGCATCCGCTGTGCCAGAAGGGTCTTCCCTGTGAGTGATGCACCAGTTATTAGTATAATCATACTATTGCCTTTATTTCTTTCTTTACTTTTGCAGGATTGCCGGCTACCAGAGAACGGGGTGGTACATCCGTTGTTACCACAGAACCGGCAGCAATAACGGCACCATCGCCAATCGTAACACCAGGAAGAATCGTAGAATGTCCTCCAATCCACACATCGTTTCCTATAGTGATGGAGAGCCCATAAACATCCTCCGTGCGGCCCTCTGGCTCTAATCGATGCCCTGCCGTGTAAATGCCCACATCGGGGCCAATCAAGCAATTGTTTCCAATGCGGATTTCTGCAAGGTCGAGCATCGTACAGTTGTAGTCTGCATGGAAATTGTCACCCACATGGATATTCTTGCCGAAGTCACAATGGAAGTTGTCACCCACAAAAGGATTGGTGCCAACAGAGCCGAACAACTCATTGATGATTTCCTGTTTCTTTGGCTGATCAGTCAAAGTCAGCCCATTCAGTTGCTTGGTAAGTATTGAAACCCTTGCCATTAGCAACAGTACATCCTCGCTGATATTTGTCCTGGAGTGATATATCTTTTCCATATTATTCATATTTTTGTCTTAAGTTCTTCCTTGACCTTCTCCAAATCACTACACGATAGTATTGGCATGAGGTTTTCTATCTCTTCAATGCTCTTGTCCCACCATCGGAGTTTGAGTAACATTTCTATCAATTCTTCGTCGAACCGTTTCCTGACTACTCGACAGGGATTCCCAACGGCAATAGCATACGGAGGAATATCCTTTGCAACAACCGAGTTAGTGCCGATAATGGCTCCGTCGCCGATATGTATGCCTGGCATAATCGTAACATTCTGACCAATCCAGACATCGTTGCCAACAATAGTATCGCCTTTCAATGGAAGTTCCTCCTTCACAGGTGCAATAGCACTTCCCCAATCGCCACCCATGATGTAGAACGGATAGGTCGTTACGCAGTCCATCCTGTGATTGGCCCCGTTCATCACAAACTCCACACCTTTGGCAATAGCACAAAACTTGCCGATAATAAGTTTGTCGCCGATGAAGTCGTAGAAGTGTGTGACGTGCTTCTCAAACTGGTCGGCACCATCCACATCATCGTAATAAGTATAGTCACCGATGATGATATGTGGGTTCTTCACCACGTTCTTGATATAACAGAGGCTTGGAATGTTTGGATTTGGGAAAGCCTCGTTGGGGTTTGGCCTGTTCTTTATCGTCATACTCTCTTTGTTATTCTCGCTAAATAATCATAATGTTCACCTTCAGCGACCACTTCAACCGCATATCCGCTTCTCCCAGCCTTTTGTTTCAGAGTGTCTGCGTCGATATAGAGCCAGTCAAAGGGGGCTCCGATGGTGTCCTTGTACTGCATCTGGAAACTATGCTCTCCGTAATAACCCATGTCGTCGGGCAGTTCAATGATTCCGTCCTCTGTCTCGAACACATAGCTTATATCAGATGAATCACAAAGTACTTGACCTCCAGGAGCCAGTATCTTATCGAGCCGCTTGAAGAACTCTGGCAAACGCTCCAAGGTTCCCACGATGCCAATACCATTCATCAACATAAGGATGGTATCGTACTGTCCTTCCATAGTAAAGAAGTCCTGTTCAAGCACTGTCTTAACCCCACGCTCCTTCATAGTCTCTACAGAAAGAGGGGAAATGTCAATGGCAGTCACATCTATGCCTCGTTCCTGAAGGACAAGTGAATGACAGCCAGCGCCAGCCCCCACATCAAGCACTTTCCCTTTCACCATATCGAGAGCCTTGCGTTCTATCTCTGGCATATCCTCATAACTACGGAAGAGAGTTGTCAAGGGAATCTCGTCCTCCTCAAACATTGGGGAGAACACTCTGAGATTGCTTGCCTTCTTGTTCTTGAAGTATTCGGTAATCGCTCTACCCATTGGATCCATCTTGATATTCATCTTTTTTTGCTCTTTATTATCTCGTATGAATTGCGTACCAAATCTTTCAGCTCTTCATCGGATAAGTCCATATTAGGCTGAACGCTTATCCAATACCGCTTATCTCCGTTGAATGGTTCCCCTATAGCTTGATACTTCTCCTTCAACTCTGTCATTTCTGTAGGATTGCACTTGATGGTTATATTGGAGAAGTCATCGACATTGAAGTAGCAGAATATATGGCTGTTGACATAGAAAACGAGTATGGTGCGCCTGGCTCTGCCGCTTGGCTTGTCCAAGAACTTGCCCCTTAAAAACTTTTCAAAGGGTGTTGCCTCTGTCACACCGGGCAAAGAAAGACAGTATTCACGGAACTCTTCTATGTTCATCTGTAGAGGAAATAAGCGATTAATACAAGTTGAACAATGATGATAGCGGGTACACCATATTTGAACTTTTTGTGCTGGGTCTTGTGATGCCAGACTTTCATTCCCAGCCAAGCTCCAATACTGCCACCAAGTACAGCCAATCCAAGTAGTGCAGCCTCTCTGATACGCCATTTTGATTTCTTGGCCTTCCACTTGTCAACACCGTATATGAAGAAAGTGACCACGTTGTTGACAGCAAGGTAGATTAGGACGATATGTTGTAGTGACATTACTTCAAATTGTTCCATACAAATTCATTCATCTTTCATTTATATTATCCGCTCACTCTCGGTAAAGCTCAAACATGTTTGGCTCTACACTCGCTCAATCGCGGATTTGGCTACAAAATTACACAATTTTCAGTAAAAAAATGCCAAAATAACACAAGTTCACTTACTTTATGGCTCTTTTTGAGCGATTTTTAGTAATTTTGGGCCGAAAATCGAGATTTAGCGAGAATCGAAAACTATATAAACGATTTGCAATATGAAACTTATAAGCACTAAGAAGGCACCAGCTGCCATCGGCCCGTATAGTCAGGCCATCCAAGTTGGAAATCTCGTCTATACTTCAGGTCAGATTCCCATTGACCCTGCAACAGGAGCATTTGTAGAGGGTGGAATAAAGGAACAGACCCGTCAGTCCTTGACTAATGTGAAAGCCATCCTGGAGGAAGTAGGACTAACGATGAGCAATGTTGTGAAAACAACAGTATTCATGGCAGACATGAACGACTTTGCCGATATGAATAGTATCTATGCAGAGTTCTTCTCAGAGCCATATCCTGCCCGTTCAGCTGTAGCCGTCAAGACATTGCCGAAGGGGGCGTTAGTAGAAATCGAAGTCATAGCCGAAGTGAAATGATGAAAAAGACAATCATTGTATTATTGACGATATTGTTATCTGTCACAGCCGAAGCTCAGACTACGCTGAAAAAAGTCTATAATGAGGACATCAACCCCATCGAGCAGATAGACCAGGCACTTGTCAAGGCCAAAGTTGAAGGGAAGTTCGTCATCTGTCAAGTAGGTGGGAACTGGTGTCCCTGGTGCCTACGGTTTGCTGACTTCATAACGAATGACACAACAATCAGCAAGGTTGTCGACGAGAATTATGAGTATATCCATGTAAATTACAATCCCCGCAAATCAGGAAGTGAAAGGCAACAACAACAGGCAAAGTCATTGATGAAGCGACTGGATAACTGTGGTCGTTTCGGTTTTCCGGTGTTTGTTGTTCTTGATGAAGAGGGTAAGGTGATTCATATTCAGGATTCGAGTTTTCTTGAAGAGGGGCAGGGCTACAATCAGGAGAAAGTGCTGCGCTTCTTTAAGAACTGGACTCCAAAAGCTGTGAAGAACTTATTTTAGGGAATTTCCCCACTATGTTTAGGGAAAAACCTTTGCGAGGGTCAGCAGAATGTTGTTATTTTGCACCAGAAAAAGAAACGAATATGTATAATCCTCAAAAACAATTACAGCTATGAAAAAGATATTCTTCACTCTGATTGCCCTGCTGACCTTCACAGCACAGGCCAATGCCATGAGTTACGAGCAGGCACGCAACGAGGCCCTCTTCCTCACGGACAAAATGGCATACGAACTGAACCTCACCGACGCACAGTATGAGGCCGCCTACGAGATAAACCTCGACTACCTGATGAGCGTCACCAGCCAGTATGACGTGTTCGGACTGAGTTGGGAGCGCCGCAACCGCGACCTGGAGTTCATCCTCTACGGCTGGCAGTGGGATGTGTTCCGCGCAGCCACCTACTTTTTCCGCCCGCTCTATTGGGAGGCAGGTTTCTGGCACTTCGGCATCTACGCCCGCTATCCGCACCGCGACTACTTCTACTTCGGTCGGCCCCACTTCTATGCCTCCTACCGAGGCGCACACAGCTGGCGCATGAACGGCGGACGCAGCTATTATGAGGGTCATCGCGACCACTTCCGCCCAGGCCACAGCATGCGCGACACCCACGTGGGAATGAGAAACGGATGGGAGCGCGGCGACTATCGTAACAGCGTCCACGGCGGCAGTTCCACCCGCGTCACCGCAGGCGGTCAAAGAGGTGACAGGCGCCCCGACGGCATACGCAATGACGACCACGGCTCCAGCAGTTTCGGCGGCAGCCGCCCCAACGGCAGCAATCGTTCAGGCAACTTCGACGGCAACCGCAGCACCACTGGCAGCAGCCACAGTTCCGGCACTTTTAGCGGCACTCGGCCCTCTGGCAGCCACAGTTCAGGCAGGTTCGACGGCAACCGCAGCAGTTCCTCCAGCAGCCACGGCTCCAGCAGTTTCGGTGGCGGCCGGCCCTCCAGCAGCCAAAGTTCAGGCAGTTACAGCGGCAACCGCAGCAGTTCCTCCAGCAGTCACGGCTCCAGCAGTTTCGGTGGCACCCGCCCCTCCAGCAGCCACAGTTCAGGCAGCTTCAGCGGCAGTCACGGCAGTACCACCCGCAGTAGCGGAGGCGCCACACACAGCAGTAGTGGCGGTAGCCGAAACGGCGGTTCACGCAGATAGGGTATTGATAAGGAAAAAAATTCAAGGAATGTCGAGGATTCTCACCTCGGCATTCTTCATTCTTACCACTTCGTGCATCTGTTTGCCTAAGAAGACGGCCTGCACGGCCTTGTTCACGATGCCGTGGCCCACGGCAATCACCGTCTGGCCAGGATAGTTTGTGCGCAGGAACTCCAGGAACCGGCCGGCACGCTCCAGCAGTTTCGGCAGCGGCTCCACATTGTCGGGCCACACTTTCACACTATTCAAGTCGGGAATGAACTTGCCCGTGAAGTCGCCCCAGTCACGCTCACGCAGCAGCGGTGTGGTCGTCACCTCCAAGTGGTGGGGGGCGGCCACGATGCGGGCCGTCTGGATGCTGCGCCACAGGTCGCTGGCCACTACGGCGTCTGTCGCCACGTCGGCCAGGGCGTCGCGCACCTCTTCGGCCTGGTGGATGCCCGTCTCGTTCAGTTCGCCCTGCACCTGACCCTGCAATATTTGCCGTGCGTTGTCGAAAGTCTCGCCGTGGCGGACCAGATAAAGTCGTGTCATACGCCCGTCACGATGCCCTCGATGTAGGTCTTCAGAATGTGGATGCCCGTCTTGTTCTCGCCGCCAGAGGGGATGATGAGGTCGGCAAACTTCTTTGTAGGCTCGATAAACTGCTCGTGCATAGGCTTCAGCACCTTCTCGTAGCGCTCCAGCACCATATCCACCGTGCGGCCACGCTCCACCACGTCGCGCCGGATGTTGCGGATAAGGCGCACGTCGGCATCGGTGTCCACAAATATCTTCAAGTCCATCATGTCGCGCAACTTCTTGTAGTGCAGCGTCATAATGCCCTCCAGGATGATGACGGGCTTCGGCTCTACGTGCACCGTCTCCGGCAGACGGTTCGACAGCACATACGAGTAGGTGGGCTGCTCCACGGCCTCGCCGGCCTTCAGGCGCTTGATGTGCTCGGTGAGCAGTTTCCAGTCGAAGGCGTCGGGGTGGTCGAAATTGATGGCACGGCGCTCCTCGTCGGTCATTCCCGTGGTGTCGTTGTAGTAAGAGTCGAGTGGAACGATGGCCGCGCAATGAGGCGGCAGCACTTCGGCAATTTTCTTTACGACGGTGGTCTTGCCAGAACCCGTTCCGCCAGCGATTCCGATAATGGTCATAGCTTCTTCAGGGTAAGTTGATGAATATCTCTGCAAAGTTAGCAAATTCTTCAGAATCACGCCACACAATCGCCTCAGTTTTAAGCATTTTTTATTAAAATGCACACAAAACACTAAAAGACTGCCACTAACTAAGTGGTTTCGTTTATTGGTGGCAAAACATAAAATATGAAAAAAAATCTGCCAAAATTACAGCAGTTCGGGAAAAATTGCGTAATTTTGTCAGCCGTTATGAAAACTACAGAGTTGCAAGGCATTAAGCAGAGGTATAACATCGTGGGCAACTGTGATGCCCTGAACCACGTGCTCGACGTGGCGCTACAGGTGGCGCCCACCGACTTGAGCGTGCTCATCATCGGCGAGAGCGGCGTGGGAAAGGAGATTATTCCCCGCGTGATACACGACAACTCGCCACGGAGACGCGAGAAATACTTTGCCATCAACTGCGGCTCCATCCCCGAAGGCACTATCGACAGCGAACTCTTCGGCCACGTGAAAGGCAGTTACACGGGGGCCATCGGCGACTCGCCGGGCTATTTCGGCGTAGCCAACAAGGGCACGCTCTTCCTCGACGAGGTGGGCGAACTGCCGCTGGCCACGCAGGCACGGCTGCTCCGTGTGCTGGAGACGGGCGAGTACATTCCCGTGGGCGGCACCGAGATTCGCAAGACCGACGTGCGCATCGTGGCGGCCACCAACTTGAACATCCGCCAGGCCATCAGCGAGGGCCGCTTCCGTGAAGACCTGTACTACCGCCTGAACTCCATCCCCATCCAGATGCCGCCGCTGCGTGAGCGCGGCGAGGACATCGTGCTGCTCTTCCGCCTCTTTGCCATGCAGATGGCCGAGAAATACCGTATGGAGCGCGTCGTCCTGACCGAAGAGGCCAAACAGATGCTCATGCGCTACAAGTGGCCGGGTAATGTGCGCCAACTCAAGAACATCACCGAGCAAATCTCCATCCTGAGCAAGGAGCGCACCATCACGCCCGACGTGCTGGCACAGTTCATCCCGCAGGACCGCGAGACCACCCAACTGGCGGTCATCGCCAAGGGCGGTGGCGAGCACTCCTTCGAGAACGAGCGGGAAATACTCTACAAGATTCTGTTTGAATTGAGAGGCAACGTGAATGATATGCGTCGCGAAATGAGTATGCTGAAGAAGCAGATTGAGGATGTGCAGGCCGTGCCCCACACCTTCATTTCCCCTTCGACGGCACTTTCTCCGCATCAGGCAATAGCCAATCCCCCGCTGGAGGACGCTGTGGCCGAGGAATATGTGGAGCCTGCGCCTGAACAGGAGAACCTGAACCTGAACGAACTGGGCCGCCAGATGCTGGTGAAGGCCTTGGAGCGCAACAACGGAAACCGCAGCAAGGCTGCACAGGAACTGGGCATTAGCGACCGCACGCTCTACCGCCGCCTGAAACAGTTCGGGCTGGACAGATGAAAGATGAGAAATGAAAAATATGATTAGAACTTGGCAAATACTTGGAAAGGGAAAACCTGGGTGGTTGCAGCGTCCGACGGCGTTTGTAATCATATTTCTCATTTTTCATTTCTCATTTCTCCTCTCCTCGTGCTCCATCAGTTATAAGTTCAATGGCGCCAGCATCGACTACACGAAAACGAAAACCATTCAGATAGCCGACTTCCCCATCCGCTCGGCCTACGTGTGGGGCCCAATGGCCAGCATCTTCAACAACCAACTGAAAGACCAGTATGCCAATCACACCAAGTTGACCCAGGTGAAGCGTAACGGCGACCTGAAACTGGAGGGCGAGATAACGAAGTATGAGCAGCGCAACAAGTCGGTCTCCGCCGAAGGCCACTCGGCCCAGGTGGAACTGTCGATGACTGTCAATGTGCGCTTCACCAACAACGTGAACCATAACGACGACTTCGAACAGCAGTTCACGGCCACGCAAAGTTACGACTCGAACCTGAGCCTCAACTCGGTGCAGGAGGAACTGGTGACACAGATGGTGAAAGACATTACCGACCAAATCTTCAACGCCACAGTCGCCAACTGGTAATTAAAAGATAAGGTGAAACCATGGAGATAGCAGAACTCATTGAACATCCCGAGCGACTGGACCGCGACACTCTCTACGAGTTGCGCTCGCTACTCGCGCTCTATCCGTACTTCCAGACGGCGCGGCTGCTTATGCTGCAGAATCTTTTTCTGCTTCACGACCCCACTTTCGACGACGAGTTGCGGCGGGCTGCCATCTACATCACCGACCGCAAGGTGCTCTTCCAGATGATTGAGGCCGGCCACTACCAGTTGCGCGGACTGAAGAAAGAGACAGCCGACGACAGCCCCAAGCCCCTTACTGACGACAGTCGCGACAGCCGCACTCTCTCGCTCATCGACGACTTCCTCGACTCGCTGCCCAAGGAAGACGAACAGGCCGTCAAAAAGGAGAAACGCAAGCCGACACCCGCCGATGCCGCCGTGGACTATGTTGCCTATCTGCTGGAGAGCGAGAGCGACGAAGACCGCCAGTTCATCGAGGAGGCACCGCAACTCATAGGCCAGAGCCTGATTGACTCGTTCCTGGAACAAGACAAGGGAAAGTTGAAACTCAATGAAAATCCTTTACTAAAACCAGAAATCGAGACCAGTGCCCCAAATGCACAAAAAAGCACCGAAGAGGGCTACTATACCGAGACTTTGGCCCGCATTTACATCAAACAGGGCAATTATTCCAAGGCTTTGGAAATAATTCAGCGATTAAGTTTGGAGAATACAAAAAAAAATGTTTACTTTGCAGACCAAATTCGATTCTTACAGAAATTAATCATCAATAATAATAAAAAATAATTGACAAAATGGGAACTTACACATTTTTAGTTATCCTCATCGTTATCGCTGCTCTCCTGATGGTGGGCATCGTGTTGATTCAAGAGTCGAAGGGCGGCGGACTGGCCTCCAGTTTCGCTTCCTACAACCAGGTGGCCGGCGTGCGCACCACTACCGACGTGATTGAGAAAACCACTTGGGGCCTTGCTGCCTTTATGGTGGTGGTCAGCATTATCTGCGCTTACGTGGCTCCTGTCGACAACAGCCAGAACACGGTAATCGACAAGATTGAGAACCCGATGACCAATCCTGACAACCAGAATGGCTTCGGAGCCAGCCCGGTTCAGGAGGAAGCACCCGCTGCTGCCGAGGCACCCGCTGCCGCTGAGAACCAGTAGTCTGAGCAGACATAGAACGACGAACAGAAAGGTATTGGGATAATAAGAATAATAGCTATGAAAAGCCAGTTATTCGTATTATTCCAATTCCTTTCTGTTTGCTATTGACTATTGGCTATGCTGGAGTTGAACGAGGTGCTTATCGAGGGCGAACCCCACACCCTGTCGCTGATGGCCCACGAGGGAGGACTGACGTGTCTTGCCGGAGGGACGCCGCAGCGGCTCACGCGGTGGCTGTATGCCATGATGGGCTTTGTGCCTGTGGCCACGGGCTTCATCAGCATCGACGGCGAGCCGATGACAGCCCGAAACGGTGAGGAGTTGCGGCGCACGATGGCCTTCGTTCCCGACAAACTGGAGCCTATAGGCCAGGTGGTTGTCTACGAGCCGCCCACGGTGCAGCAAGTGTTCGGCCTGCGTGCCAACCGCGACTTGCCCATCTCCAACGGTCTGCTGGCCGAAGAGATGCGGCGCACGGGCACCTCTGGCGACAAGGCCCAATGGCTGGCCGTAGCCGCTCTGCTGAAGCGTCCGATACTGTTGGTGGACAATCCCGTACCAGCGTCGATGGACTATTTGCGCCGGCTGGCCTCGGCGGGCAGCACCATCATCCTGACCACACAGGACAATGCCGTGGCCGACCTTGCGGATACCAACGTCTGGCTGGAGTCTTCCAGCGCCATCTTGTCCCACTATTAACCACCTTATTATATATAGTAGCGTGCAGATTTCCGATTTCTCCTTAATGGGCCTCGTGCCTGTGGTGCTGCTCGTAGCAGTCGCCGCTGGCCTTTTCTGGCTTGTCGATAAAGGTTTCTCCAGGCGCATCCTCCACGTGGTGGGAATTGCCGTGGGGCAACTGGCCCTGCTGGGCTGCTGTGTATGGGGCCTGCTACTGATTGACCGCTGGTGGGCCTATGTGCTTTGGCTGCTGCTGTTGGCGGTAGCCTGCGCCCTGCTCTGCCTGAAGGCCGTCCGTCTGCTCCGCTGGCGCCTGCTGCCCGCCACGGCTTTGGCTATGCTGGCTGGCATTGGTCTGACGAGCGGGTGCTTGATATTATGTCTGCCCAAGGCGGCTTTCGTCCCCGTGACAGGCGTGCTGGCGGCCCATCTGCTACTGTCAGGCTCGCGCTCCTTGCAGACCTTCATCAGTTGTCTGCGCCATACTGAGGCCCACCGCCTCTTCCTGCTGGCCAGCGGCGCCTCCGAGCTGGAGTCGCTTATGCCCTGCATCCGCCGCACCCTGCGTGCCGCCGTGCTGCCCTTGTTGGGGCAGTTGTCGTCGCCCGTCGTTGTGGCTATGCCGTTGCTCTTTTGTGGTCTCATCTTAGGAGGCAGCAGCGTCGCCGCAGCCATCCTGTGCACACTCCTCTTCTGGTCAGCCGCCTTCGTCGCCTCGGTGCTCACCGCTATGATCATGATGTGGGTGTTGTGGCGCGACAAGAAGACACTGGCAGAAGTTATTCAAGCCGATACCCTGTAAACCCTAATGCCTTCAATATGAGACTTGTAAGACCAAAGAAGAACCTGGGCCAGCACTTCCTGACCGACCTGTCGGTGGCCCGACGCATTGCCGATACGGTGGATGCCTGCCCCGACATCCCAGTCCTGGAGGTGGGGCCGGGCATGGGCGTGCTCACGCAGTATCTGGCCGAGAAGCCCCGCCCGCTGCGCATAGTCGAGATCGACGGCGAGTCGGTGGCGTTCCTGAACGAGCATTTCCCGCAACTGCGCGACAGCATCGTGGCCGACGACTTCCTGCGTATGGACCTCGCCCAACTCTTTGGCGGACAGCCCTTTGTGCTCACAGGCAACTATCCCTATGACATCTCGTCGCAGATTTTCTTCAAGATGCTCGACAACCGCGACCTCATCCCCTGCTGCACGGGCATGATTCAGCGCGAGGTCGCCCTTCGCATCGCCGCCGAGCCTGGAAACAAGCAGTACGGTATCCTGTCGGTGCTCATCCAGGCTTGGTACGACGTGGAGTATCTCTTCACCGTGGAGCCGTCGGTCTTCAATCCGCCGCCAAAGGTGCAGAGTGCAGTCATACGTATGACGCGCAACCAGACGGCCCGCCTTGACTGTGACGAGCAGTTGTTCCGCCGTGTGGTGAAGGCCACGTTCAACCAGCGTCGCAAGATGCTCCGCGTGTCGCTGCGCCAACTTCTGCCGTCGGGCCTCCCTCAGGATTCTCCCCTTGCTGCCAGCCCCTTGCTCACGCTTCGGCCAGAGCAGCTTACCATTTCCCAGTTTGTAGAACTTACGAATCTGGTGGCTGATGAGTTCAGCCGATTGTGACGCATCATGCTGACGGAGAAGACGATGGAGCGGCTGCGGATACTCGCAGAGTCGGCCAAGTACGACGTGTCGTGCTCGTCGAGTGGCACCGTGCGCAAAGGCAAGCAGGGTATGGTGGGTTCGACCGTCGGCGGCGTGGGCATCTGCCACTCGTTTGCCGACGACGGCCGTTGCATTTCGCTCTTGAAAGTGATGCTCACTAACTACTGTAAGTACGATTGCGCCTACTGCATCAACCGCCGCACCAACGATATTCCCCGCGCCACGCTCTCCGTCTCTGAACTCGAAGAAATCACGATGGAGTTCTACCGCCGTAACTACATCGAAGGGCTGTTCCTGTCGAGTGGGGTGGTGCGCAGCCCCGACTACACGATGGAGCGGCTGACGGCCGTCGTGCGCGACTTGCGGACAGTGCATCGCTTCAACGGCTATATCCACCTGAAGACCATCCCCGGTGCCTCGCAAGAATTGCTCGCCGAGGCCGGACGCTATGCCGACCGTATGAGTGTGAACATCGAAATTCCCCGCGAGGAGTCGCTGAAGGAACTGGCACCTGAGAAAGACCATCAGAGCGTGTTTCTGCCGATGAAGCAGATTCAGCAGGGTGTGCTGGAAAACAAGGAGGACCGCAAGAAGTTCCGCTATGCGCCACGCTTTGTGCCGGCCGGCCAGTCTACGCAGATGATTGTGGGAGCCACGAAGGAAAGTGACCTCGACATCCTGCGTATGTCCAACACTATGTACCAGCAGCCCACTATGCGGCGCGTCTATTACTCCGGCTATGTCAGCGTGAACACCTATGACCCTCGTTTGCCCGTGCTGAAGCAGCCGCCATTGGTGCGTGAGAACCGACTGTATCAGGCCGACTGGCTGATGCGTTTCTATCACTTCAACGTCGATGAAATCGTGGACGACAAGCACACCCACCTCGACCTTGATGTCGACCCTAAGCTCGGCTGGGCGCTACGCCACCCAGAGTTCTTCCCCGTCGACATCAACAGCGCGGCCTACGAAGCCATCCTCCGCGTGCCTGGCATCGGCGTCAAAAGTGCTGTACTCATCGTCAACAGCCGCCGCTTCAACCGCATTACCAGCTACCATCTGAAGAAGATGGGCGTGGTGATGAAGAAGGCGAAGTATTTCATCACATGCGGAGAGCTTACCTCCAATTTCTCGCAGCCCGTTGTCGGCATCAATGAGCTGCGCCCTGAGCGTCTCCGCCCACTGCTGCTTTCGAAGACTCAGCAGAAGCGCGCCGCTGCAGAACAGCAGCTTATGCTCGACTTTGGCAATGATAATCCATGAATAAAGTATTACAATTAATTTTAACATGAAGAAAACGATGATTACCGTGCTGCTGGCCACAATGGCTATGGGTGCAGCAGCTCAGAACGCAGACAATGGCTTCTCCGGGAATGTCAGTCAGAGTAAGAACGACACGACAGAGGTCAAGCCCAACAACAGTCCAGAGGCCATGGCTGCCCCTCAGTTCCCCGGCGGACAGGAGGCATTGACGAAGTTCCTCAAGAAGAACGTGAAGTATCCCGATTTGGCGGAACAGTATGACGTCGAGGGTAGTGTCATTATGCACTTCACTGTTGATGAAGACGGCTCGATAAAGGATATCTCAGCCAGTGACTGCAAACTGGACCGTTTCAACACGACAAGGTTCAGCCAAGAGACCGAGGTCAGGCAGAAGGAGCTGAAGAAACAGTTTGCCATGCTCTTTGCCAAGGAGGCTGCCCGTGTCTTCCGCAAGATGCCGAAGTGGAAACCAGCCACCTTCAACGGGAAAACTGTAAGCACGAAACACAGTCTTTCCATCCGTTTCATAAACCCGAGCAAATAGCCTTCCGCATGTAGTCTATGCGAGGAATGTCGCTGTCTGCACGTATGAACCGAAATGCAAGTTTACACTTTCGATAATAGCCTTGACGGGCTCTTGACTGCTGTATTCGACAGTTTCTCCCTACGCCAGCAGCCTGAGGCGCTGCTGGCAGAGGGAGAACAATTGCCTTTGTTTGCCGACCAGCCCCATGTGGTGGCCACTGACTCCGACAAGGCCGTGCGCGTCTGGAAGGGTCTCGAAAAGCATCTCTCCAAAGACGGCCTGCGGATGATTACCCTCAGCTGGCTCTCCGAGGAGCGTGCGCTCAACCAGTCGCTCTTCAACTTCATCTGCAAGGTGTTCCGTCAGCCTCATGTGAAGAACCTTGAGCAGAACGCGAGTGACCCTGACGTGCTGGCAGTACGCAATACCTGCCGTCGCGTGCTGCATGAGCAGCTGCGCATGAAGCAGTTCATCCGCTTCCAGAAGGCGAAGGACGGCACCTATCTTGCCGTTGTCTCTCCCGACCACAACGTCCTGCCGCTCATCACCGACCACTTCCAGGATCGGTTCAACGACCAGCCCTGGCTCATCTACGATGCACGCCGGCACTACGGTTATTATTATGACGGGAAAACCGTCATACACGTCAGCTTCGAGGACGAAAGCGCCGTTCCCTTTGATTTGTCTAACGGCAAGATGGATGAAGAGGTGCTGAGCGAGAACGACATGATTTTCCAGGACTTGTGGCGCACCTATTTCAAGGCCATCTGCATCAAGGAGCGGATGAACCCCAAGAAACAGCTCAACGACATGCCCCGCCGCTACTGGAAGTATATGACGGAGAAAAATTAGGTTCGTCCAAACTGCCAGTTTGGTTCGTCCAAACTGCCAGTTTGGTTCGTCCAAAGTCCAGGTTTGGTTCGTCCTGATTTTGAGGGGGCTGCCGGCTTTACTCCTGACTTTGTGAATGAGGCACCCTATAGAGCACTTCTCCAAACCGCAATAAGCCCCGGCCTTGTAATCTGTCCGGAAAAAGTCATAGCAAGGTAATGACCCCATCCGTCTTGGGGTAGTCGGTCAGATGGAAGAGAGG
>JAGCZA010000013.1 GCA_017960525.1 Prevotella sp.
CTTGAGTTGTGAACTATCTTTACTATTGGGTTTTCTAAGGCATAGCTAAAACTCTAAGAATGAATTTGTTAGACATTAGAAGAGTGGTCAACACATTCTATAGATTATAGTGTTTCAGCCTGCAAAATGAGCTATACGCCTCAAATTCCCCATACGACAGAAAGCGTGCCACAATGACGTGCCCTGCGGACAGCCGTCATCGCCAACGGGACCGCTGTGCTGCTGCCATCTCATCAGTTTGTAGAAGCCGAAGGTCACCGTTACTCCCATCAGCACTACAACACAACAATAGTCTGGACGTTAATAGAGGCGCCACAAAGCCAAAGCAACAGCCATACAAGCGTAATGGTAAAGTTCATTGAGAGGATGGAAACTGCCGCTCCAAGATGCGAGAAGCCCATATCGATGAACAGATGGTGCAGATGTGACTTGTCGGGCTTGAATGGCGAGCGTCTTCTCGCCATCCGTGCCGTCATCACCCTTAGCGTATCAAAGACAGGTATGCATAGCACCGCCAGTGTAAAAGCAATCAAGCCAAAGCCACGACTTTCAAGTTCTGGGCAACGGTTGAGCGATATGACTCCAAATTCAAAAATTGTCATCAGGAAACCTAACATCATCGTGCCACCGTCGCCAATGAACATCTTTGACTTTTTCCCAAACACGTTGTGAAAGAAAAATGGAATCAAGGCAGATGCCACAATGACTGCCAGACACGCCCATACCGATTGGTGGACTGCTATGAAAAGCGCACCGAAACTGGCACATGCCATGATGCCATATCCTGATGAGTAGCCATCAACTCCGTCAATCATATTAATGGCATTGATGGTTCCCACTCCAGCCACCAACGACAGGGGAATGCCTACCCAAAGACTTATCTCATGAATGTCGAAGAGTCCGTAGAAATTGTCGACAAAGTGACCTGTGAACCCCATATAGGCACCCACAATGCCAAATTGCACAATGAGGCGCAGGATAGCCGGCAGATTCTTGATATCGTCCCAAACCCCCAACACCAACATAGTGGTCATGGCCATAAGGCTCCATCGGATACTTGCCCCACTGACAAGTAGCGACATCACAAAGCATCCTGCAAAAACACCCGCATAGACTGCAACCCCTCCCATAATGGGAACAGGCATCCTATGCAATTTGCGTGCATCGGGATTATCCACAATATTGTGATGCAATGCATAGCGCAGCACAAAGGGATAGACTACTGTCGTCACTATCAACGACAGCAATGACAAGATAATTAGTATTTGGGGCATGCCCATTGTTTCTTCAATTATATGTTTTCAATTTTGAATAAATGTCCAGATGCTTTTCTATCACTTTCTCTATCGACAACTCTTGTTCATCTTTAAAACACTCTTGCGTACGGTGGTCGGGGTATCCTCCACCCTACTTGATATTCAACACAACAATTGACTTGGCGGGCACTTCGACAGTAAGCGTGTTCTTTTTCAGTTTGGCGTTCTTGAAGGGCTTGGGCGCCACGACATCCGTATGCTGGAAGTCGTTGTAGTCGTCGGCCTTCTTCGAGGTGAGTATCTCGCCGCTGACGCTCTTGGCCTGATAGCCGTCGAGCTGGAAGTCGATAGTCTGCGCCTTGTCGAGGCTCACATTGGTGATGGCGAGCACGAGGCTGCCGTCGGTGGTTTTGGCTGCCGAGGCCGAGAGCATAGGACAGGGGCGGTAGCCGGCATCCTTGGCCCCTGCCTTCTCCTTGAAATATGCCTTGCTCACCTGAATGGTCTCTGTGGGCAAGTCTACGGGCAGGTAGGTAGCCTCCTGGAACGGCGTGTACATCCTGAATACGTGATAAGTTGGTGTCAAGACCATGTGTCCAGCACCCTCCTGGTCGGTGAGAATCATCGACTGCAGGACGTTCACAACCTGGGCGATGTTGGCCATCTTCACACGGTCGGTGTATTTATGGAACACGTTGAGCGACAGCGAAGCCACGAATGCATCGCGCAGAGCGTTCTGCTGGTACAGGTGGCCGCTGACGGTGCCAGGCTCCTCGTCCCACCATGTGCCCCACTCGTCGACGAGCAGGCCCACCTTGCCTTTCGGATCCTTCTCGTCCATAATGGCCTTATGCTTCTTGATAACCTCCTCAATCTCCAAACACTTGCCTAATGCCCAGTAGTACTGGTCATTGTCGAACTTCGTGGCCGAACCTTTCGAGCCAGTCCAGCCCGAGCAAGTATAATAATGTAGGGACACACCCTGCATACGGTCGCCAATCTTGTCCATCAGCACTTCCGTCCACTTGTAGTCATAGTCCGAGGCGCCGCTGCCGATGCGGTACAGCTTGTTGCCCGTGTAGTCGCGCAGGTAGGTGTTGAACTTGCGGAACTCGTCGCTGTAGTATTCCGGCGTCATGTTGCCGCCACAGCCCCAGGCCTCGTTGCCGATGCCGAAGTACTTCACGTGCCAGGCCTTCTCGCGGCCGTTTTGGCGGCGCAGACGGGCCATCGGCGTGTCGCCGTCGCTCGTCATATACTCCACCCACTGTGCCATCTCCTTCACCGTGCCACTACCGACGTTGCCGCTGATGTAAGGCTCGCAGTCGAGCATCTCGCAAAGGTTCAGGAACTCATGCGTGCCGAAGGAGTTGTCCTCGATAGTGCCACCCCAGTTGTTGTTGCGCAGCGACGGCCGCTGGCTCTTAGGTCCTATGCCGTCCATCCAGTGGTAGTCGTCGGCGAAACAGCCGCCCGGCCAGCGCAGCACAGGCACCTTCAGCGCTTTCAGAGCCTCGAACACGTCCTTGCGGTAGCCCTGGATGTTGGGAATCTTTGAGTTCTCGCCCACCCAGAGGCCGCCATAGATGCAGGTGCCGAGGTGCTCGGAGAACTGTCCGTAGATTTCGCGGTTAATCTTGGCTCCTGCCTGGTCGGCATGAACCGTTGCTTTGATGTTTTCTGCTGCAGAAACGCTCGCAGAAACAGCCAATGCTAAGGCTGTGATTACAAAAGTCTTTCTCATAATTAATATTTCAGCTAAATAGTTTGCCTACGATATCAAGCAGGTTTCGGACGGTCTGCTTGTCAGGAACTGGGATGCGGAGGGAAGTCTGGCCTGTCGCCTCATCGGTCTCAACAAGGGTTTCGACGAGCTGGGTAGTGGCTTCTGGCGATTTTAGGGTTACGGCAAGACCACTCAGGAAGGAAATGCCCTGGGCAACAAGTTCCTTGGGTTGGCAAGGAGCGGATGTTTCTCCGTCAGCCTTGCTGACCGATATGTCTGTATCGGCGGCATCCTCGTCGACAAGATCGACGGGCACGGATGGGGTGGCTTCGCTCTTGGCAGGCTCATCCTTGACAGGTTCCGGCCCGTCGGCCTGGTCTCCATCGGCAAAACCTACTGAAATTGCATCAGACCCAGGCTTTTCCTCATCAAAGGCCTCGCCAAGGGTGTCCATCATAGTGGAGAACTTCGATTCGCTGCCTAAGAAGATGGTGTCCTCGCCATTGTCGAGCACGCCCTCAAACATTGCGGTTTTGAAGCGGAGTTTGCCAAGCATTTCCTCTTCAATGGTTCCCTTTGCCACAAGGTTGATAACCTGCACGTTGCGCTCCTGGCCAAGACGATAGATGCGGGCAATGCGCTGCTCCAAGACGGCTGGATTCCAAGGCAGGTCAAGATTAATCATAATAGAACCGGCCTGCAAGTTCAGACCGGTGCTGCCAGCATCGGTGGAGAGGAACACGCGGCAGTCGGGATTGTCGGTAAAGTCGTCGATGATAGCCTTGCGCTCCTTCGAGGGCACCATACCGTTCAAGTTCACATAGCCCACACCCAGCTTGTCAAGTTCCTGGGCAATAAGGCGCGTCATACGCTCCCACTGGCTGAAGACGACCACCTTCTCGTCGCCGTTGTCGAAGACCGACTGCAGAATGCTCATCGTCTCGGTGACCTTCGTGTCGTAGCGCGTCTTCAGGTCGAGGATGAAGGTAGAGTCGCAAACCATACGCATCATCGAGAGGAACTTCAACAGCCGCTGGCGGTCCTTTTCGGAGAGAAAGTGCGTCTTGCGCCATTTACAGACAAGCTTGGCCACTTGCTCCTTATATTCCTCGTGCATGGCCGTCTGCTCAGTAGTCATTGGCACAAAGAGGTTCTGGTCTGTGCGCTTCGGCATCTGAAGGGCCACCTGTTTCTTGGTACGGCGGATGAGCCGCTGGCGGGCTTTCTCGCCCACCATATTCAGGTTTTTGTAGCCAATGGTCTTGCCGCCGTCGTCAGTCACAATGCACTGGTCGCGGAACTGCCAATAGGGGCCAAGGCAGTAGTGGTCGGCAAACTCCATCACGGAATACAACTCCTCCAATTTGTTTTCCAAAGGCGTGCCGGAAAGGATGACGGCATAGTCGGAGCGGACCTTGCGGGCAGCCATCGAGATTTGCGTCTTCCAGTTCTTCAGTCGCTGCACCTCGTCCATAATGAGCACTTCGGTCTGTAGCGACCCCCACATCTTCACATCATTCGACATGCAGTTGTAAGACACTATCTTGTAAGGCACGTCAGAGGCATATTGCTCCTTGCGCTTCAGCGGATTTCCCTCGATGACAAGCGTCAAGGGATGCTCAAGCGAATGTCCTGTGTCCTTTGTAAACCGTTCTATTTCCCTTTGCCACTGGTACTTCAGCGACGTAGGGCAGACAATGAGCACCTGCTCAGCCAATCCCTCACGCCGCAAAAGCTCCGCCGTGCCGATGGCCTGAATGGTCTTGCCGAGCCCCATCTCGTCGGCAATGATGGTGCGCCCACGCTCAAAGGCAAAACGGATGCCCTCCTTCTGGTAGGGGTATAGCGACACGGTGAGCAACTGGTCGAGCCGCTGGTCGGTATAGGTTTTGACAAGCCGCTCGCGGAACTTCCGCTCACGCTGCTCAAGGATATAGTCGATGGCGTCCTGATAGAAACAGAACGACGAGTCGATGTTGGCCGCCGCAACGAGAAACTTGTCGTAGTCGTCATAGGAGTAGGGGAACATCACACCCTCAGCGTCGAAATAGTGTGCGGCCAGCTCCATAAACTCCTCGCGGTGGTCGCTGCCCACGCGAATCTTCACCTGTCGGTTTTCGGTGTACGACAAATAGACCGACGTGTAGGCCGGCAGCTCAGTATGCACCCGCCGCTTGCGGTCTTCGCTAATCCACAGCTTCACCTTCTCAATATGTTTACAGGTACAGAGTCGCGACGTCTTGAAATCCATGCACGAACAGTAGTTCCAGGGGCTTCCCTGACCGCGATAGACCACTTTGTAGGTCTGGCGCGTCTGCGGGTTCTTCACTTCATACTCACCCGGCAGCCTCCGCTCGTCTACAGCCACTACGCCCATCGGCTCCTCGGCTGCCACTTGCTCGCGTAGGCGGCACTGCCACTCCAGCAGTGTCATCCCTTGCGGCTTCACCAGCCACGAAATCTTCGGACGCCGTATTGTTTCTTCCTTCCGCTTCGTTTTCCTCGCAGTCTTTCCCTTCGTTGTCGCACTCTGTCTTGTCGCCATATTCTGGATTATATTATCAATGATTTATTACTGAAATTTGTTTGCAAAATTAAGCAATTTCTCGCAAAAAGCAAAAAATAAACGGCAAAAACATCTTATTTTAGATAAAATGTTTGGTAATGTGGGGATTTTATTGTAAATTTGCCAGACAAAACAAAACGAACAGATGACGGAAGAGACAAAAGGAAAATATCTCAACCCGAAGGCCGACCTGACATTCAAGAAGATATTCGGTGAGCACGAGGACCTGGTGATGAGCCTGCTCAATGCCCTGCTGCCCCTCGATGAGGGCAAGCAGATAGAGCATGTGGAGTATCTCACACCAGAGATGGTGCCCGAAAACCCTGGCAAGAAGAACAACGTGGTCGACGTGCGCTGCCGTGAGACTGGCGGCCGCCACTTCATCGTGGAGATGCAGATGAACTGGAACAACGAGTTCCAGCAGCGCGTTATCCTCAACTCGGCAAAGGCTGTGATAAAACAGCTCGGAACGAGCGAGGACTACTCGCTGCTGCAGCCGGTATATGCGCTGAACCTCATCAACGACGTGGGCTTCGACGCCGGCCCTGATGAGTTCTACCACGACTATGCCATCGTGCGCTCGACCTCTGGTCGCTTGCTACTGAAAGGACGCAAGAACGTGGAACATACAGACCGCATCATAGAGGGCCTGCGCTTCGTGTTCGTCGAACTGCCGAAATTCAAGCCACAGACCATTAAGGAAAAGAAGATGATGGTGCTATGGCTTCGCTTCCTCACCGAGATAGACCGTGACACAGAGACGGTTCCGGCAGAGCTGTTGGAAAATCCCGACACAAACAAGGCACTGAAGATACTGGAAAAGTCAGCCTACAACGAAAAGGAACTGAGTGCCTACGAGTACTACTGGGATGCCGTGTACAACGAGCGTGGTGCTATCCGTCACGGCTTCAAACAGGGAATGGAACGGGGAATGGCGCAAGGAATGGCACAGGGAATAGAGCAGACCAATCGTGACAATGCAAGAAAGATGAAGTCAAAAGGTATTCCTGATGATATCATTGCTGATGTCACGGGAATCAGCATAAAGGAGATTCAACAACTGTAAAAACCAGAAGTCAAACTAATATTATACTGACTTAAAAATCCATAATTGTTTTGCAGAATCAGGGTAATTGAATAATTTTGTACCAACGTAACGACATAAGCATTGACAAGGATGAGTGAAGAAAAAAAGAACAACTTGAAAGCGACCCTCTCCACACTTAGCAATGAGGAAAAAGCATGGGTCATCCATTTCCTGGTGCAAGGACTTTTCTTGACAGCACCATCAATGGACGGAAAGTCATCAACTCAAAGGAGGACTGCAAAAGTGGTGCATAGGCATCATTCTCCTTCTGACGCTGAACTGGAATCGCTGTTTGAGGGAAAAGCAACGCCAGCCGCTCCTGAAGAGACTCACGCTTGGAGTGACATCATCAGCGCAAATACTGGTAAAACCATCAAACCTATTGAGAAATGGCTGTAAGCAGAGTTTCACAGAGGGAAATTGTAGAAGTGCCTTTCCAACTGCCTGACGGAAGCATCAAACCGCACATGGGACTGGTGCTCTCAACAGAGAAACTTCAATATGCAGAGGACGGTATGTTCTATGCAGTCTTGATTTCATCGAAGAACATTAACCCAGAGTTCACGATGGAGATACCTAACGAGTGGCTTATGAAACCGCTGTCGAAACAGTCCTATTTCGTTACGCACATAGTGACATATTATCGAACAGACGAAGTCATTCAGTCGTTCAACAATTACGTAAAAAGAGATTTTTTCGATGCCATCATGAATAAGGTCGTCTTGAGCATGTTTGACATTGAGATAATGTAGCACCTCTAAACACCACTTGACTATGACATAGCAACGAACACGAATGGGGAGAACAGCACAAAGGCGGGCGAGGACGCCCGCGCTCCCAAAGGGACAACAAACAAACTTTATTTACTAACCCGTGAATAAGGATTGCGCGTCGCTCCTGTTCGACTGACTTTTTATAGGATTTGAGCTTTTGGCTCTTGTTCTCTTCATTTGAATACCGCCAATATTCTGTACATGAGAACAAGTATAGCTGGAGGTTCATGCTCGTCAGGGCGTGGACTATATCAGTGCTTGTTTATGTACATGGTCACTTGGCGGTAACCAAAATGAAGAATAAGCATCGGATGGTTTCACGCCTTTTCTTATTCCCCTAAAAACAAAAAAAATGAACAAACTATTTTACAATTACTTTTTGGCGTTAATATTATCGACCGTGCTCATACCGATAACTGGAAATGCCTATAATCAGACATATAACGTAAAAGTAGGTGAAACATTTACCGTTTATACTACCTATCACAGTGATATTACTGCAGTTCTGTGGACGATTCCATACGACTACGTTGTCCCTGCAAGTTATATAGGTCCCGCAGCTACAAGTGCTAAATTCCGCGCAATAAAGGAAATCCCATCTGGAGTTATTATTCAAGCCGTGACTTACACAAATTATCACAGATCAGAAGTGGACGACTGGCTTGTTTGTATTACTGGTGACGGTAGCGGCGGTGGTGGAGGCGGAAGCAGTACTGGTCTAAAAGATGGTGACACCTTCCAATACTCATCAAATGGAGTTAATTTGAAGTTTAAAGTCATTAGTGCCAAAGATAAAACATGTATGGTAGGAGCCGGAGGGGCTTCAAATGAAAACGTAGCAATTCCCAAATCTACAAGTAAAGAGAGTGTCGTCGTGCCAGAGTACGCAAATGGTTTTAAGGTTGTAGAGGTTGCTTTCTGCGCTTTCTATGAATGCAAATATGTCAAAACAGTATTCCTCCCGAACAGTATTAAAGAAATAGGATATAATGCTTTTAAAGGATGTAGCGGGCTACAATTCATAACTGTTCCTAATTCTGTAACATTTATAGATGCAGAAGCATTCGCAGGTTGCACAAGTTTAAAGGAAATTGTCTTTGGTAGTTCTTTAACTGAAATTGGAAGTGGTATAATATCTGGAGACACAAAACTTGAGATGATGACTTCACTGGCCATTGTCCCACCCAACGTTAGCTTTTGGACTTTTTCTAGTAGTCAATCTTTTGAAAATAATGTAAAAATATATGTTCCTAAGGAAAGTCTGTTTACTTATAGAAATGCTGACTATTGGAATTGGTTTAGCGTGCAACCCATAGGGGGTGAGGGGGATTCCAAGCCCTATGCTGTGCTAACTGACAGTAATACTAAACTGACTTTCTATTACGATGACAAAAAGGAAACTCGTGGTGGCATGGATGTCGGGCCGTTTAGTAATTGGGAGAAAGTCGATTGGTATGGACAGCGTGAGAATATTACCACAGTTTTGTTTGATGAATCTTTTGCGGACTGTGATTATATCACCAGTACGAGATATTGGTTCTATGGGTGTAAAAAACTTACTGAAATAGATGGGATAAAGAATCTTCCCACAGCGAACGTGACAGATATGACCAGCATGTTCAATGGCTGCACCTCCCTTAATAGCATAGACGTGAGCAACTTCAACACGTCTAATGTGACATCTATGTTAGATATGTTCGATGCCTGTTCTTCTCTGACGAACCTTGACTTGAGGAGCTTCAACACCTCCAATGTGTTGAACATGAGCGGAATGTTCTTAAACTGCGAATCTCTTACAAGTCTCGACTTGAGCAGTTTCAACACATCCAATGTAGTTGATATGGAGGGAATGTTCATTAACTGCAAAACTCTTACATGCCTTGATTTAAGTAACTTTAATACTGCGAACGTAACGGACATGGCCTCTATGTTCAGATCTTGTTCATCTCTTAAAAGTCTGAATATAAGTAATTTCAACACATCCAAAGTGAAACGTTTTAATAGTATGTTCGGTGGCTGCCAATCATTGATTAGCCTTGACCTCAGTAACTTTAATACAGCTAATGTCACGTCAATGTCCTATATGTTCCAATCCTGTTCATCCCTAAAGAACATTGACGTGAGCATTTTTATCACGATGAACGTGGAATATATGTACAATATGTTTCAGTTTTGCAAATCTCTTACGAAGCTTGACTTGAGCAGCTTCAATACGGCTAATGTAAAGGACATGGGGTTGATGTTCGATGGCTGTTCTTCATTAACGACCATCTATGCTAGTGAAAAGTGGAATACCGAAAAAGTAGCGAATGGAGATAATATGTTCAATGGCTGTACAAATCTTGTAGGTGGTGCTGGGACAGTATTAGATGCTTCACACACCGACTACACCTATGCTCGTATTGACGGCGGAGAGAATGCCCCAGGCTATTTCACTGATAAGGGTAGGGTTCTCGATGAAAAGAGCGATGTCAATTACGACGGTGTAGTTGACGTGGCGGACATCGCCTCCATCATTAGTGAGATGGCAGGGAATGGCACATACGCAGCCGCTGCCGACGTGAATGGCGACGGCAAGGTGGATGTGGCCGACATCGCTACCGTCATCACCAGGATGGCGGAGCTGGCGCGGATACAACGAAACATAAACGAAGAGGAATAACCCTGAGGAAAAGCAATATGGGCAGCGATGACGGTACAAACACACCCCACCGCTGCCCATTGGCTTGCATCAATTCGGTGGTGTTTTGTCATGGCTCCCATCGTAATACTGTAAATTCGTTCAATCCCGTTGAACGAATTTACGTTAATTCGTTCAGTTGGACTGAAGATTTTTACGAAATTCTTTGTTTGTATTGCGAAAAATGACTACCTTTGCAATCTAAACGATGACGAGTATGAATCCGATTAGAAGAGCATTGCAGACGGAGATGGAAATGCGGCTGAAGCCACAGAAGGTATTGTTGCTGTTTGGAGCCCGACGGGTTGGAAAGACGGTACTTGTAGAGCATATCATGCGGGATTTCAGTGGAAAAACATTGCTGCTCAATGGCGAGAGCATGGACACCATCCGTCTTTTAGAAGACCGTTCGACAAGCAATTACCGCCAGCTGTTCACGGGTATTGACCTCCTGTGCATCGATGAAGCACAGCATATCCCTGGCATAGGCATGAAGCTGAAACTGATTATCGACGAGGTGGCTGGCCTGCGAGTCATCGCCACTGGCTCGTCGTCGTTCGAACTGCTTAACATGGCGGGTGAGCCGCTTGTGGGCCGTAGCACGCAGTTCCTGCTCACTCCCTTCTCCATTCGGGAACTGGTTGATGGCACATCGCGCATAGAATATATGCAACAGATGGAGCACCGCATCGTCTATGGACATTACCCTGAACTGGAAAGCATTGAGAACGAGAAACTCAAACAGGAATATCTCAACGATGTGGTAGATGCCTATCTCCTGCGCGACATCCTTGCTTTCGACGGTTTGAAACACGCACAGAAGATGCACGACCTGCTCCGTCTGGTGTCATTCCAGACAGGCAGCGAGGTATCATTAGACGAGCTGGGCAGCCAGCTGTCGTTGAGCCGTAACACCGTGGAACGCTATCTCGACCTGCTGCAGAAGGCCTTCGTGCTGTTCCGCATCGGCGGTTTCTCGCGCAACCTACGCAAGGAGGTAAGCAAGTCGTCAAAATGGTTTTTCTACGATACTGGCATACGCAATGCCGTCATTCGAGACTATCGACCCTATCGGTTGCGCCCCGACGCTGAACGGGGTGCCCTGTGGGAGAATTATTTCGTCAGCGATCGCCTGAAGCGGAGCCACAACCAGCGGTTAGGTGGCAACTTCTACTTCTGGCGCACCTACGACCAGCAGGAGATAGACCTTATAGAAGAGCAGGATGGCATGCTGACGGCCATTGAAATGAAAAGTGGCAGCAAAAGGCCATCGGTCCCCAAAGCCTTTGCCAAAGCATATCCCGATGCCGTGTTCTCTGTACTCAATGCAGACAATTTCATGGATTTTGTTTGATGGCCCGCGTTTCATCTTCGAGTGCTTTCCTTTTTCCGCCAGTTATCCTTCATCCGCTGATGGCTACCAGCAGGCTGTCGGCCAGTTTGTATTTCGAGAGCCTTTCCCTGATAAGGCGGGTGAAGAAGCGGAACAGGTTGCCCCAGCACTCCATAATGATTTTTCCATCAGCACTGAGAAGGAATTGTTCTACGTATGTAGTCAAAGAGTCTGTCCAGCCGCCAGGACAAGGGGTCGATATAATAACGTATGGGTCCTGCTGGAAATAATAAAAGCGCTTCTCGTCGGCAATCTCTTTCAACTCTTCCCATTTTGTATGATTCTTGAGTGTATCCATCATTTCCCTGATGTACTCGTCCTTGCCAGAATAGCGCAGTGCATAGAAATCCTGAAGCAGATCCACCAGTTCAGCTTCTGCTACCTCTGGGCGAAGTGTCAGGAATACGCTGCCCTCGGTCTCCTCTACTGTGTAGATGCCGCTCTTGTTGTAATTAAGTTCCAAGGCTTCCTTGATTTTCTCAGGAGTAGCCGATGCATCTCTCTTGGCTTCATCCTTACTGACAGAAATCTTCGTAGCAATGCCAATTGTTAAATACTGTCCCATAACTAAATGCTTTTAATGATTAAACAAAAATGTGTGAGCGTGAAACCGTATCTGCTGTTATATCGGATTAGGTCTCTTGAAATTGCCGCAAAATTACAAAATGAAAATCAAACTGCCAAATATTTCGCATAGAAAAGGACACACACTACACTATGGAGGACGGGAGCCTGCCCTGGTAGGCGCAAGGTCGTGGTGAAGTAACCTGAAGTCAGGGGCGTAATTTTGCCGCAAACGGGTAGAAAACGCCGTTTGCGGCAAAATAATTCCGGAATTATTTTGCCGCAAACCATATTTTTAGTACCTTTGCGGCAAAATAGCAGCATTAGTTATGGCACAGACAATCTTAGGAAGGCAAGAAGAGAAAAAGGAACTTGAACGGCTGTATCGGTCTGGACGGCCGGAGTTTGTTGCCGTCTATGGCCGGCGCAGGGTGGGTAAGACGTTCCTTGTGCGAGAGCTGTTCGACCAGCGGCTATGTTTCTATCATACCGGGCTTTCTCCCTCAGAGTTAGACGAAGGCCAGTTGAAGGAACAGCAGCTGCGTGAGTTCCACCGCTCGCTCATAGCCTGGGGCGGGCATCCTACCAGTGTTCCGTCTGACTGGTTTGAGGCTTTCGACGCTTTGCGCCAGCTTGTCATGTCGCGGCCAAAAGGACAGCGCAAAGTGTTGTTCATCGACGAGATGCCGTGGATGGATACGCCTCGTTCAGGATTTGTAACCGCACTGGAGCACTTCTGGAACGGATGGGCCGCCGGGCAAGCGCAAGTGATGCTTATCGTGTGCGGCTCGGCAACGTCGTGGATGGCCAACAACCTTATCAATAATTATGGTGGGCTATACAACCGGCTCACCGCAGAGATACACCTGCGCCCTTTCACGCTGTCAGAGTGCGAGGCATACTACAAGGCCAACTCGCTGATGTTCGACCGCTATGACCAGATACAGAGCTATATGGTGTTCGGTGGTGTGCCCTACTATCTGTCTTTACTGCAGAAAGGAAAGAGCCTGGCCCAGAACATTGACCAGCTTTTCTTTGCCGACAATGCCAAGCTGCGCAATGAGTTCACACGCCTATACCGCTCACTGTTCAGAAACGCCGATGACTGTATGACTGTCATAAGGCTGTTGGCAGGGCGGCGCGAAGGATACACACGCAAGGAGATAGCCGAGGCCACAAAGCTGCCATACGGCGGAGGCCTCACTGCAACGCTGCGCTTATTGGAAGAGAGTGACCTCATCGTCTCGTACATTCCGTATCATGCAAGTCAGAGACAGACCTCATACAGGCTCACCGACTTCTTCAGCATGTTCCATCTCACTTTCCTTGACAGACACAAAACCAATAATGCCTATTTCTGGACGGACAACGTAGGAGGGCAACAGCTCACAGCTTGGCGTGGCTTCTCCTTCGAAGGTGTTTGCTTTGCCCATATAGACAAGATAAAGCGAGCCTTGGGCATCAGCGGTGTGCAGACGGAAGTGTCGGCGTGGCATAGTGATGAGGCGCAAATAGACATGATTATCGATCGTCAGGACCGGGTGGTGAACTTGTGCGAAATAAAGTTCTGTACCGACACGTTCATAATAAACCGCAGCTACGATGCCGTATTGCGTCGCAAGCAAAGCTGCTTAGAGGCCATGAACCGCAAGCGCAAGCCAATACACCTCACTATGATTACCACATACGGCATATCGCAGAACGAGTATTCAGGGAAAGTGCAGGCCCAGCTCACTATGGACGACCTGTTCTGATCATTTTCTGATGGAGACGGCCTCTACAGTGAGGCTTCTTTCGGAAAGGGCTTGTGAAGTGACTTATCCAACCCTTACTGCCCTGCTCTTTTACTTCTCACCCCTCGGTAATAAACGGTCTGGACGATGCCCCTTAGGGCGAGGTAGGCGATGAGGGCGAGCCAGAGGGCATGGTTTTGCAAGCTGGGGCTGAACAGCAGCCAGAGGGCGAAGAAGCTGACGGCTGCCACGAGGCAGGCCAGGAGCATGCCCCGCGTGGCGGTGATGCCAATGAAGACTCCGTCCCACACAAACGCGGCTGTGCCCGCCACAGGAATAAGGACGGCCCAAGGCAGATAGGCTGCGGCGGTGGCCACCACCTGGCGGTCGGACGTGAGCAGGCCGAGGAAAGCGGTGCCACCCAGCCAGTAGGCCACGGTGAAGAGCACGGCCACGCCTCCGCCCCAGGCAAAGAGATGCCCCACCGTATGGTGCAACTGACGCAGGTCGGCGGCACCGTAGCTTTTTCCCGCCAGGGCTTCGCCGGCAAAGGCCAGCCCGTCCATCACATAACTGAACAGGGTGAACAGCTGCATGAGCAGCGTGTTGGCAGCCAAAATCTCCGCCCCCTGCACCGCTCCGGCCGAGGTGAAATAGAGGTTGACGGCGACAAGGCAGACCGTGCGCAGGAAGATTTCAAGATAGACCCTGCCATTGGTGAGCAACGAAAAGTGGAAAGTGAGAAATGTGGCAAAGAACCTCCGCTGCTTGTCGCTTCCCACTTTCACCTTGACACTTCTCAGGATGCTCAGCAACGCAAAGCCGAACCCGGCCCATTGCGCTATGAGAGTGCCCAAAGCCACACCCTGCACGCCAAGGTGGAAGACAAGCACGAGCAACAGCGAGGCCACGATGTTCACCACGTTCTGGCCAATGGCAATCATCATGGGGAGGCGCGTGTCCTGCATACCAACGAGCCATCCCGTCAGGGCGTAAAGGCCGAGCACGGCTGGTGCGCCCCACACGCACGTATAATAATAAGGTGTGCACAAGGCGCTCACGTCGGGTGTTGGCTGCATCAGCCAAAACGTGAGCAACTGCAACGGCACTTGCAGCACCACGATGGCTGCACCAAGCAAAAGTGCCGACAGCAGACTACCGTGCAGGATGTCGAGGGTAGAAGACTCTCCATCAGAAAGGGCGTGGGCTGCCTGTCGGCCAAAAGCCTGGGCAGTAAGGCCGCTCGTCCCCATACGCAGAAAGCCAAAGAGCCAGTACATCACGTTGAAAATCATCGAACCCACAGCAATGGCTCCGATGTGGGTGGCTCCGCCCACGTGGCCCATAATGGTCACGTCGCAGAGTCCCAAGAGGGGCACCGTGATGTTCGACACGATGCTGGGCAGGGTCAGACGCCATATTTCTCGGTCAATCGCTTTCATCCCTTTTTATCTCTAATCAGCCATTAGAAAACAGGGCTTAAAAGTTGGTTAGTCCAAACTACCAGTTTGCTCCGTCCAAACTACCAGTTTGGTTCGTCCAAACTTTTAAACTGCCCTGATGGCCTATTTTGGCTTTTACGACTTCTTCTATGTTGCAAACCAAATAATTGGTCTGACTTTTATTGTTTTTTAATTGTTTTATATTCGTTTTTACTTTATTTTTACTCAACAACTGCCAAGAAATCCCCTTCCAGACACATTTTTCCCATGTCTGGAGATTGC
>JAGCZA010000014.1 GCA_017960525.1 Prevotella sp.
CCAGCCTCAGGGTTGTATCTCATCTGCGACGTGAAATTCATGCCGCAAAGGTACAACTTATTTTCTAAACCGCTGTGTTCTACAACGAGGTTTTAGCCGCTTTTGAACGCTAACTGGCTGAAAATCAAATGTAACTTTTTTTGAAAAAAATTCAAAGTGTCAAAGTTGGGTTAAATCAAGAGTTTGGTTTTTCCTGATTCTTCAGCTCTGTTTTTTATTTCGAACTTTGCAAGTGGGTGACGGAAAGTGTCCCTGGCTGCCAAAGGCGCTTGCGCGAATTAAGGTGTCTATACAATAGTGGTAGGCCTACTACCAACCCTGCGCAGGAGCTATACAGTGTTGTGACCGCATTTAAAACGAGCAAGCTCGGCGGTCAAGTAGGCTCAGGGACACCCCGAGACCCCATCAATGATTCAACAAACAAATAAAAAACAGAACAATGGAAAAGATCCAGAAACAATCCATCGACATGCGCGGCGGCAAGAGGATGCCGATAGCGCTGAGCAATGAGAACCTGCGCATCGGTGCAGGCAAGGCATGGTCGGCAAAAGTGGCTGGTACACTCGACCCGACAAGAACGAGACTTGACTTTGAGGTCGGCAAAGGAGGGATGGTAAAGGACATCGACCAGTCGCAGTCCATACCCAAGCGTGTCAGGACAATACTCAACGCCCACGGCATCCAGGACCCGAACCTCGGACGGTCTGACGAGGAGCTGAAGAAGAGCCGGGTGGGCATACGCACCTACGCCAGTTTCGTCATCCAGGGGTCGCATGACACAATGCTGAACCTGGCCTTCGGAGAACAGCAGGTGGACTTCAGCTCCAAGGCAGACAATTCCCACCTTACCCGTGATGTGAAGATTGAGCAATGGGCGAAGGACGTGTACAACTTCATGGCGAAGAAATACGGCGAGGACAACATCGCGTCATTCGTGGTACACTTGGACGAGACCACCCCGCACGCATACTGCATCGTGGTACCTATTACCGATACTGGAGAACTGTCGTTCAGGAAGGTGTTCGTAGGTGAGCAGAACGACAAGTTTGCCATGTCGAAACAAACGAAGCAGCTCTGGGACGAGATGGCCTCCATCAGCCAGAAATACGGCCTTGCCAGAGGTGATGACAAGCTCACCACGGGAGCCAAGCACAAGTCTTATCTCCAGTGGATGCGGGAGCAGGTAGAGGAGAACGAGAAGACCATCAGTGCTCAGTCCTTAACCATCGCTGCGCAGCAACAGGAACTCTACGACCTGAACAGAGAAGTCAAGGGGGCAGAAATACGTCTGAAGGGATTGAACACCATGCTGGAGAACCTGGACAAGCACCGTCTCGACGTGCTGGCCGAAATTGAGATCCTGGAGAGTGAGGCGGCCGATAACGAATCCGAGAACAGCAGGGTCAGCGGGAAGATAGAGCGGCTGAAGGCAGAACTGCAGCTCACTGAGGAGAAGATCAAGAGCAGGAAGGAACAGTTTCTGACAGCCACTGAGCAACTGAGGGACCTAAACCACAGGAGAGCAGACTTGCAACACGACTATGATGACATGATGCGTCGGATCAACAGGACGATGCCGACCCTGCAGGAGAAGACATACCATGACATGGAAGCTTTTGCCTGGGAAGAGGCAGCTCTGGATACATTCGACAGACAAGAACAGTTGGAGGAGTTCCGGGAGGCTTTATCGGACTATCCCTTCTTGGAAAACAAATTCAACAAGCTGTATGAGGGCTCGTTTGCTGAAGTGATGGCGACGAAGTGCACGGAAGTGACGGTTGTGGCCTCTGCATTGTTCCTTGGCTATGTCGACCAGGCGACGCAGTATGCAGAGAGTCTAGGTGGTGGCGGCGGTGCGAGTAGCGACTGGGGCCGCAAAAAGAATGAAGATGACAGGACGTTTGCCCACAGATGCCTGCTCATGGCAAGGAATATGCTGCAACCCTCAAAGGAAGAACCGGAGGTAAAACAGGAAAGGAGAAGGGGTTATCACCGGTAAAACTGTGAGCCGTTTATAATAGGCGAAAAAAGTGAGACAAGTGAGACGGAGAAGATTCTTGATACAACATGCTGATTATCAAGCCTGTCGCTTGTCTCACTTTTCGTCTCAATTCCGTCTCACTTCCTGTCTCACTTTTCATCACACAGCCAGACGTGCTACGAGGGAGTCCGTCTACGCCATTGAAGCATCCTTCTGATTCATGCATGCTGCTGTCGCACTTTCCCAAAAGTGAGACGAAAGTGAGACAGAAAGTGAGACGGCCAAAAGCCTTGTATTTACTTGGGTTTTGGAGTTCCGTCTCACTTGTCTCACTTTTTTAGGAGAAAAAGAGATGGTCATATTATAGAAAGAACACGGCAAGAGAGAAATGCGAACGTGTTCACACGCAAGAAGTCTGCCAGCCTTCCTACGGGCCAGCAGACTTCTTGTGCGTTTCCATGGATAAAGACGGGCCTGTTCGTCAGAACGGGGCATCGACTGTGCGGACATAAATGAGGTAGCGGCGCTCACCGTCCTTCTCCTTGATACGGTTCCCATCGTTACACAGGTCGGGAGGATTCAGCTCGGCTATCCCTGGCGCGATGGCAACAAACGCCTTCAGCTTCTTCCAGAAGGCAATCGCCGTCAGCAGCTTCATGTTCGTCCTTGTCCGGCAATCCTCATAGACTTCATCCTTTACCAAGTAGCAGTCCAGATGGCCGGAGTCGGGGCTGAAGTACTCGGTGGCCCACTCCATGAAGTTGTCGCCCATCAGCGACATGTTCTTTCTGATGATGATGTTCTTCATGGGAGGCTGTATCTTCACGTTTTCCTGGCGCATGCTGAGGTAGAACTTTTCGCATTGCAGCATGAAGTTCAGGTCGGCGTTCCACTCCTCCTCCGTACTGTTTGGAGGCAATATGTTCTTGCCGAAGTCGTCGCTCACGGCACGCGACTCCAGGTAGTCGTTCTCGTCGGTGCGCTGGTGGTAGTAGTCGCTGACCACCACATAGAGCAGGCGGCGGTCACTCGACGGGTCGAACGCCATGGGAACGTAGTTGGTGGTGAACGCCATCTTGGGCGACACCTCGAAGGGCAGCGTGTAGATGGTCTTGTTCTTCGGGTTGACCGTGAAGTCCTCCGTGATCCTGTCGTAGAAGCGCTCAATGTCGAGCGTTTTGGCACAGTCGCTGATGATGACAAGCCTGACATGGCGCTTCACCGGCTCAAAGACGTGGTCGTTCTCGAAGGTCTTAGGTTCTTTGCCCGACAGGCAGACGGTGGGAATCACTTTCTGAAGGGCCTTGCAGAAGACGCTCTTCCCGCTGCCGCCGTTTCTCTGTCCCTCGCTGCCCACAAGGTTGTCCATGACATACAGCGCCCAGGGCCTGGACGGGTCCTTGTAATTGTGCAGTATGTATCCTATTGCATACACCTTGTTGAGAAAGCACAGTATCTGCTCTTCCTGCTCCTCGGGGGTCAGTCCCTCGCCCCAAAGGTCGAACTTGTGGGCGGCGGCGTAGGCCTTGCGCTCCGCCTCCGTTGCGAAGCGGATCTCCATCTCCTTGCGCCAGTGCAGGCGGCTGGCGTTGATGCAATAGCCCATGAATTGGCTACCCACATTATTTATATGTAAGTTGAACACTGGCTGGCCGTCCTTTCCTACGCTTCGCGTTATGGTGAAGAAATCCTCTGTCTTGTGGAACTGGTGCTTTATCACGCTCTCGCTCCACACATAGGAGTCTGGGCTGTGGTCTTCGCGCCTGGTGACGGTCATTCCGTCGCCTGTCACGGTGACACAGACATTTGAGAAGAAGAATGTCTGTGACGTGGGCGTGCAGTCGGTGAAGTCGAGCCTTTTCCCTGGAAGTCCTTCCAGGTAGGGCGCTGTCAGCTTGGTACTGTTAAGCACCAGATTGAGCACGTCCAGGTCGCCGACGTTGTTTTCCACCCAGGAGCGGAGGAACTGCCTGATATCCTTCGGGCTGACCTTCTTCACCTCGTAGCCGTCAATCTTTATCAGTTGCAGCTCGGTGGGATTCAGTTCGTCGTCATACGAATAGTTGCCGTTCAGCATGAGGAAGTAGTGAAGGCACACCGAGTCTATAGCCAGTCCGTTGTCACCCTTATTCACCCAGAAACGAGCACATTTGGCACGCTGCATCAGCTTACGGAAGTCTTCCTGGTCGGGGTGCAGGTCAGCCCAGTCGCGCAAGTCCTTCCTGGGCTTGCCGCGATGGTCGTGGTAGTTGCGCAACGAGGATGGCAGCCAGATGGTCTTGATGTCAATAAAGCGCAAGGCCAGCTCCTTGCCCTTCCTGATGCCCGTCTCGTCGATGTCGGGGATATTGTAGAGCACATTGGCATAGTTCATGATTTCCCTGATGTCAGACTCCTCTACACGGTAGGTCTCTGAATTGAACCATATCGGTTGGAAACCGAGGGAGAGGCAGCACAGGGCATCGCGCTCGCCGCTGCATATAATGGCGGCAGGCAACTTGTCATTGCATGCCTTGGAGGCCTGTCTCAGCTCATGGAGACCGTTGATATACCCCTTGGGTTTTTGAGCCTGTGGGATAGGTCTGGAAGCGGAATCCCTTGTCAAGGTTCAACGGTTCGTATATCTTGTAGAATTTCTCAGTCGGCTGGTTGTCGTCAGACTCCCTGATGATACACTCACGGATGAAGATGGGATAGTTCTCGGTGGAATACTTCACCGTCGTCTGCCCGTCCTTCGTCTGGCTGATCCAGCTGACGGCTTTCCAGCCAAGGGCATCGAGGTGCTGCTGGGTGACGGTGCGCCCCATGACGGCAAGGTCATCGGCTGTCGCGTGGGCCTTGCATTCCCATCTGCGCGTGCCGTTTTGCTCTTCAGGCAGGGCCTTGCGCTTCTCTATCCTGGGCATGTTGCGTTTCGGGTTGAGTGTCTCGGCGACGTTGAAATGTTCGGCCAGTTCCTGAAGCGCCTCATGGAACTGGGCCTGTCCGCGGTTGGTGTACATCATGAAGAGGTCGATGGGGCCTTTCCACCCATCGTCGCCGAAGTCGGTGATGCCCCATACTTCACCGTACTTTCCGTTCTTCTGCTTATACAGCATGGCCGACGGGTCGCTGTCGCCTGATGTGCGGATACGGAACTTCTTGCCCACCTCAGCCTGTGGATACATCCACTTGATGATGTCGAGGCCCTGATGCGTGGCCTCATACAACTTTTTAATATCAATCATACATTTTTCCTTTGAATTTTATACTTATACTTGTGTAATTCAGGAAAAATGCTTAACTTTGCACCCGACCAAGAGTAGCAAAGTAAGCATCTTTCCGATGCGCTTTAGTGGAGTCCTGAGCCAGAAGGCTTAGGACTTCATCATCTATGGAAGGTTCGTCGCACTTGCGGTTCCTCTTCCAGATCTTCTTCGGACTCCTCAGTGCCCAGGCTTTGCCCCTTCGGACAATGGATGATGTCCTCGAAGAGTACCTTAGAGTCCCATCCGTTGGGTTCAACTTGTATGAGCTGTTTCTTCAGCCCATCAACTTCACGCTCAAAATCTTCATCAACAAGGTTGTAGACAGCCTTGGCCATAGAGCGGTTGGTGGTGCGGTACTGCTCATCGTATTCGATGGCAATCACGTAGTTGCACTGATCCATGCTCATGGGTTCTGATAGTTTTCAATCAGAGCAGACCGCACAAACAGTAGTCGCCCCTGCTGATGGCAACCAGCTTTGATGTGCGGGAACTTATCCTTGATTTCCCGCATACGCCCCTCGCTGATGCCGAGGATGCGTGCTGCTTCCTTCACTCCGACCATCTCTGTGGGTCGCTCGTTCTCTCTCTCCTTTAGCCTGTGTGCAAGCATTTTCGTGACCTTCACCGCAATGGTGTTCATGTCCTCGTCTGATAATTGTACTTTCATGATTATTTATTTTAATGATGAATTTTGCGGCAAAATTACGCAGCATGCCGTGAGCACAAGAATTTCGAGAGGCAAAACTCTTGATTTAACACTTTTACGACCGTTTCGGCTCTCGAAATGTTAAAAAAAAGACTTTTGGGGCATTTACTTCAGTTTCTCTTCGAACTCTGCCATCGCATCAACAACAGTTTCATCAAGGACTGGCGCATAAACTTTCTCTGTGATGCGCATGGAGGAGTGGCCACAAATCTTTGAGATGATTTTCATGTCGAACCCTCCTTGGTTCAGAAGTATTGTGGCACCTGTATGCCTTGCCCAGTGACTGCTCAGCGGTTTATCGATACCTGCCGCCTGCGCCACTACCTTCAAATACTCGTTATACTTCACATTACTTATAATAGGGAGTTTGTTGTTATATTTCTGAAGGATAGCAAGTGCAGGTGAGAGCAAAGGTATGACGAAAGTCTCTTTTGTCTTGTTTCTCTTGGCTACATAGACCTTCATGCCTTTCACCTCCTGTATTTTGCTGGCATCGAATACTGCTATGTCTGTATATGCCATACAGGTATAGGTCTGGAACACAAAGAGGTCACGTACTCTTTCCAGGCTTTCTGTAGACAGCTTCAAGTCGCGTATCTTCGTAAACTCATCAAGAGAAAGATACTTACCGATGCCCGTTCTTGATTTCTCTTTCTCTATCTGTACCCACTTGTATGGGTTCTTGTGAAGATAGCCCTCATTGACGGCATCAATGATGAACGAATTGAGAAAACGGTGATAGTTCTGCCATTTGGAATAAGGCTTAAAGCCTTTCTTTGCCAAATAGTTGTCAAATGCGATTATGTTTTCCTCGTTGATGTCGTCCCAATCTTCAATCTTGCCCCATTCTATGAATTTCTTCATGAATCGTTCATAGCGTTTCTGACTGTCGGGCGACTTGTTGTAGCTTCTGATTTCAGCACGTTTTTGGCAGAATTCAATAAACGTCATTCCACCGTTGCGTTGGCGCTTGAGCCTGTCGGGAATGTCGTAAATGTCGATGTTCCCTTCTTCCATCATCTGTAGTACAACCTTTCTCACATCAACCATCATCTTTTCAAGCATCTGGTTTAGTTGAATGGCATCGGCACGGTTGACTATCGTGCCATGATGCCAGTGCTTCGGCAACAGGAAGATTCCTGTCGTCATGTACTTCTGTTTGCGCTCATACGTAATTCTGAGCTCTACTACTGCCTCCTTCCTGGAGGTTGCTTTCTTGTACCTGTTCCACACGTACTCAAGAAGCGGTGTCTTAATTGCCATTTTTCAAAAATGTATTATAGTTAAACGTTCAGTTACGAGGGGTCTAATACATGCTCTAATACATTTTCCGTTCAAGATGCGGGATGATGCTTGATGAAACGGCATTGCATTTTTGGGATGTCCTTCCCCCTATTAGGGTCACTTTCAATCACTTAGCCTAATAAGGTGCTGACAATCAGACACTAAAAAAGGGAACCGATTGGGTTCCCTTTAACGTTACTTGCGGAGAGTGAGGCTCCTTTGGCGGAAGGTGAGGGATTCAAACCCCCGATACCCATAAGGGTATACCGGATTTCGAGTCCAGCGCGATCGATCACTCTGCCAACCTTCCTTTCGCTGTTTGCGGGTGCAAAATTACAACTAATAATTGAATTGACCAAATTTTGGGTGATATTTTTTCTTTTTGCCGGACATTTTGGCGGATATTCCTGCCAGCACGGGGTGGGGTGGGGCGGCTATTCGTCGCGGTAGGCCTCTACGCCGATGGGTTCCTGGCTGCCGATGGTCATTTGACGGAGGTCGTAGTAGGAGCCGTTGTAGATGTTCAGGTCCACGTCGCCCTTGATGCCTGGCAGTCGGCCTCTGTCGGTGTGCTGCCAGAACTTCCACGGGCCTTTGTACTTCACACTGTCTACGTAGTAGTGGGCAATCCAGTAAGGGTAGCGGTCGAAGACGGGGTCGCTCAGATGTTCGAGTTTGAATTTGTGGTAGGTGTAGAGGATGGGCTTCACGCCGTAGTGTTCTTCGGCCTTGCGGAGCCACTCCAGCACGTTTGCGCGGAAGCGCTCTTCGCTGATGTCCTTTGGCTTTTTCTCTACGTCGAGCACTGGGGGCAGGTCGCCTTTCTCCAGTTTGACGTGGCTGATGAAGAAGCGCACCTGGTCGGCTGCTGTCGACTGGTTGCTGAAGAAATGGTAGGCGCCACGGGTGAAGCCGTGTTCGCGTGCCTGGTCGAAGTTGTAGTGGAAGCATTCGTCCACCTGTGTGGCCCCCTCGGTCGCCTTTATCATCACGAAACTGATGGGGCACTCGTCGATGGTGCCGCGCTCACGCAGTTCGGCCCAGTCGATGCTGCCTTGATAGTGGCTGATGTCTATGCCGTGAATGTCGTATCCTTCGGGATAGCTGACGTAGCCATAGAGTGCTCGCCAGCGCAGACCGTAGGGAGAGATGAAGATGTAGTAGAAGAAAGCGATGTAGAGTGCGGCCACCATTGCTCCTCCCATCCACCAGGCCCATTTCGGCAGCCGTCTCAGGAGTTTCACCCACAGGCTTGGCTGCTTGTGGTGGACAGGGGAGGAAAGGTGCCTCCGCGCAGAGGCACCTTTTCCCTGTCTGCCGTTATGGTTTTTCGTCTGCACCCTGTAGTGTCTTACTTGGCAGCCTGTTCAAGCGTCAGAGTCTTGGTGGGCTGGTCGCACACCTCGGTGGGTCCCCAGTACTGGATGGGGCCGGGATAGACGTAGGCTGTCTCGCGTGCCCAGCGGTCGCGGTTCTTGGCAAACTCCTTGAAGGGAGCGCCGTCGAGTTCGACGAGTGCTTTGCGTATGACGGGTTTCATTTCTCCGGCACGCTTCTCCATGTTCATCATCATGGTGATGGGCACACCGCCTGCTTTCCACTCGTCGGCCGGAGCCGTTGTGTTCTGCACGATGGCCATGTATCCTGTCTTGCCTGCGGCGATGAGCTGTGCGGCGCTGTTGCCGAGTGCGTAGCAGTAGTCGGCGTCGAAGTTCGACGGTGCGGCGCAGCGTCCCTCATAGCCGAAGAAGTGGTGCTGAGTGCCGAACTTGCCCTCGTATTTGCCTTCCTTCTTCATGCGCTCCAACTTCTGAGCCACCATTGTGGAGAGCAGTTTCTCGGTCTCGATGAGGCTCACCTGCACGTTTCCGTGTGGGTCGCGGTCGAGTGCGAGCTGGCGTGCCACGCCAACGGGGAGGCTGTTGAAGACGGCCAGATTCTCTGCCGTCAGATGGCTCTTTGCGAAGTCCACCTGCTCGTCGCGGCTGATTTCCTTTGCCTCTGGCAGGGCGAGCACGTCGTTGAGCTGTGCGATGAGTTTCTTGATGGCGGGTATGAACTCGATGACGCCTTCGGGAATGACGACTGTGCCGAAGTTGTTGCCGTCGGCGGCGCGCACGGCTACTGCATTGGCAATGTAGTCCACGATGTCGTCGAGGCTCATGGCCTTCTGCTCAATCTCTTCTGAGACGAGGCAGATGTTTGGCTGCGTCTGCAGTGCGCACTCCAGGGCGATGTGGCTGGCCGAGCGGCCCATGACCTTGATGAAGTGCCAGTACTTGCGGGCCGAGTTGCAGTCGCGCTCGATGTTTCCGATGAGTTCGGAGTAGGTCTTGCAGGCGGTGTCGAAGCCGAAGCTGGTCTCAATCTGTGCGTTCTTCAGGTCACCGTCGATGGTCTTGGGGCATCCGATGACCTGCACGCCGTAGTTCTTGGCTGCGTAGTATTCGGCGAGCACGCAGGCGTTGGTGTTCGAGTCGTCGCCGCCGATGATGACGATGGCCTTGATGTCGAGCTGGCGGATGATTTCCAGTCCCTTCTCAAACTGCTCCACCTTCTCCAGCTTTGTGCGGCCTGAGCCAATCATGTCGAAGCCGCCGGTGTTGCGATACTCGTCCACATAGTCCTTCGTCAGCTCCATGTAGTTGTGGTCCACCAGTCCGCCGGGGCCGAGGATGAAACCATAGAGGCGGTTCTCAGGATTAAGCTTCTTCACGGCGTCGAACAGTCCGGTAATGACGTTGTGGCCGCCAGGGGCCTGTCCGCCGCTGAGGATGATGCCCACGTTCATCTTCTCGTGAGCCATCTCCTCTCCCGGCACGAACTCCACAAGGGGCATGCCGTATGTGTTTGGAAAGAGACGCTTGATGTCTTCCTGGTTGTCTACACTCTGCGTGGGGGCACCCTCCACGGCTTTCACTGCGCCCTTCAGTCCGCGTGGCAGCTTGGGCTGGTAGGCGGCACGGGCGATTTGCAATGCACTTTTTTCCATAATTGTTGTTTAGAACTTATTTATAAGGATAATGTATAGTCTGCTGTTTAGCGTTTGCAAAGATACACATTTCCCTTGAAACAGAATCACATTTAGCGTTTTTTTGCAAAAATGAATCCTCTTGGCAGGCTTTCTTTGGGTTTGGTTTGTCCTTTCTCTGAGTTTGGTTCGTCCAAACTATGAGTTTGCTCCGTCCAAACTCTGAGTTTGGTTCGTCCAAACTTTTAGCCCCCTGATTCTGTCTGTTTTGGGCGGTGTTGGGCGACACACTTTTTGCCTTGGCATAATAAAAACTGTTTTCCGTCGTTTATATAGGGAATATGAGACAGACATTCCGACGCTATATGCTGGTCCTGACGCTGCTGCTGATGGCGGTGGCGGGGGGCTGGGCACAGACGTTCACGCTGAAGGGCCTGGTGACCGACGACGAGGGCAATGCCCTTGAACTGGCCACGGTTTCGTGTGCGGAGCAGGGCAAGGTAGTGCTCACCAATCTGAAGGGCGAGTACCAGATAACGCTCCAGACAGCCGACTCGGTGGTGGTGAAGTTCTCGATGGTGGGCTTCAAGGCCCGCACGCGCACCCTCTACAAGCCGCAGGGCACGCAAACGCTGCGCATCCTGCTGCGGTCGAGCCAGGAACTGGGCGAGGTGGTGGTGACCGAGAAGAAACGCCAGACCGACCAGGTGGAACAACTCGACCTGACGGCCCTGAAGGGCACGCCGTCGGCCTCGGGCAATGCCGTGGAGGAACTGATTCAGCAGCAGGCCGGCGTATCGACCCACAATGAATTGTCGAGCCAGTACAACGTGCGCGGCGGTTCGTTTGACGAGAACTCCGTATATATAAATAATGTGGAGGTCTATCGCCCCTTGCTCATCCGCAGCGGCCAGCAGGAGGGCCTCTCCGTCATCAACCCCGATATGGTGGAGAGTGTGGCCTTCAGTAGCGGTGGCTTCCCCGCCAAATACGGCGACAAGATGTCGTCGGCCCTCGACATCACCTACCGACGGCCCAAGAAGTTCGAGGCCACGGCCACGGCTTCGTTGCTGGGCGCGAGCGGCTATGTGGGACTGTCGTCGAAGAAGTTCTCGATGAGCCACGGCCTGCGCTACAAGACCAACCGCTATCTGCTCGGCTCTCTTGAAACGACTGGAGAGTACAGGCCCAATCAACTTGACTATCAGACTTATATAACCTACGAACCCAATCGCCGATGGACGCTGGCGTTGTTGGGCAACATATCGGAGAACCACTACAATTTCAAGCCGAAAGACCGCGAGACCTCTTTCGGCACGATGCAGGATGCCAAGAGTTTCCGCGTCTATTTCGACGGTCAGGAGAAGGACATCTTCCGCACCCTCTTCGGCACGGCCTCGTTGACGCGCCACATAGGCGACTCCACTCACGTGAAATTGCTCTGGTCGGCTTTCCACACCAAGGAACAGGAGCGCTACGACATTCAGGGACAGTACTGGCTGAACGAGGCGCAGAGCGCCGAACAACTGGGTGTGGGCACCTACGCCGAGCACGCCCGCAACTATCTGACTGCCAACGTGCAAAGTGTGAAACTGATGCTGAACCGCCGCCTGCGCCACCACGACATCGAGGCCGCCCTGACCTACAAGTGGGAGCACGTGAAGGAGCAGAGCCGCGAATACGAAATGCGCGACAGCAGCGGCTATAGCGTGCCCCATACGGGAAACAGGCTGGACCTCATCTACACGCTGGCGTCGAAACTCGACCTCAAGTCGAACCGTCTGGAGGGTTATGTGCAGGACACCTACAAGTGGAACTCCGGTGGACGCGCAGACAGCGTGGAGGGGCACAGGACTTTCTACTCGCTGACCTACGGCTTGCGGTTCTCCAACTGGTCGTATAACCGTGAGACCACCCTCTCGCCGCGCCTGTCGTTGGCCGTCGTGCCTGCCTTCAACCCCGACCTCACCTTCCGTCTGGCCACGGGTCTCTACTATCAGGCACCCTTCTTCAAGGAACTGCGCGACACCACCACCGTGGGCGGCATTACCGTTGCCAAGTTGAACAGCAACATCAAGAGCCAGCGGTCATTGCAGGTCTTTGCCGCCGTCGACTATCGTTTCAAGATGCTTGGCGGACGTCCGTTCAAGTTCACCGCCGAGGCCTACTTCAAGTCGATGTCGAATCTGGTGCCCTACAATGTGCAGAACGTCAAGATCACCTACTACGGCGAAAACCTCTGCTCTGGCTATGCCGCTGGTGTGGATCTGAAACTCTTCGGCGAGTTTGTGCCTGGCACCGACTCGTGGCTCACCCTCTCGCTGATGCGTACCCAGCAGAAGATGGACGGCCAGTGGCTGCCCACTCCGACCGACCAGCGCTATGCCCTGAACCTCCACTTCACCGACTACTTCCCGGGCACAGAGCGGTGGAAGATGACGCTCCGCCTGGCCTATGCCGACGGTCTGCCCTTTGGCGCGCCCCATCGTGGCATCGACGCGCAGAACTTCCGCGCCCCCGCCTACAAGCGTGCCGACATCGGTATGAGTTATCTGGCCTTCAAGTCGGAGAACGGCCGGCGCTCGCCGCTCAACATCAAGAGCGTGTGGCTCGGGCTGGACTGCCTCAACCTGTTTGGCATCAGCAATGTCAACTCCTACTATTGGGTGACCGACGTGACCAACCGCCAATGGGCCGTGCCCAACTATCTGACAGGTCGCCAGATAAACGGGAAAATTACGGTGGACTTCTGACCTTGCGAAACGACCCGTTGCGGGGAGACATATTACACGAAATGAGGGATTGACAGCCGCGAAAAGGCTGTCAATTTCTCATTTTTGTATAAAAAAGGCAAAAAAAAACGCTATTATGGGTGTTATTTCCACTTTATTGATTAACTTTGCACCAAATACTAATATTATTCTTTCTAAATCAAAAACTGATATGAAGATTTCCCACATTGAGCATCTGGGCATTGCCGTCCAGAGCATCGAAGAGAGCCTGCCGTTCTTCACAGACGTGCTGGGCCTGGAGTGTTATGCAACAGAGGTCGTAGAAGACCAGAAAGTGAAGACCGCCTTTATGAAGTGCGGTGAGGTGAAGTTGGAGTTGCTGGAGCCCACAAGCCCCGAAAGCACCATCCAGAAATGGCTCGACAAGGGCAACAAGGGTGTGCACCACGTGGCATTCTGCATCGAGGACGGTGTGGCCAAGGCACTGGCCGAGGTCAGCGAGAAGGGCGTCCGCCTCATCGACCAGGCTCCCCGCAAGGGCGCCGAGGGCCTGAACATCGCCTTCCTGCACCCGAAGAGCACCTGCGGCATCCTGACCGAACTCTGCGAGCACTAACCTTAGCCCCCTAACTTAGGGGGCTAAAAAAATGACAAAGCAATTAGAAAAGATCAAGCAACTCATTGCCAACCGCGAGAAGGCTCGCCTGGGCGGTGGCGAGAAAGCCATACAGAAACAGCACGAGCGCGGCAAGTACACCGCCCGCGAACGTATTGACATGCTGCTCGACCCGGGTTCGTTCGAGGAGTATGATATGTTTAAGGAGCACCGTTGCCACAACTTCGGCATGGAGAAGAAGCAGTTCCCCGGCGACGGCGTGGTGGCCGGCTCAGGCACCATCGACGGCCGCCTGGTGTTCATCTTCGCACAGGACTTCACCGTGCACGCCGTTTCGCTCTCTGAGACCATGAGCCAGAAGATTTGCAAGGTGATGGATATGGCTATGAAGATGGGCGCTC
>JAGCZA010000015.1 GCA_017960525.1 Prevotella sp.
AAGCTTGACAATTGCATCCACGATTTCGACAATGGCAATGTACACGATGTTTTCGTGGGCAATGAGCAGCGCCTTGTAAGGCGAGGAGAGGATGGTGACCAGCAGCATAAAGGCTGAAATGACATAGATTTCCTTTGCTGTCGGCACACGCAGTGGGTCGATGTTGAGCACATAGTCGAAGAGGACTCCTCGCAGGGCCAGCAATACCGCCACGACCAAGAGGCCAAAGACCAAGTGGATGAACAGGCTGTTTACAAAGATTTTCTTCAGATGGGGGATGTCGCCTTGTGCCTGGTTGTACGACAGGTAACGCTGTGTGGTGATGGCCAGCGCATTGGTGATGAAGCCCAGCATAGCCACCACACCCGCTATGACCATGTGGATACCATAGTCGTTGACGCTGAGAGCATCGAGCACCAAGCGCGTGGAATAGAGCGTCAAGGCCATAGTGATAACGGCCTTGGCATACTGCACGGCAGTATTGACGATAATCCGCTTGGCTGGATCCATACTTATAGTGGGGTGGTTATCAAATGTTCCACAGGGTTCCTTTCAGCACATAGCCAGCAGTCACGACAGCGGCAAAGAAAACCATGGCGATAACGAAAATCATACGTTTGGGCTTGGCGGCTTTAAGTGGCATTTCAGCACCTTTCAACACAGTAAACACGGGTGTGCGCTCTTGAACCTTATTGACCGACTGCTGGAGCATGGCATTAAGCGAAGTGTAAGCATTGTATTTCAAGCCCATTTCGCTCTCTATGTCATCTTGTTTCGATTTGTAGCGTTGCAGTACCACATCCTTGTTGGCGTCTACTAATATGTTATACATTCGACGCAGGCTGTCATATTCTTGCTTGGCATCTTTCGTCAGCTTTCGATAGAACTCCAAGTCGGTACGAGCCTTGTTGGTGCGGTAGTCGGTAATAAACTGCTGTAGATGGACACTCACCGAGTCGGCGAGTGTTTTGCAGATAAGCGGGTCTTGGTCCAAGACACTAATGGAAATGACACCCGTCTTCTTATCAATGGACAACTGGATATTGCCCCTGATGGTATTGGCCAGATTGTTGTCATCTTCTGAGAGGATGTAAGGACTGGGTTCGGCTTTAACATCTTCAGAGCCACTATTCTTCTCCGACTTGAGCAATCCTTTCAGCCATGATGTGCAGTAGGCCCACCAAGGCCGTTGTTGGTGCTTCTTCAAATAGTCGTAATAAGTGGTCTGCAAGCTGCCGTCGGCCTTGGACACGATGATGGGGAAAAGGTTCACAACAAAGCGATTGTCCTCCATCAGGTCGGGATAGAGCATCGGCGTGATGGCGTCGCTGGTTTCCATTTCCGACAGGTCGAATCCCAAACTGTTGGCTATTGTGCCAAGTGTGCTACCGCCTGAAGAGCTGTTCAATTCTGGTGCTAGTTTACAACTGGTGGTATAGGTTCTGGGAATACAAATAATGTAGAGGCAGGAAAGCACAAATACTGTTGGCAGTACTTTATAGAAGAGCTTTCTCCTAATCCAGATTTTTTTTGAGAGCGAGCGTATGTCTATGACATCTGTTGCTTTGGTTTCTGCCATATCTTTGTCTTTTTCTTTTTTAACGTTTGTGTGATTGTTTTTATTGCACGTGGGAAGAATCTTTTATCGCTTTACCAGTTTTTCAGGGCAATTCTTGACCGAATAGATTTCAATATAGGAATCCCATAATCCACAATGGCAACTTACGGCCAATAGGAGCCTCGATGTTGTCTGAAAGCACGAAAGAATCGGGCACACCCGCAATCTGGTCAAAAGACTTTCCTTCACCTCCAACCTCTATGGTATATTTCCCGTCGATGCGGAAGTCTCCCTTTTTCTTGGAATATTCCACCTGGTGCAGATGGCTGAGTTGGTTGACCACAAAGGCTTCACGGGCGGTGCCAATATCGACGCTGCCCGATGAAAGGGCATAGAGGATGTTAGAGTTTTCAACGTAAATTTTGTCGGGCTTTTGCATTTTCTTTACCGATTGTACATCAGCATACAGCAAATTGATGAGTTTAGCCCTTCCCATATCGTTCAGATAGCCCAAAACGGTGTTGCGATGTACCTGAACTGTGGTGGCAAGTTTGCTGATGCCCACTTCGTATGGCACCGACGAGGACAAAACAGCCATCAGAGCCTTCAACTTGCGGCAGTTACCCACATCTACACCACACAGTTGTGGCAACTCCACATCTATGATATAACCCACCACCTGTTCAATGGTGGTGTAGTAGTCGGTCTGGTTGCGCAGATAGAAAGGGTAGTAGCCGTACTGCAGGTATTCATGGAAGCAGGCCAGCGGACGGCACTGCGCATTTACCTCCTGACAAAGACTGGCGGGATGGAAAAGTACTTCCTCTAATGTGCGGGTACTGACACTGATGCCTTTATAGAACAGAAGAAATTCGCGCAGCGACAGCCCTTGCATGTCGTAAGGGATACAACGGCGTGACAAGTCAGCATCGCCTTGTAGGACGTTGAGCAGCGATGAAGAACTGAACACCACCTTTATATCAGGGTAGAGGTCATATATCTCCTTTAGTTCGCGGCTCCACGTAGGATATTTGTGTACTTCGTCAAGCAACAGCCTTTTGCCCCCCTGCTGATAGAAATTTTCAGCCAACTCGAGCAGTGTGTGAGAACTAAAATAGACCGAGTCCATCTGGCAGTAGAGCACATCACGGCTATATGGCTCGTAGCGAGTCTTTGCAAATTGCAGTAAAAGGGTGCTCTTCCCTACACCGCGAGGCCCGCGAATGGCAATCATCGGTGCGTCCCAGTTCACCTGGTTCATCATTTCGCGAATGATGGCAGTCGAGGTGAGCGCAAGCAAGCGGTCGTGTTTCTTGAATAATGCTTCCATCGTGTGGTTGCTGTTTTTGTACTGCAAAGGTAACAACAATGCTGTATTCAAACAGCAAAAACGAACTAATTTTTATGTTTCTGGCGGGTGGTTTAACCTTTTTTAATTAAAATCGTTGCATAATGCTGTCCGCAAACAGCATTTTTCTCTCATTGTTGCTTTTTATAGCTTTACCAGTTTTCTCAGAGCGTCTTTTGTGAAAGATCTCTCATCACTGTTTAGCACAAATTGCCAAGCGGCGAACAGTCCAGCGACTACGCCACAGATACCAGTTACAAAAAACCTGAATTCGAAATGCAATCCTTTGATGCACAGCCAGCAGACTATGGCGACAGTTGCAGAATGTAGGACAACCGGCAGGATGGCTTTCCTGAAATAGGCGCCTGTGTCAAGCCCGGCCTTATGGTGCATATAGGGTATGCGTACCAAGGCTACTACCACTTCTAATAATACATATAACACCATAGCCTCAAAGACAGTACAGCCGTAGTGGAACATTATCCAGATAGCGGGCATAAAGAGCAGCTTGGGCGTAAAGGTGATTAGTGTGAAGGTGCGAATCTGGCCAATGGCCTGACAGGCAGACCCCAGCCCAACCGTAGTCTGGTCGGCCAGGAAAGCAAGCAGCATCATACGGCAGAACATCACGGTATGCTCTGGCACTTCCTTCAGCCAAAGGTTGAGTATGGCTGGCATTTCTGACATCAGCGGGATGACGGCCAAAGCCAGAATAGCGGTGGTGAACTTGCTTTGCTTGACAGCCATTTCCAGCATCTTCTGCCGGTCGCCGTAGCCTTCGGCCTGCATCAGCTGGGGGTTCATGGCGTTGAGGATGGAACCCACGAGGAATGAAATGGCTGAGAAAATCTGGTTGGAAATGCCGTAGGCGGCATTGATGGCCGTTCCCAGAAATGGTTCAGCACCAGTGCCGTTCCTTGTACGCGCCCTGCGATGCTGCGCAGACCGTAGGTGGTCCATCCGGCAAAGGCGCTAATCTTCTTGATGTACGAGGCGTCGAGGTCGCGGCGGC
>JAGCZA010000016.1 GCA_017960525.1 Prevotella sp.
AGCGGTTGCCGAGGTCGACGATGGTGGCCTTGATCCCACGGCCAGTCTGCGAGGTGAAGACGAGGCGGGCGGTCTGCTGCTTGCGGATACCGAGACCGAGGAAGTGCACCTCGAGCTTGGGTTTGTCGGGAGCGATGAGCGGGCAGATTTCGAGCATGTGGCTCTGCAGGCACGACGAGCGGTCGCCGGCGAAGTTGAGCGTGTAGTCCTCCAGGAAGGAGCAGCCGATGGGCATGCCCTGCTGGATGACCCACAGCGAGCGGTAGAGGCAGGCGGTCTTCCAGTCGCCCTCGGCGCCGAAGCCGTAGCCTTCCTGCATCAGGCGCTGCGAAGCGAGACCAGGAATCTGGTCGAAGCCGCAGAAGTCGGGAGCGTCGATGTCGGCGTCGCCCAGGTCGTCGAAGTTGGTGGTGAAGGCGGTGGCACCCTCGTCCTTGAGCACGCGGCGTAGGGCAATCTCGGCCTTGGCGGCGTTCTTCACTTTCTCCCAGTAAACGGCCTCGCCGCTCTCGTCGATCTTGATGGTGTAGAGTTTCTTGTACTCTTCCACGAGGTCGTTGGCCTCCTTGTCAGTAACCTTCTTGAAGTACTCCATCAGGCTGGAGACGGGATAGTAGTCCACGTGATAGCCGAGGCGCTGCTCGAACTCCACACGGTCGCCGTCGGTCACGGCCACGTTGTTCATGTTCATACCGAACATGAGGCAGCGCACGTTGTGAGCGTCCTTCACGCCAGCAGCGACGCGGGCCCATACGGCAATCTGCTTCTGTGCCTTCTCGTCCTTCCAGTAGCCGCAGACCACCTTGCGGGGAACGCGCATGCGGGTGCAGATGTGTCCGAACTCGATGTCGCCGTGGGCACTCTGGTTCAGGTTCATGAAGTCCATGTCGATTTCGCCCCAGGGAATCTCGGCGTTGTACTGTGTGTGGAAGTGGAGGAGCGGCTTCTGCAACTGCTGCAGGCCCTTGATCCACATCTTGGCGGGCGAGAAGGTGTGCATCCAAGTGATGATGCCCACGCACTTTTCGTCGTTGTTGGCGGCGAGCATCACCTGCTCCACCTCCTTTGAACTGTTGGCTGTGCCCTTATACACAATCTTCACAGGGATGTTGCCGCTGGCGTTCAGGCCATCGACCATCTCCTTGCTATGTCCGTCAACTGCGACTACTGCGTCGCCTCCGTAGAGGAGTTGTGCACCAGTCACCCACCAAATCTCTAAGTCTTTAAACATAATCTTTCGGCCCCCCTCTAACTCCCCTGTGGGGGAGGACCGTAACGGGGCTTGGGTCTTTAGTTATTGAATAATGGTTAATGCTTCAATTTTTTCGGGATGCAAAGATAACAAATAATCTCGGAACTCGAAAACTATTTAAGAATCTTTATTAATCCTCGCTCCAGTCGCTGCGCTCTTGGCGGGATTCGAAAGGGCCATCACCACCACCTGTGGATGCCAAGAGATGTTGGTTTTGCACCTTCACCAATGTGATGGCCGGTTTCTGATAATTACTTTTCGTTTTCATCATATTTTGCTTTAAAAATTTAGTTCGTCCAAACTCCTGGTTTGGTTCGTCCAAACTGGTAGTTTGGTTCGTCCAAACCGGGAGTATGATTATTTGACTGTTTTCTTGCCATTCTGGATGTAGACGCCCTTGGCTGGCGGGCCGGGGAGCAGCCGCCCCTGCAGGTCGAAGTAGCGGTGTGTGCCGTCGCGGTCGATGGTGTGAATGACGGGGTTGATGCCCGTCGTGTCGCCATAGTCGTCGGGCAGGTCGCTGTCAAAGTCTCCTGCGGGGAACTGGGTCTGGAGGTAGTCGGGTTCATCGCCAGCCTGGGTGTAGATGAACTTGGATTCGTAAACCCAGTTACCCGTGAATTCTAATGGTACATAGTAGGCACGGAATGTAGGTATATATCCTTTTCGGTATCTTTCTGTGTCATTTCGCACAATCTTCCATTGTCCATTAGACAGTCCAAATGCATGCATCTGCGACCCTTCTTCATTCTCAATGTTCCGGAATGTGCCGCGCCACCATCCCACATGTTTGCCTTCTTCCGAGAGAGCGCCATCGAAGGTATCGTAAACCTTGTTGATGCTGGCGGTTTCAGAGGGAGTGGCATTGATTTTCACCTTCTCAGCGTCCAGATAGAACGTGCCCTTGTTGATGACGGCGACATAGGGGATACCGGCACTGATGTAGTTGAAGTCGTTGGTGAAAATGAACTCATAGTCATTGGTGACGCTCATCAGACGATAGAGTTTGGCATCGCCGGCTTGTTCCTCCATTTTGGCGAGATAAATATCGTAGGGCAGACAGACGGTGTAAGCCTTCGAGGTCCATGTGCCGTCGCCATTGTTGATAGCACTGAGGGCGCGGTTGTAAGTGACATGGGCCAGGTGGCCGTCGTACTTGGCGAGGGCTTCGCTGTTGTCGGCCAAGTCAATGAGGCTGATGTGGGGCACGCTCCACAGATAGCCGGGATCCGACTCACCGCAGTCGGGATGTGCGTAGGTTTTGTCGGTAACGTTGCTGTCGTAGGTCGTTCCGTTTTCACCCACGAGACTGATGGCGTTCCCGAACATGGAGCCCGATGCGGTCACCTTGTTCATATTCCAGTCGTCGCCCACGGTGATGGTCTCCAGCGATGTGCACTGATAGAACATCAAGGATGTTGAGGTGACATTGCGGGTGTCGAAGTTGGTGAGGTCGAGTTCCTTCAGTCTGCCACATTTATAGAAGGTGCTGGTCATATCGGTAACCTTGCTCGTGTTCAAGTAGTCCAGACCATAAATACCATCCACCAACACCAGATTGGAGAACCATCCGTGCAGGCTGGTAGGCCTGACATCGGCAAACGACTCGTCTATAACGACTTCGCTAACCTGATTGCTCAATGAAACCCATCCTGGGTCAGCGCTGCCGCTCTGAGTCACCTGCTTGTCGGACCAGAGGGCGGTAATTTTAAAGCCATTGTACTCGCCGCCAACCTTCAACTCGTCTTCAGTATTAACGAAATAGAGCCGCTTGATGCTGGGACACCAGAAGGTGTAGGCCATAGGGCCATAGTGGTTGTAGATAATGTCGTAGTGGGAATTGGCAGCAATGGCGGGGTCAAGGCCTATCGTGTTGTACGTCAGGTAGGCCTTGTAAGGCTCTATCGTCTTGCCCTTCTCTGGATAGAAGCCCACGGTCTGGCCGTCGGGCGCATAGCCGAGCGTCAAGATGTTGCCCTGTGCCGCATCCCTCTGGTTAATCCAGCGCCCGTTGCGGTCGACAGCCACAAGACGGTTGGCGTAGAGCGGCCAGGGAGCGAGTTCCTCGCTGTACGGCATCAGGCGGTAGGTGCCTGGTTCGCGGGCGGCCACGATGACTGCCGCTGTTGCCGGTATCTGCTGCTCCGTGCGCGAGAGGTATGCCTTGTAGGTCATAACCTTCACGGAATCGACGATATACGGCTTCAGCCCTTGTGGCAGTTCGGTGTCGAAGCCTATGCAGAAGGTGCCGAAGTAGCACGTCTCATCTTCGCCATCGACTCCCTTCACGCTGCCGTCAATCTTCAGCGGATAGTACTGGTGCAACTTGCCAGCCTGGTAGTAATTTGCCCAGGAAGCGTCGCGCTTGTACTTGGTGAACAGGGCCTGGTCGATGGTGGCATCGCTGACGTAGGCATCTATCATTGAGCCGTTATCGGTTACGATGGAGTTGGCGACCATACGCGGCACCGTGTTGTAGTCGTTGGTGTCGAAATAGAGGCGGCGCAGATTGGGCACCTTGTAGAAGGCTCCCTCGGAAATGCGCTTGACAGTTCCCTCGATGACGGCCTCATCGCTGCGGCGACCGTTGGGCCAGGCCACAAGTTCCTTCTGCGTGGTGAACAGTGCACCGTCGCGGGAAACGAACTTCGTGTTGAACGGGTCGACGAGGATGGTATCGATCGACGAGCCATAGAAAGCGCCTGGCTGCACTGTCTTCAACTTCGAGGGCATCGTGACCGTCTTCAACTTGGAGCAGCCGTTGAACGACTCGGCGCTAAGCGTTTCGAGGGCGTAGGGCAGTTTTATTGTCTCTAAGTTGACGAGGCTGGTAAGTTGCGAGGTGAGCGTGGTGACGTTCTTGAACAGGCGGAACTCCGGGAACTGGCGAATCTGCTGTGCGCTCCACGTCTTGAAGGCGGTCAGCGTCTGCTCGTTGGTGATGACCTTCAACTCGGCCAATGAGAGGTAACCGTTATTGTCCTTGTCGAAGGCGTTGAGACAGGTCTGACGGGCATAGTCGTCAACAAAGGTGATGCCTGGTGAGATGTTGCTGTCGCTGGAGCGTATAGGGATATAGACAACGGCGTTGCCATATTGGGCCTTCATATAGAAGATTCCAGTGACGAGGCGATTCTTTTGGTTTCCTGTTTCAGATCCTACGACAAAAGAAGCCATAAGGGGCGAGACGATGCCCATCTCGCTGTCGCTCTCGATATAAGCGCCACCGTCACAAGTCCAGTTGGCAAGTCCCGGCTCGAAGGTCAACTGATGACTGAAGCCCAGCAGGAAACTGCTCGCGGCATCATAGTCTTCGTCGGTGCGGACGGGAATGGCCAGGAGTTTGCCGTAGTCGGTGGTGGCAAACGTCTTGAGCATGGGGAAATAGCCGTCGGTGGTCTGCCAGAAAGTGCGGCGCCCCAGGGCCTGACTGATTTCCTGGAGTGTAAAACCACTGTTGGCGGCCTCGTAGCCTTTGAGCCAATAGCAGTCGCGGATGAAGTCGTGGCCGGCTGCACTGAAACTTTCGCGGTTCTCGAAGTTGAGGTCGGCAAAGGCTGTAGGCACCACGGCCAAGCAGTTGCGCACCACACCCTTGCTGGTTTCAGACAGCGAGACGAAGGGCGTGTAGTCGCTGAGGAAAGACGAACTGAACACAGCCGCGACACAGTCCTCGATGACAGCATCAGCATTGTTGGGACCTACGGCATAGCAGATGCCGCCTCCACGTCCACATTCATAGCGTCCGTCATGGGTGGCCACGCCAGGCAATGAGTAGTAGATGCCGTGAACAAGACAGTTGCTGATCTTGCCATCCATATTGTAGGCCAGTCCGGCACAGCCGCCACTCAAGTATGCCGATGCCAGTCCCAAATTCTTGACAGACCCCTTTGAGGTGATGCTCCCGAAGAGCGCATAGCGGTCTTGAAGGCAGACAAGTCTCAAACCATGAACAAAATGGCCACAGCCGTCGTAAGTGGCGTTCCAATTGCCATTGAATTCCCAAGTCGCTGAACCGCTCAGTGTGGGACGGCCTTCGCTGGGATTGACCTTGTTGAGCGTGATGTCGCAGATTTGCTCATAGAACTGTCCCACTTGGTTGTTCCTGACAGCATAGGCCAACTGGGCACCGTTCTTGATGATGAAGGGGTCTTCTGCCGTTCCTGTACCATCGGCACAGGCTGTGGCGATAGAGCCGTCCCACACCTGGTCGACGGTGACATTGAGCCACATCTGGCGACCGCCCTTAATGGGCTTCGGGCGCTCGCCCGTGCCGCCGTTACTCTGCACCTCGGCATTGATTGTCAGGAAACAGGTGCCGTTGGCTTTTGCGGTGGCCGTCAACTCATCGACATTGATACATTCGGCGTCGGGGAGTTGACTGTCGTTGTAGATGCTGACAGTTCGTCCGTCGGCCTCGGTCCAGGAGTCATCGATGGTGCTCACGGTGAGGGTCGACACGAAGTCGTCGGCACAGTCGCCATACCTGATGCTAACAGGAACGGAAGCCAGCCAGGCCCCCGTCTTATAGAGGCTGTTGTCGTCACGCACGGCACTACCCAACAGGCGGTTGGCCGTTTCGGAGCCGATGTTGTTTTTCAGCATCAAGTCATAGCCCTGCGTATGAGTGTTGCAGAACACCGTGGGATAGAAGCCATCCCGCAAAGTGAAGCCGTATTCTGCCGAATCGTCAATAGGCAGCATTGACACAGGCCCTATCTCGCCCGACGTCAGTTCGCGGGTGCTCAAACCCTTGATGGTGAGCACCGTCTGATTGTCTCCCACAGGATTGCCGCTGAACAGTTGGCGGTCGTAATAGCAGCCCACAACCGTATCAATGGGTTTCGGGTTATAGCCGATGATGGCGCCAGTTCTTGATGCGTCTGTCGTCGGTATCATCGTTCCCAAGAACAGGGAATTAACGATGTGCTGGTCACTGCTCCAATCAAAATAACCGCAGATGCCACCTGCTTCCGAAACCTTCGACCCGTCGATATGACCAGCAAAAACACAGCCGTCAATAGTGGTCGTGAAATTACCATTGGAATGAGACATCAATCCAGAAATACCGCCCACAGTCGTACTGCTGTCAACAGATTTCATAGTGACCGTGCTGATGCTGGCCATAATGTTGGAGTCCTGAATCTGATAGCCACAAATGCCACCAAGATGACTGCCTACTTCACCACCAATGGTTCCTGATGAGGCACACCCCTTAACGAAACATTTGGCATTCAGTTCTCCAACGATGCCACCCGTATTGTTCGTGCGGTTCTCCTGGCAATTAATGGTGACATCGGCAGCACAGTCCACTAAACAAGTGTTTTCAGGCGTTCCTATTCCCAAACGGCCACAGATGCCTCCGACACTCTCGATGTTGCCCGAACAAGTGATATTGACCTTGGCCGTGGAATGGGTGATTTCGCCCTCTTTCATCAGACCGAAGATACCACCTATATAAGAATTCAGTCCCCGATAAATAAGGATTGAACCTTCTACTGACACACCACTGACACCTTTTGGCACATAGATGGTTTTGCCACCTGACTTTTCAAGCAGGCTCACATTTCCAATACCTTCACTCGAACCACAGAGCAATCCCGCCTGAATGAAGAAATAGGTGTAATTACCGGTTCTTGTGCTGATTGAGGCATCGCTCATTTGCAAGTAACCGACAAAACCGTCGCAACGTCCAAACAGACCGTAATAACCGTATTCCGGATTATAGGAATTGCCTGAAGGGGAGTAATTGACATCGATATACATACCATTGATGCTGTGACGTTTGGTGTCAGCACCCTGACGAGTATCAATGCCTAAAAACGTTCCTTGAAAACTGCTGTTAAGTCCGATTGGCATCCACTGCACACGCTTGCCGTCGACCTCTTTCGTCAGGTCGATGTCGGCAGCGAGTACGATGACCTTGTCTTTGAACACGTTGCCGCTTTCGTTGACAAGCCAAGCCACCTGGGCCAGTTGCTCAGGCGTGCTGACAACGACGGGGTCGAGCAAAGTACCCTTGCCATCGACCACTAACGACTGGTCGCGGTAGTCGTACCATGTGGGGCCATTGATGGGCACAGCAGCATATCCTTCCAACGACACTACCAGTGCCGCGAGGATGAATATCCATTTGCTGATTCTCATATCTATTATGTTTTAACGTTATAACGACCTAATGACTAATATCTGAACTTGAACACCTCGCCACCGGCACTGAGGATATAGACACCGCGACGGTCGAGCGGAATGAAGAGAGAAGAGGCCGAAGGCTTGCTGATATGGACAGCTATACCCTGGGCATTGAACAGACGCACCTCGTCGTCGAGTTCCAGATTAGTCAGGCGCACGCCATTGGTTTCATACTTGACAGCCACACGATGGCCTTCAGGCTCCTTGTCGAGCGACGGGCGCACAATCTTCGTCGGGTCGGCGCTGGGGAAGAGGCTCACGTATGGCGCGTTACGGATGGCCCGGCAATTGGTGACAGAGGTGATGCCTGAATTGACTGTTAAGTCGACAATCTTAGGTACGATATAGGCAGAAATGGGTTCGGCGATTCCGCTGACATAGACCTTGGCGTATGCCTTGCGCACAGCACCCACCTGATGGAAATCGTCGGCCCTAACCAGTGTCTGTGCCTGACCTGTCAATGTCTCCTCCATGCTGGGATGCAGATGGACACCCAACAAAACGGCAGTACCGGGGATGAGACCACGCGAGGAGCGGTCGGTCAGCTCGACAATGAAGATGTTGGCTCCGCCTGCCTCAATCTTCCGGTTGACAACGTTGCAGTCGATGTTGCCAATAGTGACACGCTCGGCGTCGTGCTTCTCGCTCTGGCGCACAAGATTGCGCATCACGCCTCGACGGGTGCGCTGCTGGCGCGACTTGAAGACATTGGCATACTCCACCTCAACAGAACTCTCCATGTAACCGTCGAAGTGGGCGGGGATGGGATACTGCACGGTGAAGACTTTCTCTTTCAGGGGCGGCACCAAGGAATTGGGAATGGCAATCTGCTCACCGTTGATGGTAACAGTAGCAGACTTGATGGCCGACGTGCCGGTATTGCGGATGGTGACGTTCACCGGCAGTGAACTGCTACCCAAGAGGGCCTCGCGAGTGTACGTGACATCGCTCTCAAAACTGTTGGTGAACTCCTTTTCGTTGTGCATAATGACTGCGCCACCGCTCTTCAGGTCGGCCAGCGTGTACACCACACTAATCTGGGAATCGTTGAGGAAGCCATCGAAGTCGGTCATAAACAGGCTGTCGGTCTCGGCACCCACCGAAATAGGATAGGTTACTGAAGGCGTGCTCGACAGATGGATGCGAGAGGCATTGAGCACGGTACCCATATTCTCGTTGGCCTTGTTACCCTCCATAGGGTCGAGGATGATGTTATTGGCTTCTGTCCACAACACGGCAAAGTCGTTGGTGTTGTCATCGGAACGGTCGCAGATGATTTTCACTCGTTCCGGCGAACTCTGAGACAGGCCCAAGTCACAGCCTGAACGGCCATCGCCATAACCATTCATGGCCAACGTCTTCACGAAGACATCGCGGGTGGAGTCTGGACGCTCGTAGAGCATGGCAATGACGGCATTGTGACCCACGCGGTTCATAAAGAAGTTCAAGGGCTTCAACGACTCATCAACGTAGGTGACCGTTGGCGAGGCCAAGGGCTTGGAGGCATAGCGGAAGTTGGTGCTGCTGAACTGGCTGTCGGTTATGTTGATACCCACCAGCACCGTATCGTTACGCATAAAGAGGTCGTACTGTGTGGGTTGGTGGTCGGCATCGATGTCGCACAACTTCGTGGGTGCACTCCACGTGTTGCCGTCGAAGGTGCGCAACTGGAGTTCACCTACCAGACGGTAACTCATGTCAGAACTGACCTGGTTGCCAACTTCAATTTTCTGCATCTCGCCATGCTGATAGACACAGGCGGCTTTGCCGTCATCCTGAATGGTGACCACAGGAAGTTGGTCGGCATAGCCGTCATCATCTGTCACATCCACCACCTTCCATGTACCGTCGGGCTGATGAAGAGACGACCTGATGATAGTGTTTTTCATCATCTCGTGATTCTTATTGACAGAAGTCTCGTCGGTGATGGTGGCATTATCGACTGTCTGGGTCAATTGCTGATAGACCACCACTTCAGGCTCACCACGCTTTGAGCGCATGTGCTGCGTGGCTGCCATTCCGTTGGCTGTCAGCGTCGTCGTAGTCTGACTGTCCATATCAAACATAGCCACGTGGTCGTCGTTGTAGTCGTATGGGGAACCCAGGTCGTTGAACACCACGTGCCTACTGTCGATGAAGTGAGGGTTGGCGTTGCTGGCAACTTTCGTCAATAGTGCAGTACCCATACTGCTGGGTTCCGGCGCCTGGAGCACACGATAGCTGTTGGCAATAGTGCGGACTGTTGGCCTTGACTTTTCCTTCTCTATCCAGTGGGGGAAGTCCTTATGGAAGGGGTTCGTGTTGTTGTCGTTGGGGAACAGCCACTCTTTGCCGGCACGGAAATAGACAGAGCCGTCGTAATGGAAGAACAGGGCACGGACACTGGCAAAAGCCTCAACGATGCCCAACAGCATAAAGCGGCATCCGACACCATAGTCATCGCACGCCAAGGGCACAGCCATACCAGCCTGGAAAGCCGTCTTGGCTCCAGCACGCAAGCCGAACTGGAGGCCGCCCAAACAGCTCTGAGGAGTGCGGACTGTTGCCCATGCTCCGGCGCGGCCGGAGATAGTAAGGTTAGTGAATAGGCCCATATTTTTCAGCGACATGCTGCTCGTCATACCCTTGTCGAAAGACTTCAGGCCGGCGTCCACTCTGATATTGGCATCCACAACAGCACCAAAGTCGGGTTTCAGGCCAAAGAAATCAAGCAGGAATGCCACATCGGACATAGCACCCTTCTTATCGTCGATACCCCAACAGAAACCGGCACCACCCTCAACGAACAGGCTCGCTTCTTGAATCTGGATTTTGCTGAGATCAGGCAACGGTGACTGCATAGCAAACTTGAAACCACCGCCGTAGTATAAGCCGACGTGCGCCTTAGAAACATCGAAGATGCTGGCCGACTCCTTCTTTACCCAGTCTTCAAACTTGATTTTGGCTTCTGTGAAACTCACATCGGCCGAGGGGTTTTTCTTGTCGTTGCTATTAGGATCGGCCTTGAAGGTGGAATAGTTCCAGCCTTGCACATTCTTGGCGTTCTCACGGGCCTTGCTCAGTTTCTCACCTGGTTTGTCTTCCTGGTTTTGGGAGTTGACGCTGCCGCTGACATAAAAGTTCATCGTCTGCTTCAGCACATCGATAGTCAGACCGGTCTTCATCTTCATGGGACCGATTTCAAACTTGAAGGCCGGGGGGAACGAGATGCCCAAGCCACCCTCGTTGTTGGCTTTTGCCACACCATCGGTACCACCGGGAGGGTCGGTGCTCTTCTTGGATTGGTCTTCTGCTTCCTTTTTCTTCTTGTCGGGATCCACGTGAAGGTTCAACAACATCGGGAAGTTGTCGTAGGTCGACGTGGGAGTGGTCAGGTTGAGGGAGCAAATGCTGTTTTGGGGTATCATATCGACCAACGAGAGGCGCATGAAGAAGTAGTCGCGCTTGAAACGGGTAAACTCTGAGGCCGAGACAACGGAAACTTCTTGCTCCGTAGCCACATGCTTCTTGCTGTTTGTCAGTTCAGTGGCCGTCAGCTGGCACGTAGGATTCTTGGAACCCTTTGGACTCGAGAAGACCACCTCTAACTGGGCATAGCGGCTCACGGGATTGTTGTTGAGAATCTTCGGATAGTCGTTGCCGGCATTCTCCATATAGACCAAGGTGTCAATGGACAACTTCGAGGCCAAGTCAATGTCCTGAACGTCGCAGACACAATAGTCCACACTCTTACGGCTCACTACAACGTGCAGGTCATTCAGATAGCGCAGATGCTGTTCACTGATACCAATGTCGTCACTGTTCACGTCACCCTCGCGCAACGAGAGTTTGGCCGAGCAGAGGTCTTCGCTCACAATCTTTGAGCCAGCCTCGGCAGCACCCTTGTAACGGTAAAGCGTGGGCAGGCAACCGTCGGCAATGATTTCAATATAGGCGGGATGACCGTAAGTGAGCACCATGTGCTGCTCGCGGTCTTCGTCGAATCCCAAGTAGCAGAGTTTGCTGTCGTTCACCTTCTGGCCCTGCTCATTCACGCGGTGCACGTTGATTTCGGCCTCCGTGATAACAGAACCTTCATAGTCGAAAAGTTTCAGGAACAACGTATCATATTTCTCAAACAGTCCTGTACCGAGCCAGTTGAAATTCATCATCTCACGGTTCTCGTGCTTGTCGAGGATGAATGTTGAGGTCAGGCGTGGAATGTTCAACCGCCAATCCATGTCGATACCGGGATGGATATCCTCCAAATTGAGACGCATCTTCACATCGCCCTCTTCGGAATTACCCGTCAGGAAGAAGATGTCAGTCAAAGAGTGACCCTCAGGCAAATAGAAGCTCTGGAACTTTGTGGCCTGCAGTTCGAGTCTGGTCGACTGCGACTGCTGTTCGCCATTTTCATCGGTATAGGAGGTGACATACTCCATACGGTAAGTGTCGCCTGTTGCCTGTCGCTTCTGGTCGAGCTGGAACAGATAGACATTCTCGTCGTCCCAACCATAGACGCTGTAACGGAACTTGAACGGGTGGTCTGCATCGCCAACACGCCATACCTTGATGGTGACATCCTTGGCCTCCAAGGGCATATTGGCAAAGAAATAGCTACTGGCGGTCAGCGAATTCTTGATGGGCTGTCCTTCAGCATTCACACCATATTCCACCTCTACACTATAGGTGCCGGTAGTACCACTACCATCGTTGATGCGGAAGCAGAGCAGCGTGTGGTCGCGCATCCGCCAGAACTGCTGCTGGTCGGCCAGACCTTTCATTCGGGTGGAACTGAGCATTTGGATCAACTCATAGACTTCCATCTGGTTGCCGTCTATGGAATTGTTGGCCACTTCCCTCCATTCCAATTGTTTGGCCAATTCGTCCACATTGTCGCTGAAGGTGGTGACATCGGTCACGTTCTTAGCATAGTATAGTTTAAAGTCCTGTGCTGTTGACGTCATTGCCAACATAGCCAGGAAGAGTAATGTGTTGGTTAGTCGTTTCATATTATTAGATTTGGCTTTTCCTTCTTTCATAGATTATAAGGCTGTGTCAAAATTGCCTTAATCCAATCGTGGAAATATCATAACTGGGAGTTATAAGGTATATAACTATGAGTTATAAGGTATATAACTGGGGGTTATAAGGTATATAAGTCCACGTAAAGCGATTTTGACACAGCCTCGACACAATAAGGGTCAATGTTTCTGACCCTTCTGACCGTAGTAGGCGTTGGGACCGTGCTTACGGCTGTAGTGCTTCTCGATGAGCAGTTGACTCATCGTCAGGTTAGGATTGACGCTGAAAGCCACGAAAGCCATCTTGGCGCACTGCTCCATTACCTTGGCGTTGTAAACCGCATTGTCGGGCGAGGTGCCCCACGAGAACGGACCGTGGTTCTTGACCAACACAGCAGGCGTGTGGTCGGGATTGATTTTGCGGATGTTCAAGATTTCATCTACAATCACATTACCCGTCTCCAATTCGTACTGGCCTTCCACTTCTTCCTTGGTCATATCGCGGGTGCAAGGAATATCCTTGTAGAAGTAGTCGGCGTGGGTCGTTCCGATGTTGGGGATGTCGCGGCCAGCCTGTGCAAAAGCGGTGGCGTAGGTGCTATGGGTGTGCACCACGCCCTGGATGTTGGGGAATGCCTTATATAATATAAGATGTGTAGGCGTGTCGCTCGAAGGGTTGAGGTCGCCTTCGACAACCTTGCCTGTTTCGAGGTCGACCACGACCATATCCTCGGCTTTCATTTCGTCATAACTGACGCCCGACGGCTTGATGACCACAAGGCCCTTTTCACGGTCGATGCCCGACACGTTGCCCCAGGTGAAGATGACCAGCCCCTGCTTCACAAGGTCGAGGTTGGCCTTGAATACTTTCTGTTTAAGTTCTTCTAGCATATTATTAGAGTTTAAAGTTAGGATCTTCGTTATATGCCTTCTTGTTGAAACGGTAGAGGGCGGCTCCGCGCTTCGATGATTTTTTGTCGATGAGTTCTGTCTTCTCTATGAAGTCCATTTCCTTGATGCGCTTGCGGAAGTTGCGCTTGTCGACTTCCTCGCCAAGAACTGCTTCGTAGAGACGCTGCAACTGCGTGAGAGTGAAAAGTTGTGGCAACAGACTGAAACTGATGGGGGCAGTCTTTATTTTCTGCCGCATCATCTTCAGCGCCATCTTGACCATCTTGTTGTGGTCGGAGTAGAGTTGCGGCATACGGTTGATTTCCACCCACTCCAGGCCGTGCTCGTTCCGCAACTTCTCGCTGTAGTCACTAACGTTGATAAGCGCATAATAGGCCACCGAGATAACGCGCTCGCCTGGGTCGCGGTCCACACTTCCGAAGGCTCCCACTTGTCGCATATAGAGGTTGCGCAAGCCTGTGAGTCCGAAGAGCACGCGACTGGCCGCATCGTCCAGACTCTCGTCGGCACCTACGAATCCTCCGTAGAGGCTCCACTCACCGCGTCCGGGATCCATCTGGCGCCGGCCGATGAGTATCTTCAATTTCGATTCGTCGAAACCGAAGATAATCACGTCGACCGATACCCAGACTTTCGAATGTTCTTTATAAAAGGTCATTTCCTGCTTTTAGAAGAAGTACCAGTAGAAACAGCCGCAGAGGAAGAGGACACCAAGGCTTCCCACAATGTCCCATACATCCCAACTCTGGGCAATCTGCTTGCGATATTCTGCTGTAAAGGTGATGGCATCTTTCTGCACGGCTGTCGGAGCGGGGGTGAAGAAACTCACAACCACCATCAGCAGCACGATGAACACGAGCAGCCAGCACTCGAACACGAGCCAGTTGGTCTGCCAGAACCATGCGGTAGCATCCCAGAAAGCACCATCCATCTGGGCTGAACCCGTATCGGTGATAACATTTGTCACCAGACGCAGCATACCGATGAGGAAGCCACCGATGAGGCCCCATTCACCAGCCTTCGGCGTAATCTTCTTAGAGAGGATACCCAACGTGAAGACGGCCACCATAGCCGGTGCCAGCAGCGACTGGATGCCCTGCAGATAACTGTAGAGGTTGCCCATACCCATCATAACGGGGAGCCAGAGCAGACCGAGAACAACGACCACGACAGTTGCGATACGGCCAACGAGCACGTAGTGGTCCTCGCTCATACCCTTCTTCATAGGCTTGTAGAAGTCCTCGGTGAAGAGCGTGGCACAACTGTTGAAGAATGCAGCCAGCGACGTAACAAGGGCGCAGATGAAGCCGATGGTCACGAAGCCCTTGACACCGGCAGGCAGAATGCTTTTCACCATCATGGCGAAAGCACCGTCGGTGTCGTGCTGGTTGGCGATATCCATCTGGATGCCGAAGTCACCATAGCCACCATTGGCCAAAGCCATAGCCACCATACCGGGGATGAGGAACATAAACACGGGGAGGAGTTTGAAGTAGCCGGCGGCGATGGTACCACGACGGGCACGCTTCATCACCTCGGCATTGCTCTCGCCTTTCTGCTGACCAAGCACACGCTGAACAATGTGCTGGTCGGTACACCAGTACCAGAAACCGATGATGGAGGCGCCAATGAACACCACGAAACCAGGATACTCATGGTAGAGGGGGTCGGGAGCACCCGATTCGTTGATGTCAGCCCAGTGGAACATGTGCGTCGTTCCGTAACCGTCGTGAAGGGTGCTACAGAAGGCCATCATATTTTCCCAGCCCTGAACGATACTGCCGCCGCCCAGCGTAGACAGACCGAGGAAGAGCACGGCAAATGCACCTATAATAAGAATAGGTGTCTGGATGCTTGACATGGTCATCACGCCCTTCATGCCACCGATGACGGTAAAGATAGCCGTGACGGCAATGAGGCCGAGGGCTCCCCACCAGAAGGGCAGGCCGATGAGATACTCAAAGAAGATACCACCCGTGAAGGCCGTCACGCTGACCTTGGTCAGGATATAGGCGATAAGGGTGATAATCGAGAGCCACGAACCCGTGCGCTGGGTGTAGCGGAACTTCAGAAAGTCGGGCATGGTGATAATCTTGCCCATCTTGTTGTTGAGCAACTGATAGAAGGGAACGAACAGCCAGCCGAGGATGAGAATCATCCAGCCCTGCATCTCCCAGTGAGCCATACCCACACCATCCTTGGCACCTGTACCGGCGAGACCCACAAGGTGCTCCGAGCCGATATTGGCGGCAAAGATAGCCATACCGATTACATACCAGGGTTCGCCTTTTCCGAACAGGTAGTCCTGCGAGTCGGCACCCTTCATTTTCTCCTTATCCTTCTTGATGGCACGATAAACAAACCAAATGACACCCAAGATGCCAACACAAAGTACGAGCCAGTCAAGCCAAATAAATTCTCTTGCGTTCCAATTCATAATTTAATTTTTCTATTTAATGATTTGACAATTTTACTATTTCCTGTTTTTCCACATAGCCGTCATATCTTCGAGCGTCTTTCCCTTAGTTTCGGGGACTAAACGCCAGACGAAGAGGGCGGCAACGACGCAGATAATGCCGTAGAGACCGTAGGTGAACCAGTGGCCGAAGTCATCGCCTTCGGTGAGGTGCATATTGAACATCGGCACGAAGGTGGACGATACGATGAAGTTGAAAATCCACTGGAAGGCCACGGCGATAGCCACAGCCCCGCCACGGATGGTGTTGGGGAAGATCTCGGCAATGAGCACCCAGGTGATGGGGCCCCACGAGAACATAAACGATGCCGAATAAACCAGCAGCGATGCAGCGGTAATCAGGGCAAGACTATCATTACCGAATGTGACAGCCACACCGAATGCGCCCAAAGCCATACCCAGCGAACCGGAGATGAGCAGAGGCTTGCGACCCCACTTCTCAACAGTAAATACAGCCACAAGCGTGAACGAGATGTTGATGATACCCATAAATACCGTCAGCATCATCGGGTCGTCCATACCCATATCGCCAAAGATACGCGGTGCATAGTAGAGCACGGCGTTGATACCCACGGCCTGCTGGAACACGGAAAGCATAATGCCTACGAAGATACATACAAAGCCGTAGGTCATCAGTTTCTCGGTCTTCACCACCATTGTGTCCTTGATGTCCTGCAGAATCTGCTGGGCCTTGCGGCTGCCGTTGATCTTTGACAGGATGCCCAGAGCACGCTGATCCTGACCAATCGAGACGAGGTAGCGCGGTGTTTCGGGCACGAAGCAGATGAGCAGGGCGAAGAGTCCTGCGGGCACAGCCTCACTTCCGAACATATAGCGCCAGCCGGTTTCCACCGTCCATACTGCTCTCGGGTCAAGAGCAGCGAGACCCTTGCCCATATCTTCCACGAGCGGCTGGATGTGGTCGCCAAGGATGAAGAAGTTGACGAAGTAGACCACCAACTGGCCGAAGATAATGGCAAACTGGTTCCAACTGACGAGCATACCACGGATGTTTGATGGAGCCACCTCGCCAATGTACATAGGACAGATGGCGGAAGCCAAGCCCACGCCAATACCACCAATGACGCGGTAGACGTTGAACATCAGAAGCAACGAGTAGGTGGGAGTGCCGTGCTCGAAGAATATGAACTCTGGCTCCATAGAGCCTAATGCTGAGATAAAGAACAGCAAGCCTGCGATGATGAGCGACTTCTTACGTCCAAGGTTCGTGGCTAAGAAGCCTGAAAGGGCAGAACCGATAATACAACCGATAAGGGCAGAAGCCGAGGTGAAGCCGTGCCAGCCGTCGGTATACTGGAAGTCCTTAGCCTCCATAAAGAAGGCCTGCAGGCCCTTCTCTGCTCCAGAAATAACAGCGGTGTCGTACCCGAAGAGCAATCCTCCGAGTACGGCCACCATCACAATAGATATAAGGTAGGTTTTACTACCGTTTTCTGTCTGAGCCATAATTTCTGCTTATTTGATTGAGAACTTGTAGGCAGCGTGGCTGAAATACTTCTCACCGGGGTTCAGCACGGGGCTGGCCCACTCAGGATGGTTGGGGCTGTCGGGGTACTTCTGGCTCTCCAAGCAGACGCTGACGTGCTGGGGGTACTTCTTGCCCAGTTTGCGGACGATGTTCTCCTCGCCGCCTACACCCTGGAAGTTGCCGCTATAGACCTGTACGCCCGGCTCGTTGGTGAACATCTCCATAAAGATGCCCGTCTTGGGGCTGTAGAGGCTGGCGCACACCTGCGTGTCGTCGCCGGCGGTGTTCAGACACCAGTTATGGTCATAGCCGTGGGCGTTCTTCACCTGATAGTATTCCGAGTGGATACTGTCGCCGATGGCGTGCGGGGTGCGGAAGTCCATCGGGGTGCCCTCGACGGGGAGGATTTTGCCAGTAGGCATATAACTGAAGTCGCTCTCGGTGAAGTTGTCGGCATTGACATAGAGCACCTGGTCGTAGCCAGGGTTCTCCAGGTCACCAGAGAGGTTGTAGTAGTTGTGGTTCGTCTGGTTGATGATGGTCGGCTTGTCGGTCTCGGCCTCCCAAGTGATGTCGAGCACGTTGTCGTTGGTCACCTTATAGGTGGTGACTGCGGTCACGGTGCCGGGGAATCCGTTCTCGCCGTCCTCGGCCACGATGGTCAACTTCAGCGTCTGCGGGTCAACCTGCTCTGCAGCATAAACCTTGTTCATCCAGCCTGTGGCACCACCGCCGTGCAGGCAATGGATGCGTGTGTCTCCCTCGTGCGGGTCGTTCTGGGCCAACTGGTAAGTTGAATCGTTCAGCGTGAACTTGCCGTCGCAGATGCGGTTGGCATAGCGGCCTACGCTTGAGCCGTAGTCGGTCGGTGTGTTCTGTGTGTCGGCATACTGCTGGATGTTGTCGAAGCCGAGCACTACATCGGTGGGGTTGCCGTCCTTGTCGGGAACCACCAGCGAGACCACACGTCCACCGTAGTTGGTGATGCACACCTCCATACCCTGAGCGTTCTTCAGCGTGTAGAGTTTCACGGGCTGCTCGTTGATGATGGTGTCAAACTTGGCCGGGTTCAGACCCGAAACCGTTAATTGCGGCTCCTGCTGGCCGCCGGCACATGCACAAAGCATAAGCGCCATAACGCCCATGCCCAGGAAAGATGCTTTTAATGCTTTCATTTTAGGTTTAAGTTTAAATTATAACATTATTTTGGATTTTTGGCCGTAAAGTTAAACATTATTTTCCATTCCACCAAAAAAACAGCCATCCTTTTTAAGATGGCTGTGTGATTTTAACACTCATTATGCCTTTGGAGCAGGATTATGAGGTCTATTCTTCCAAATTGTTACCTGTCAGTTCCTCTTCGACGTAGCCTTCCTCCTCATCGCTCACGGCCAACATATCGTCGTCATTGTGGCAGGGGTCGAAGCCGGCAGGAACATCGAACTGGTCGTTCTGAGTGATGCCCAAAGAGGGGTCGGCATAGACGCTGGTCATATATTTGGCAAAGATGGGCAGGGCCATCGACGCTCCCTGTCCGTAGGTCATCGTGTCGAAGTGAATATCGCGGTCGTCGCCGCCCACCCAGCAGCCCGACACCAACTTGGGAGTGAGGCCCATAAACCAGCCGTCGCTATTCGAGTTGGTGGTGCCCGTCTTACCGCCCAACGGTGCCGTCAAGTTGTAGCGGTGGCGCAATCGGCCAGCCGTTCCGCCGTCGACCACGGCCCTCAGCATATAGAGCATCTTGTCGGCACTCTCGCCGCTGATGACCTCGTTCATACGCGGCTTGAACTCGGCCACCTTGTTGCCCTCGTTGTCCACGATGCGCGTCACATACATTGGAGCCGAGCGTATGCCGTGATTCACGAAAGCGGTATAGGCACTCACCATTTCGCCCACGGTAATCTCACAAGGCCCTAAGCAAAGTGCCGGCGAGGGGTGAATTTCCGGATTGCGAATACCATAACGGCGGAGCACTTCCACAAAAGCCTTCGGGTTCAGACGGTGCATCATCAGGTAGGCCGAAATCCAGTTGTTCGATTGTTGCAAGCCCCACTTCAGCGTCACCATCTCGCCATAGCGGGCGCGACTACCGTTGCGTGGTGTCCAGGGTTGTCCGGCCACGATGTAGGTCTCCTGCTGGTTGGGCACCTCGTCGCAAGGAGTCATACCGTTTTCCATCGCCAGCGAGTAGAGGAAGGGCTTGATAGTAGAGCCGACCTGGCGACGGCCCTCAGTAGCCATATCGTAGGCGAAATGGCGGAAGTCCAGTCCTCCCACGTATGCTTTCACGCTACCCGTGCGAGGCTCCATACTGACGAATCCTGTGCGCAGGAAACGCTTGTAGTAGCGTATGGAGTCCATAGGCGTCATCATCGTGTCTACGTCGCCTCGATAGGTGAAGATGGTCATCTTCGTCTTCGTCTGGAACGACTTGTTTATCTCCTCGTCGCTGGCACCAGCATTCTTCATCGTCACATAGCGTTCCGACTGGCGCACATTCCTCTTCAAGATGCGCTCCACCTCGTCAGCCGACAGGTTGCGCGAATAGGGGGCGTTGGCCTTGTTGCGGTTGGCCTTGTCGAACTCAGGCTGGAGGTAGTCCACCACGTGGTCGAAGCAAGCCTGTTCGGCATATTTCTGCATACGCGAGTCGATGGTGGTATAGACTTTCAGGCCGTCGGTGTAGATGTTATAGGGCGAGCCGTCGCGCTTGGTATTCTTTTGGCACCAGCCGCAAAGCGGGTCCTGCTCCCAGTTGAGCGAGTCGATAACGTACTTCACGTAACTCCACTCCGGATAGTCGGCCTTGCGGGGCCGCTTGGCCATCATATAGCGGCGCAGGAAGTCGCGGAAATAGGTGGCCATACCGTCGTTGTGGTCGGCCACGTGGAACTTCAACCCGATGGGCAACACGGTACAACTATCATACTGCTCCTTGTTGATGTAGCCAGCCTTCAGCATCTGCCCCAACACCACATTGCGCCGCTCCAACGAGCGTTGCTCGAAGCGAACAGGGTTGTAGAGCGAGGGATTCTTGCACAATCCCACCAGCGTGGCGCTCTCTGTAATCGAGAGGTCACGAGGCTCTTTCGAGAAATAGGTGTTCGACGCCGTCTTGATGCCTACGGCATTGTGCAGGAAGTCGAAGTAGTTCAGATACATAGCGATGATTTCATCTTTCGTGTAGTTGCGCTCCAACTTCACGGCAATGACCCACTCGATGGGCTTTTGCAACATACGCTCCATCGTGTTGTGTGCCACATCGCTATAGAGTTGCTTGGCCAATTGCTGGGTGATGGTCGAGCCGCCGCCCGCATTCTTCTGGCCCATAAAACCGCGCTTGATGATGGCACGCGCAAGGGCATAGAAATCAATACCCGAATGTTCATAGAAACGAGCGTCCTCGGTGGCCACCAAGGCCTGTACGAGTGTTGGCGACAATTCGCTATAGTCGACCATCACGCGGTTTTCGCGGTCGCGGTTCCACGTGCCCATCAACTTACCGTCGCTGGAAAACACTTGCGAGGCATATTTATTGATGGGATTCTGAAGGTCGGCAATGGGCGGCATATAGCCGATACGCCCATCAGCAATGGCCCAAAAACAGACCACCGCCGCTATGACAATCACCAGGAGCAGCGTCCACAGGAAACCAAAAAACCATTTTCTCATTGCTCAATTGTTCTGTTTGACGGTGCAAAGATAAGCATTAATGCTGAGATAAAAAAACGATTTTGGAAGATTAGCAGCCTAAAAGTGTTAATATATCATAAGACTTTCTCCCCGTTAGGCAGAAAAGCCCTACCTTTGTAGGGGAAAAAAGTTTGGACGAACCAAACTCATAGTTAGGACGAACCAAACTGGTAGTTAGGACGAACCAAACTCCCACTTTGGACGAACCAAACTCAAACCATACTTTTAGCAACGGAAAAACAAGTACCGCTATGAAGAAATATTTCGTTTTGGCAACAGCCCTATTAGCATTTGCGACCAATGTGCTATCGGCTCCTATCGACCGTGAGAAGGCCCTGAAGAGTGCCCAAGAGTTTCTAACCAAGTCGCGCAAAGGCGGCCCAAGGCTGGCTCCTGCTCAGACCCATTTGCAAGAGGCCACAACAACGCAGGGCGATGCCTACTACGCCTTCAACATCGGGCAGGAGCAGGGCTTCGTCATCGTGAGCGGCGACGACCGCACTCCCCCCATCCTCGGCTATGTCGAAGAGGGAAGTTTCGACGCCAGCCAAATACCCGACAATATGAAGGTGTGGCTCCAGGGCTACGAGCGGCAGATTGCCTGGTTGCAAGCCCATCAGGACCATACGCCGGAGACACAAACTGGAGAAGAGCGCGAGGCCGTCTCACCTTTGGTGAATTGCCATTGGGACCAAGGAGAGCCCTTCAACAATATGTGCCCATTCTACACCTCCACCGACAGGTGCGTCACAGGATGCACGGCAACCGCTATGGCACAGGTCATCTACTACCACCGCCGGCCAAAGGCCACAACTGACCCCATACCAGCCTACTACACCACCTCATACAATTTTTATAGGGAGGAGATGCCCGTCACGACCATCGACTGGGACAACCTGCTGCCCAGTTACGAAGGCGACGAGCCGGAAGATGCCATTAACGCCGTCTCTACGCTGATGGCACTCTGCGGACAATCCATCAAGGTAGACTACGGCCCAAGAAGTAGCGGAGCCGTTTCGTCGTTAATGGCAATTGCCCTGCGCAAGTATTTCAACTTTGCACCGTCGACACACTTCATAGAACGCGACAACTACCGCCTCGAAGAGTGGGAAAACATCATCTACCAAGAACTGGCCGAGGGCCGCCCCGTGCTCTACGGCGGAATGTCGTCGGGCGGTGGCCACGAGTTTGTGGTCGACGGCTACGACCGTGACGGCCTGTTCCACATCAATTGGGGATGGGGCGGAATGAGCGACGGCTACTTCCTGCTCTCCGTGCTCAACTCGGACAACACCCAAGGTGCAGGCGCCAGTTCCAGCAACGACGGCTATAGTTACGACCAAGATGCCATAGTAGGCATCACCCCCTACGACGAACTGCCCGTGCCAAGCAATGTATTGACCATCCAAAAGATAGACCTGAGAACCAGCCAGACGACTTATACCCGCCAGACAGACGGCGGTTTCCATCCAATGGTAAGAGCCGACTTCTTTAATATGACAGGGGAGACAGGAACGTTCAGCGTGGGTCTGCTCATCCTTGATGCCGAAGGCAACATCTGCGAAAGTTATCCCGTCAAAGAGGTCACGTTAGGCCCCAACCAAGGCTATAGAAGCAGTAATATGGGCGACCAACGCCTCGCTTTCCAGGGCCTGCCCAACGGCCGCTATAGCATTGCCTTGGGAAGTTGCCTGAAAGACTCTGAAGAGGGGCTGATGCCTTGTGATGGAAGCCTTACCTTCTCCATACAGGCCGACCTGTCCGGCAATGTGCTCACATTGCAATTGCCACAAGTGAACCTGACTGGCACGCTGGCACCAGAAGGCGACGTGGAGGAAGGTATGCCCTTCAAGTTGAACATCGAAATGACAAACAACGGCACCGACTTCAGCCGCGATGTCTACGTGCTGGTTGACGGCGAGGAGAAAGGCGGATTCCGTATGGAGATTGCCGGGGGCACAAGCGCCACCTTCACCTTCGAGATGGGCGGCCTGACGCAAGGCGACAAAACGGTGGAACTGGCCTACAAGGACGAAAATGGCAACAACATTATCATTGCCAGCGGAAACATCACCGTCACCGCTACCGAGCAGGGAGAACCGCATCTAGTCTTCAATGTATCCATCGAAGAACTGACCGACAATAACATCCTGCCAAGCGGCAAGGCCACGGTAAAAATGGAATTGACCAACGACGGCAACGGGAACTTTAACAACCGTGTAGGGGCTATGCTGCTACTGAGAAACGGCAACAAATACTCGACATACGGCGACACGCCTACTACAAACCTGTTCTTGCGCAAAGGCGAAAGCACCACGCTCACATTCGTCTTCCGCAATCTTCCCAACAATTCAGACTTTATGGTCTATAGAATCCAGGGAAACACGGCCCAAAGTGCCAACATAAGATTCAGCACCAACTTCTCCCAGCAGGGAATTGGAAACAACGACTTGGATGTTGACATCAACATAGCCGGACTTGACGACCGGCAACGCCTGCAAGGCCAGATGGCCAAGGGAATGGTGGCGCTGACCAACATCAACGCCGAAATCTTTGTAGGCAAAGTCTGGATGAAGTTGCTGAAGTGGGATTCAGAATCTTCGGAATGGGTATTGCAGGATAGCGACGCGCCCAATATGGAGATTTCCGCTGGCGAAACACAGAAGGTGGCCTTTGCCTTCAACGGCTTGGAAGACAAGACCAAGTACACCCTCGAAGTGTCTTACCAGAAGAATGCTGAAGAGATTGCACAAACCAGCCAGACTTTCCGCACCAACTTTGACGGCACGGAAGACGAACCGGAGGAAAAGACGGCCGACGTGAACGGCGACGGCACCATCGACACGCTGGACATTGCCGCCGTGATGAGCGCCATCTATGGCGAATACAACGAAGCCGCCGACTTAAACGACGACGGCCGCATCGACATTGCCGACATCTGGAAGGTCATTGAGGCTATGACCACGCAAACAACAAATGAATAAGGATAACAAATGATGAGAAAACTATTGATTTTTGTTTTCACCTGGGCCTGCGCAACGGCACACGCCCAGGTGAACCCTTTTCTGTGTTGCGAAGACACTTGCGCACACACTCACGGAATCGATATGAGCCACTACCAGGGTGAAGTGTTCTGGGAAACCATTGGCGAGCACACCAATATGGCTTATGTCTATCTGAAGGCTACGGAAGGTGGCGACCGCATTGACCCCCGCTACGAGCGAAACATCGACCTGGCCCATCGTTACGGGCTGAAAGTGGGGTCGTACCACTTCTTCCGGCCAAAGACCAACCTTCAACTACAACTGAAAAACTTCAAGGCGCAATGCCTGCCAGGCGAACAAGACCTCATTCCTATGCTCGACGTGGAGACAACGGGGAAACTCTCGACGGAGGCCTTTTGCGACTCGCTCTTCAAGTTCCTGAATCTTATGGAAGAGGCTTACCACCAGAAGCCGCTCATCTACACCTTCCGCAACTTCTACAACAAGCACTTGCAGGGCAAACTCGACGACTACCAACTAATGATAGCGATGTATAGCGAGGAGCAGCCCATACTGGAAGACGGGCGCGACTATAGCATCTGGCAATACACCAGCAAGGGGCGCATTATGGGTGTGAGTAGCGAGGTGGACAAGAGCCGTTTTATGGGCAAGCACTCGCTCCGGGAAATCCGCTTCGTCCGCTAAAGTTTGGTGATGATGCCCAACTGGGTGGAGCGCAGGAACTCGATGATGTGGCGGATTTCGCTACCGTCGGGCACCTGTTGCTCAATCTGGTTCACGGCATCGAAGAGTGAGGTCTGGCCGTGGAATACCAGACGGTAGGCGTTGGCAATGTGCTTCAACACCTTCTCGTCGACTCCGTAGGCACGACCCATCGTGAAGTTCACGCCACCATATTCCGACTTCTTCGTGCAAATGATGTAAGGGGGCACATCCTTCGAGAAGGTGGTGCCTGCCTGAATCATTGCGCCCTGACCCACACGGGTCTTGGCATTCTCGATGACGGAACTGGAGAAGATGACGCCATCCTCTATCTGGCAATCACCCGCAATCTTCGTGCCATAGCCGAAAACGCAACGGTTGCCCACCTTCGTGTCGTGACTGATGTGGGCACCCTCCATCAGCACATTGTCGTTGCCGAGAATGGTCTGCCCGCCAGTATGGGTGGCACGATTGATGACCACGTTCTCGCGGATGATGTTATTGTCGCCGATGACGCACTCCGACTTTTCACCACGGAAGTCGAAATCCTGCGGCAGAGCACCAATGACGCTACCCTGGTGAATTTTGTTGTGTCCGCCCATACGTGTGCCATCAAGGATGGAGACAAAGGGGAAGATGATACAATTATCGCCTATCACCACATCGTCCTCGATATACACGAACGGGAATATCTTACAATTGTTGCCGATTTTCGCCTTGGGACTGATCTCGGCCTTGGGACTTATTTCGCTCATTGTTTAAGCCCCCTAAGTTAGGGGGTTGGGGGTCTGAACAAGCGTTTATCAGAACCCATTTAGGAAATTATAACTAATAGGAGGGAGATTGAGCGCCTGCGCTTGTTCAGACCCCCACCCCCCTAACTTAGGGGGCTAACGCGAGCCGCCTCCCAATGCCTGATAGAGGTTCACTACGGCCTGCATCTTCGAGAAGTCGTCGCTGACCTTCGAGATACGGGCGTTGAGCAATGACGACTGGGCCTGGATTACCTCCAGATAACTGGCGCCTTTGCTCTTGTAGAGCATTTGCGTGTCGCTCACGTTCTGTTCCAAAACGGCCACCTGCTTGGCCTCCAACTGGCTCCTCTCTTCGCTGGCATTGTAGAGCACCAGAGCGTTGCTCACCTCATTGCCTGCCTTGAGCACGGTGTTTTGCCACGTGTTGAAAGCCTGCTCCTGCTGGGCCTTGGCCACCTTCAAGCCGGCCACGATGGCTCCGTGCTGGAAGATGGGTTGAGTGAGCGAGCCAACGGCTGAGAGCAACCACTTGCCGGGATTGACAACGGCTCCCAGGTTGTTGGTGAACATAGCGGTGCCGCTCACGGTGATGTTGGGATAGAACTTCGAGCGGGCCGTCTCAACGTCGTAGAAGCATTGTGCAAGTGCCATTTCGGCGGCGTGCACGTCGGCACGGTTCGACAACAATTGAATGCCCACACCAGCAGAGAACTTCTGGGGCAACGACTGGTTGTAGAACTTGCCGCGCTGAATCTGGTGGCCCGGCTCGTTGAGCAACAGAGACAACGAGTTCTCGACCTCGCGCACCTGACGGCGCAAACTCACGGCTTGTGCCTGGACTCCGTAGTAACTGGACTCGGCACTCTGCACGCCCGTACTACGCACACGACCCAAATCCATCTGGAGTTTCATCATATCCCAGGTTTCCTTGGTCAGTTGCTCCATATCGGTCATAATGGCAAGTTCTTCGTCGAGCATCATCAGGGTGTAGTAAAGGTTGGCAACGCCACAAATGATATTCGTCTGAACGGCCACCTGATAGTCTTTCGTGGCCAGCAACTTCGCCTGGGTGGAGCGCTTTTGCGACAAGATATTGCCGAAGAGGTCAACGTTCCACGAAGCGGAGATGGGCAACTGGTAGGTCTTCGACGTGGTGGCACCGTCCGTCTGCACGCGGCTGATGGTGCCCTGCGGGGCGAGGGCAACGCTGGGCAAGAAGGCTAACTTGGCCACCTTCAGCATATCCTCCATCATCTTCACGTTGAGGGCGGCATTGCGCAAGTCGGTGTTGTTCTCCAACGCCTTCTCGATGAGCACCTGTAGTTGCGGGTCGGTGAAGACTTCGCGCCAAGGCAACTGACCGAAGTTCGGGTCGGTGTTCAACGCCAGCGTGTCGGCGTCGCTCACCGCATCGCGAATGAGTCCCGTGGTGTTGACGTCGGGTCGCTCGTATTTATTGTACAATCCGCAACTCACCATCATAAGTGAACCTACGGCTAAAATCAGAATCTTATTCATAGTCATACTAATTACTTCTGCAATTCATATTCCTTTGGTCGCTTCGCATATTGTTGCAACTCTGTGGTCACATCGGGGTTCTCCTCGTCGCCCTCGAACTTGATGGGCGAGAATTTCTCCTGAATGGTCTGGAAGATGGTGAACAGGGTGGGAACCACGAAAATCTGGCAGAGCGTACCGATGAGCATACCACCTACGGCGGCGGCACCAAGTGTCTGGTTACCGTTCTTGCCCACACCCGAAGCGAACATCAAGGGGAGCAGACCGATAATCATAGCCAGCGAGGTCATCAGGATAGGACGCAGACGAGCGGCGGCACCAAGCACGGCCGACCACGAGATGGCCATACCCGTATGGCGGCGCTCCAGGGCGAACTGGACAATCAAGATGGCGTTCTTGGCCAGAAGTCCTATGAGCATAATGAGCGAAATCTGCATATAGATGTCGTTGGCGTGTCCGAAGATGTTTGTGAACAGGAAGCAGCCTGCCAGTCCGAAGGGCACGGAGAGCAGCACGGCCAACGGCAGGATGTAACTCTCGTACTGGGCCGAGAGGATGAGGTAGATGAAGATGAAGCAGAGCAGGAAGATGATGCCTGTGGTGTTCGACGCCTTTGCCTCCTCACGAGTCAGACCCTGATAGTCGTAGGTGTAACCTGTGGGTAGCGTCTCGGCGGCCACCTCCTGTGCGGCCTTGATGGCCTCACCCGTGGAATAGCCGCTGGCCACCGTTGCCGTCACGTTGATGCTGGTGAAGAGGTTGAAGCGGTTGATGTTCGAGGGGCCGTAGACGCGCTCCAACTGGCAGAACTCCTGAATGGGAGCCATATTGCCGGCATTGGTGCGCACATAAATGTTGTTCAACGACTCGGTTGTCATTCGCGTTTCGGGCGAAGCCTGAATCATCACACGGTAGAGTTTGCCGTAAGCGTTGAAGTTAGAGGCATACATACCGCCGTAGTAGCCCTGCAACGTGGACAGGATGGTGGAGGGCGAAATGCCGCTCTGCTTACACTTGGCCACGTCTACGTGCACCATATATTGCGGGTAGTTCGGGTTGTACGATGTCTGTGCCATCTGGAACTCCGGCCGCTTGTTCAACTCGGCGATGTAGTTGGTCACAACCCCGAAGAACTTGTCGAGCGAGCCGCCCGTGCGGTCTTGCATCACGATTGACACACCACTATTGGCCGAGAAGCCGGGAATCATCGGCGGGGCAAAGGCCAGGATTTGCGCATCCTTGATGTGGGCCGTCTTGATGAAGATTTGGGCGATGACTCCTGTCGACTCCATCGGGTTGAGGAAGAAGCGGTAGATGAAATCGCCTTCCCACAGGCCGCTGAGTTTCCACCAGAAGCCCTTCTGGCGCTCCTTGAACGGCTTCAATTTCATAATGAACGTTGCCTGGTCGCTTCCCGAACCGGCGATGAAGTTGTAGCCCTGAATCTGCTCACGGCTCTGTATGGCGGGGTCGGCGGCGAGGATTGAGTCCACCTCGTTGATAATCTGCCTGGTGCGGGCCACCGACGTGGCGGGCGGCATAGAGATGGTGCAGAAGATGGTGCCGGTGTCCTCGTCGGGCACCAGGCCGGTCTTTGTCGTCACCAGCGAGGCCACAAGGGCGGCAATGCCGATGAGCACCAAAATGATGATAAATACGGGTCGGCGCACATACTTCTCGATGCTCCTCTTGTACTTGCCCAGAATCTTGTCGTAAGCCGTGTTGAACGAGGCGTGGAAGCGGTCTATCGCCGACATCTTCACCTCGTGTCCGTCCTTGTCGTGTGGCTTCAGGAAAATAGCGCAAAGGGCGGGTGAAAGCGTCAGGGCGTTCAGGGCCGAGATGAAGATGCTGACGGCCATTGTCACGCCGAACTCACGGTAGAACGTTCCGCTGGTGCCGCCGATGAACGACACGGGGATGAACACCGAGGCCATCACGAGCGTAATCGAAATGATGGCTCCCGAAATCTCGTTCATAGCGTCGATACTGGCCGTGAGCGACGACTTGTAGCCCTGGTCGAGTTTCGCGTGCACGGCCTCGACCACCACGATGGCATCGTCCACCACGATGGCGATGGCCAAGAGCAAGGCCGAGAGCGTGAGCAAGTTGATGGAGAAGCCGAAGACGTTCAGGAAGAAGAATGTGCCGATGAGCGACACGGGCACGGCGATGAGCGGGATGAGCGTCGAGCGCCAGTCCTGCAAGAAGAAGTAGATGACGATGAACACCAGCACGAGGGTGAACAGGAGCGTGAATATCACCTCTTCGATAGAGGCGTAAAGGAACTCCGTCACGTCGTAGTTGATTTTGTACTTCATTCCCGGCGGGAACAGCTTGGCCTGCTCTTCCAGCTCGGCCTTCACCTGCTTGGCAATCTCGTTGGCGTTTGAACCGGCAATCTGTTGCACCATACCCAGCACCGACGGAAGGTTGTTGTTCTTCATCGACACGGTGTACTGCTGGCCGCCCAACTCTATGCGGGCCACGTCCTTCAGCTTCAGCGTCGTTCCGTCGGCCTTGCTCTGGATGATGATGTTGCCAAACTCCTCGGCGCTCTTCAGGCGGCCCGTGTAGCGCATGGCGTACTCGTAGGCCACATTGCTCATTTCGCCGAAGGTACCGGGAGCGGCCTCGATGTTCTGCTCGGCCAGCACGTTGCTGATGTCCGAGGGTATGAGGCCGTACTGCTTCATCACGTCGGGCTTCAGCCAGATGCGCATGGAGTAGGTCTTCAAGCCGGGGCTTTGCACGTCGCCCACGCCCTGGATTCGCTTGATGGCAGGGATGATGTTGATGTTCGAGTAGTTCGTCAGGAACTCATCGTCGTAGCGTCCGTCGGAGGTCAGGGTGAACATCAGCACTTGCGAGGTCTGGCGCTTCATCACGGTCACGCCGATGCGCGTCACCTCGGCTGGCAGCAATGCCTGCGCCTGCTGGACGCGGTTTTGCACGTTCACGGCACACATGTCGGGGTTCATTCCCTGGCGGAAGAGCACGCTGATTTGTGCGCTTCCCGACGAGGAGGTCGACGAGATGTAGTCCATGCCTTCCACACCGTTGATGCTCTCTTCGAGCGGCGTGACGACCGAGTTCTTCACCGTCTCGGCGTCGGCACCAGGATAACTGGTCCACACCACTACCGTTGGCGGCGCAATGTCGGGGTACTGCTCAATGGGCAGCGAGACCAGTCCGATGCCGCCCAGCAGCACAAGCACGACGGAAATCACCGTCGAAAGAACAGGCCTCTTTATAAAGTTTGTGAATGTCATCTTGTTATTGTACTATTTGACTATTTCTTCATTGCCTCCACTATCTCTCCTGCGGTCATGGCCTTGTTCTGCTCCTGTATCTTTTGCTGATACCTTTCGGGCGTGATGGGCACGATTTCCATCTTGTCGGAGAGTTTGGTGATGCCGTTGGTGACATACTTGTCGCCCACCTTCAGGCCCTCGGTCACAATGTAGTTGTTGCCGTCGTTCTGCGGGTCAACCTTGATTTCGGTGTAGGCCACACGGTTCGAGTCGCCCAGCAGATAGACAAACTTCTTGTTCTGCACCTCCATCACCACGCTTTGCGGGATGACGATGGCGCCGTCAGCCGTGCGGGGGATGACGATGGTGCCGCTACCGCCGCTCTTCAGCAGATGGTTGGGGTTGGGGAAGCGGGCCTTCAACTGGACAGAGCCGGTGGCCTGGTCGATGACGCCGCTGGCGGTCACCACCTTGCCCTCGTGCTCGTAGATGGTGCCGTCGGCCAGCTGGAGCTTCACGCCGGGCAACGCATCAACGGCCCCGCGCAAGCCACCCTCGGCCTTCGACAACGTGAGCATGTCCTTCTCGGTCATTGAGAAATAGACATCCATCTGGCTGATGTCGGCGATATGGGTGAGCACGTTTGACGAACTCACCAGCGCGCCCTTCTTGAACGGCAATGTGCCCACAACACCCTTGGCCGGACTCTTCACGTAGCAGAAGTTCAGGTTCTCCTTGGCCGAAGCCAGGGCGGCCTCTGCCTGTGCCAGGCTGGCCAGCGCACTCTTGTAGGTGTTCTCGGCGGTCTTCAGCTCATATTCGCCCACCACTTTGTTGTCAAACAACTGCTGGGAGTTCTCGTAGGTCAGCTTCTGGGTGTTCACGGCGGCCTGGGCGGTGTTCACGGCAGCCTGGGCCTGGCGCACGGCGGCCTGGAAGGTCTCGTTGTCGACCACAAACAACAGCTGGCCGGCACTCACCGCCTGACCCTCCACCACATTAATTTGGGTGAGGAAGCCTGATGTCTTAGGGCGGATTTCAACATCCTGAATACCGTTGATAGTAGCCGGATAAGTGCTCTGCATAGCCGCCGAACTGGTTTCCACGGCCGTCACAGGATACTCATTGTCGCCAAAAGTGGGGCGACCCCCGCCGCCACCACACGCCACAAGGAGCGCACTGGCAGACAGGGCCAAAATCATCATTTTCTGTTTCATATCTTAAATAATTGTTATACCTTATAATACCTAAGTTTACCCTTTCATCGGGTTTTGAGCTTGCAAAGATACTAATATTTTTGTATGTTGTAGTGTTTTGTTATGAAATATTAAGCGCTCAAACATCTTTTTTTATACATAATTAGCAGAAACTTGTTATTATTTGCCAAGTTTCAGCGCTCTTTTAAAAACCAACAACCGCAACAGGCGAAAATGGGGCAGACTGGGGGATGACACACTATTCCACGGCCGCAACCGCACAGGCATTGAAGTGAAAGGCTGCTATATGAAAGCCGGCAGCAAAGGCCGCACCGTGACAGCTTGCGCCCGTTTGCAGCACAAAGGCTCCACAAAAGCACGTTTTTGTGAAATATACACACACGACACAGCAGGCAACCTGATTTCAACCGCCCGCATCACCAAACTATATCATCAAGCAGAATGTTCCGAAGATAACGCCTGCCCCCCCCTTTAACCCAACTTGAAATTTGGTTCGTCCAAACCAGGAGTTTGGTTCGTCCAAACCAGGAGTTTGGTTCGTCCAAAGTTGGGGTGTGTTTTAAAGCCTCCTGACTTTGTGAATGAGGCACCCTATAGAGCACTTCTCCAAACCGCAATAAGCCCCGGCCTTGTAATCTGTCCGGAAAAAGTCATAGCAAGGTAATGACCCCATCCGTCTTGGGGTAGTCGGTCAGATGGAAGAGAGG
>JAGCZA010000017.1 GCA_017960525.1 Prevotella sp.
ATCGAAAAGCAAATCCAACCGTCGTAAAAGTATTTATGTCGTCGGGTAAGTCTTACAGCTTTGTCGGTGTGCAAGACACTGATAAGGCTATAAGACACGCCCGACTGTCAGCGGACGAGAGAACACGGCTGTCCTCACTTGCAAACTGGAAACCGCAAGGGCATTCAGTATTGCAGGTGGTGACAGCCCATTTCTTTATCTCGTCCGCTCCTGCCTTGTGTCCTTTTACGAACACATTCCCCTGTCAAGCCAATTTGTCTGGTTCGCTGCCACGAACACGAACAAAGGAGTAGCCAATGGTACGTAATCCATTTCCCGAACCACCGCATTTTGTTTTTCTGTCGCCTGATGTTTGATCGTTCCAGCGGCAAAGGTAAAACGCAAATTGGAATGGCAAAGTTTCAGGCCCCAAGGGGTTTCGGGGAAATCTCCACGCCCGCTGAAGGGGGTAGTATTTCGCCGAAAAAACTTTGCGAATCCAATTCTGCTACCTTTGAGAGAGCCGCAGGAACGAACAAACGGCGATAGGAAGACGCAGAAAAAAAACGGTGGATTCAAGGAAACGGAATTAGTTCATTAGGAACTTCACTTCACAGCTCCTGGATCCACATAAAAAATTAAGATTATGACATACAACAGTACAATGACAACAGCAGCGGTTATCGCAGTCATCGCATACCGCATCATCCTTTGGGCAGTCCGCATCCTGTGGTTTTGCTTCAAGGCAGTAGTGAACATCATCCTTTGGCTTCTGAGAGCCTTATTCTGGACGATGCTATTTCTCACACGTATCATTCTCTAATCCCCTACAATCATGCTCAAAGTAGCCCTCATGAACTATGTTCCGCAGCGATACATTCGCCGTGCAGACTTCGACACCCAGGAGAATATGCGCCATATCCTCGATTTCAAGGCAGGTCGCAAATATGCCTCACGTTGGGCTTCGAGGATTGTAGGCAGGGCATTGTCACAGATGAACTTGTCGAATACGGTTATCGTGTGCATCCCCGCCAGTTGTGAGCAGACCAACAAGAGGAGATACAAGAGTTTTTCCGCTGACGTGTGCGCCATGTGCGGAGCCATCAACGGATTTGAGCATGTGCAGGTTATCGGCAAGCGTGAGAAAGTGCATATCAGCAAGAACCACGGCCAAGAGAGTAACGTGCAGATAGACACCGACTACTTCAACGGCAAGCGTGTGTTACTGATTGACGACATTTGTACGACCTGTTCCACCGCCAACGCATTCATTGAGCAGATGCAGAAAGCAGGTGCAGATGTAAGAATGACCCTCTTTCTCGCCAAGACAAAAAGTTATCGTAGAACAACAAATTATCAATACAACTGATTATGAACACAGCAGCAATAAGACTGAGCATTAAGCAGTGGGCACCCGAAGACCGCCCCACCGAGAGATTACAGCGTTTAGGCGCAGAGTCACTGACCGACGGAGAACTCCTTGCCATCCTTATTGGCAGCGGTACGCAGCAGTACAGCGCAGTAGATATTGCCAATCATGTATTGGGCAAGTTCAACCGCAACCTCAACACATTGGGCAAGGCTCGTTTCGATGAAATCCTCGACACTGAGGGAGTGGGTACACAGACAGCGTGCAAGATACTCGCAGCCGTAGAGTTGGGCAGACGCAGACAGATGGCAACACCCGAACTGCATCCCGACATGAGCACCGCCACCCGTATCTACAACTACATGCTACCCAAGATGCAAGACCTTGCAACGGAAGAGTTCCACATCTTGCTGATGAATCAGAACTATCGCCTTGTGAAGTCTGTAAAGATTAGCCAAGGCGGCATAACTGAGACCAGTGCCGACATACGGGTAATGATGCGTGAGGCAGTACTCTGCAATGCCACCATCCTCGCAGCGTGCCACAACCATCCGTCAGGAAGTCTTTCCCCAAGCAGGGCAGACGATGAACTCACAAGAGCAATCAAGGAGGCATGCAGGCTCATGCGCATCCACTTCCTCGACCATGTTATCGTGACCGACGGAGCATATATGAGTTACAGGGAGCAGGGCAAACTATAATCAACAGAAATATTCACATAAACAAGCAAGAAGAAAATGAGTACAAAGGACTATTTGAAGGGGCTGGCAGTCACCCTTATCCCCTACCGCAAAGGTAGCAATGCCGACAAGGAGGGAGAGATAGCCGAAGTAGTAACCGAGAAAGGCAATGGCGACAGTCGCTATTGGGGTGGCAACGAGGACGAGACAAGCCTCTTTGTCACCACCGACAGCGAGCGGATGCACGTTGACTTCATGGGAACGGAACACGAGGACGTTTGCCGCCTTTTGGATTGCAAGCCCGTCCTTGTGCGTGACAGAGAGAACGGAGAATACTATTACATCATCAAATACCAATTGATATGAAAGCAGTTCAAGTTTATTACCAATGCAAAGGAACACTTGCAATAGTCCACGCTGACGTAGAAGAAATCCCCATTGAAGAGAGAAAAATCCTCACAAGACGGGAGTTCCGTTGCCGGCACTGCGGAGAAAGATGGATAGAGGCTATTAACAGCCCGATAGTTCTTGACCAAGTTGTGGAAAACAATTTAGGCGATTACTACAGGAATACCATCTATTGCCAACAGGTGAAGTAACATTCCCTATTAGTCTAACAATAAAAATGAAATACAATGACCATCAAGATTGAAAACATTATCAACCAATGGGACAGCGAGACGAACGATGTAATAGTCCGTTTCCTCAATCTGTTGACCCTTGCCAAGACCCGCAGAGAGTTGGAACTGGCTTTGGATTTCACTCCATTCAAGGAGCAGTATAAAAAACACCTCCTTTGGGGATGGGGAAGCAAGCACCTTTGGGTGAAGCAGGTCTGCCCTTACAACGGCAGTGTAGCGGAGAACAGATTACTAATCGTTGAATTTTAACCACACAAAGAGAAAGGTATTATGCAGTACATTGACAGATTCACCATCCCTACATGGGCGATTGCAGCGATTGAGAACGGAGATTTCAGCGGGCTGAATGATATGGACACGGAACTTGTGCAGTCATTTATTGACACCAACTGCAAAGGCGGCTACTACGTTGAGTGGGTAGGCATCAATGAGCCATATTTCAGCCACTATCCCGACATTGGCGGACTGGCCTCAGAGGTCGTGGACGCAGATTTCTATCACGCATAAGTATTAACCAAGGTGGGAGTGCATCGCCATTCCCACCACTAAAAACAAAAAGAAGATGAAATATCAAGTACCAACCCGTTTCGTGTTCACGGGAGTTTTCACGGTAGAAGCCGAGAACAGGGAAGAAGCACGGCAGAAGGTTATGGATAGTTGCGGACTTGTAATGGGTGGAGGCATCCACACCGACCTTGATGATGATGAGGTCGATTGGGACTTCGACACTCACCCCTACAAGGAAACAGGTCGTATAACCAAGGCATGAGACAGTAACAAGTAATAAGGTAACGGTGGGGCCAACCACCCCACCACCAAACAACGAAGACAATGGTAAGAATAAAGGCAATCAATAGGATAAAGACAGCCCGGACACGGCTACTGCAATTCGTTTGGAGGCACAAGATGATGGCAGAGAACGGACGGACAACGGACGGAAAGGATGTGGAGGTAATCGATTCAGGACTATACAACCGCCAAGGCAGAGACCCCGATTTCTTCAATGCAAAACTCAAACTCAATGGTGTCCTTTGGGTGGGCAATGTCGTAGTGGCAGAAAACGCATCCGACTGGTATCAGCACGGAATGGACAAGGACAATGCCTATGACAATGTTATACTCGCAGTGGTGGGCAATGCCGATGCAGACATACAGAACAGCAAAGGCGACTCTGTCAACGTCATGCCGATGGAGGTGCCACAGAATGTGGCTAAGCGATACTTGATGCTTGCATCCGACCAAGGGCAGGCACTATGCCATCAGAACGTGAAGGAACACTGCACACGCCTGACTACCCGCTCATGGCTGAGTGCCATACAGACGGAACGGATGGAATGGCAATGCAATGAAGTCAGCCGCAGGGCAAAAGAGTTTGGCTGTTGGGAAACCGCCTATTTCGTGACCATTGCCCGAACCTTTGGATTGGGCGTTAATGGTGACATGATGGAAAGGTGGGCGAAGTCACTGCCGATGTCGGTAATAGAGCAGCGTGCCGATGACCTGTTTCAGTTGGAAGCCCTCTTTCTCGGACAGGCAGGACTTTTGGAACTTGAAACCATCCCCGAGCAGTTCCAGCACGATGCACTGAACGAGGGCTATTTCGCAAAACTCCGTAATGAATATCTCTACCTTGCGCACAAGTATTCACTTCTTCCCCTTGATGGCAAGCAATGGAAGCTGATGGGAAAAGGTTGCAACCGCACACCGCATCTTGCATTTGTCTTTCTTGCAAACATGTGCTATCAGCGCAAGACCTCACTACAGGACATGCTCAAATGCGAATCTATGAAAGAAGTGCAGAACCTGTTGAAAGTAAGCGTTACACCCTATTGGCAGACACACTACCATTTCGGCGCAGTGAGCGGGACGAGCACCAAGCAACTGAGCACGGAACGGCTGAATATGATTGTGATTAACGCAGTTATTCCCATGCTCTTTGCATACGGTCGTGAAATGTCAAAAGAAGCCTATTGTGACCAAGCCTTTGACTTCATCGAGCAGTGCAAGGCGGAGAAAAACGCCATCACCAAACATTGGGAGCAATACGGCATCAAGAATGAGACCGCAGGAGACTCACAGGCATTAATCCAGTTGCAGCGCGAGTATTGTGACAAGCGCAAGTGCTTACGCTGCCGTTTCGGGTATGAGTATCTGAGAGGCAGGACGAAGATAGAGGGCTATAGGAACATGGTGATAGAACCCGACCTGTTCGCAGAATTGTATTAGTCAGAAGCCGAGGAAAGCAAAAATCCTCGGCTTCCGTTTCTTTCGTGAGCAGGCGGAAAAGAAACGGAAGCGGAAAGAAACCTGTCCGAAACGTAAGCCCTAAAAAGCGTCTTTTATCTAATTGCCCATGCCAGCCCTTTTGCTGTCCGAATGGCATTGTCCTTGAAATGGTTGCCTTCATTCCATTCCATCATCTTTTCGCAATCAAGCAGCTCGTGCATCCGCTCAATACATTCACCGACACCGGCCATCAGTGGATTCCTCGTCTTTGGCTCCATGTCGCCAAGGCTCAGATAAACCCTGTTGGCTTTCATCTGATGACTCTCTACAAATTCTATCCATATTGGGAACCAGACCGACGGTGAAGCCCCGGCGATGGAAGTAAACACATTCGTCTGATACCCGCTCCACAGCGCAAACAACCCTGCAAGGGAGTAGCCGCCAAGACAATAGCGGTTGCCCTTGAATCGTGGAACCAGTTCGTCCAGCACATAGCATAACGTCTTCGAAGCACCTTCTCCGAAATCCTCACGACCGAATACGGCAGGCGCCCTCCAAGGTGACAATTCCGTATTCCAGTCACTGATGCGGAAGGCGACAAGGGTAAAAGTCGTTGACGAATGACTACTGAGCCAAGCGATTTCTTCATCCAGCCCCTGTTGGTCATGTTCGTCCACGGGCTGGATGATTACCCATTCCGGCCTCTCCGTTGTCTGGTGTATCCAGACCTGTCTTTCGGCTATCTCAATCTGTTTCATTCGTCAGTACCTCCCTTTATTGATAATGTAGATACCAAGTGCAGCGAGTCCTCCGGCAAGGACGTATTTCGCATGGAACGTCTCGCCAAGACAGATGCACGAGGTCACGGCACCAACGATGGGTATGAGTGAGTTGTATATGGCGACCTTTCCAACCGGATTCAGGCTGAGCAGTTTATTGTAGAGTGCAAATCCAATGGCAGATATGGCGATAAGGAGCAACAGGCAGACGATGCCGAGTATATTG
>JAGCZA010000018.1 GCA_017960525.1 Prevotella sp.
AGATATGTAACTCGCAGTTTGGTTCGTCCAAACTCCCACTTTGGTTCGTCCAAACTCATAGTTTGGTTCGTCCAAATTTTGGGTCAGTTGTTTTCTTCGGTGTATCACGGCGCAGCAGCTTCCCGCCCCTGAAGGGGAGGGGTCGGGGGTGGGGTCGGTATCTTCTTGGTTGACAATTAATTACATACGCCACCCCACCCTCTCACGAGAGGAGGGGAGTTTCATCCGGGGTATGGACTTTTTAAAAGTAGATTCTTCTATAGGTTTTTCAGGATGTTGAGCAAGGCTTCGGGTAGGGCACCACTTGGCTGCCGGGGGGAAAGGAACAGCTTGACGATAGCTGGGGTGTCTGGAATCGCAAATCCCTGATTACCAGTCCAGCCCGTGTTCCAGGAGTTGTCGGCTTGGGTGACGGTGGTCTCGGCGGCTGTGGCAACGTGCAAGGCACACGATGTCAACCCCAGACTTTACCTCAACAGCATCATTGCAGACATGCCTTATCAGGCAAAGGCCTCACAGAAGGAACTCTTGGAGATGCTGCCACATAGATGGAAGCTCAAACATCCCGAAGCAATCATCAACAAGGAACAGAAATAGCATAACAGGATCACAAAACAACAACAGCTGCTACAGTCGAATGGGATTGTAGCTGCTGTCGTTATAATATAGAGGTGTTAATACCTGTACTCAGTCGAATGCTTACTCCGAAAATATAGTATGGCGAGCACATAATTCCATGCAAAATACTTGTCATGGAAAATTTTCATTATATTTATTGGTAATTACGGGAATTCGTTTCCAAACCCTAATATTCTTTCACCGCGAAGACGGGACAGGGCACAGAGGAGCAAAAAAATTCCCACGGTGGGAATATTCCATTCCCACCGTGGGAATTTTTCGGGCCATCGGTGTAAATGTTAAAATTGAAACATTTCTGCCTGAAAATTTGGAGGATATGGAGGAAATGAGTACTTTCGCAGTCGAAAATCATAATTCTATCACAAAATAAAAAAATTGTAGCAAGAAAGAATGAACGAAATGACAATGACAACGGTCAGATGCCGAGCGGTTCTAAGACAAAGTTGATACCGAGTCTGTGAATCGACGGGAGGACTGTATCTTGTCGTTCGCTGGTTGACCTAACAGTCGGCCCTGCTCACGCAGCGTTCTTTGACATATTGCTACAATTGTCCGAGGTCGTGTGATAGGGTAATCCGCAAAGAGGATACTCTGTATATGCTGTAGGCTGGTGCTTATGCACTTGCCTATTCACTCTTGTGCCCCAACAGCGCGGGCTGGCACGGGGCCATTTCTTTGTTATTATTTTTTGTGATTGAATGATGATGATTATGCAAAACACGAATAGATTGATTGACGATTTCAAGAGACAGACAATGGATACTGTCTGGAAACATTTGGATGCTATGGCATCGAACTATGCTGTATATTCTACTCACTTGAAGGGTCTCTCCCCCTTTCTGACTGACTATGATGTCTACCTGTATTGCAACGACACTAACGTCGTTATAATGTGCCTCGACTGCTGCGGACACGGTGACAGACAGACCTACAAAGAGTCTGAATCGCTCAGTTCCATCATCTTGGAAGAAGGTTGCGAACCTCGTATTAGCGTTGTGTGGAAATTGTCGGAAGCCGTATGCCACATCAAGAATTGTCTTCAGAGCGCACAGGCTGGCACGGAGCCGAAGTTTCCCATAAATGTTTATGGGGTATTGCTAACTGAAGCGGACATTCTCAATGCACACGAATTGTATAGTCTGTGGGACGATCATAGCGTCACAGTCATTGATTGCCTCAATCGACTGAAATACAGACGCATCAGAGTCAGCAACATAGAGAATGACGACCTGGCCTGCAAGGAATATGTAAAGACGATCATGGATGCAGGTCTTGAGACGCCAACGCATCCGGAAAAAGCGAGTGCCGACCCGTGTGAGGAGGTGGATGACACTTGCGATTTCTTGTTGGACGATTTGTTATTTGAGGACGACGAGTCCCCTGAAGAAGATGCCCCTGAAGAAGATGCCCCTGAAGAGGAATCTTTCCCTTGTGGGGTAATAGAACAAAACCAGAGTGTCAGTGTGAAAGTCGAAATTCTGCGCCCTATAGACAATCCGCGTGAGGAACTGGACAAGTTGGTGGGATGTTCCGACATCAAAAGGCGTATGGACGAGTTGGTTTCTTTATCAACCTACAATAAGATGATGCACAAACTTTTTCCTGAGGTCAAGCAGCATGAAGTGTCGTTGCACAGCATTTTTCTGGGCAGTCCTGGTACAGGTAAAACAACGGTTTGCAAGATATTTGGTTCGCTGTTGCGTCAGGCTGGGGCACTTTCCAAGGGACATATCGTCATTTGCGACCGAGGCACTTTCATCGGAACTCTTTGGGGCGATGAAGAAAGGTCTATCAGACAGGTGTTGGAGATGGCAAAAGGGGGCGTGCTGATGATAGACGAAGCATATTTGCTGAATGGCAAGCATGAGGGCGATCCTGGGAAACTTGTCCTTCAACTACTTATGAATATCCTTGCCGACGAGACTCAGCGTGACATTGCCATCGTGCTTTGTGGCTACAAAGAGCCCATGCGGAAACTGCTCAACACCAATCCAGGCCTGCAATCGCGATTTCCTAACAAGTTTGAATTTGCGGACTTTACTATCAATGAGTTGCTGGAAATCACTCGTCGGCGGATAAAGGAATACGACTATAAATTCAGCATCCAAGCGTGGGACAAGTATAAGGATATGCTGACACAGGCCTATCAGATGCGCGACCCTGAGACGTGGGGAAACGGCCGTTTTATTGCCAACCAATTAGAGCGTATCTATATTCAGCATGCAGACCGCTGTGTAAAACAACAGCCGAAGGACAAGAACGAACTGCTCCTGATATCTCCTGAAGATATTGTGCCCATCGAGATTCCCCGTCAAAAAGTCAAAATAGGATTTTAAGAACTATTCTTATGAGAAGAAAAATGACTTATAGGGTGTGCAGATGCATGCCCAATGGTGTTGTGACACACCTTGAAACCCGTATCCTGAGAGATTTGGTAAACCGAGAAATCCATCCTATCCGTTGCGCCTCGACCTGTGCGCGCAAGGCCCAGAAAGGGTTGTATCTTGGCAATCTCTGTGCAGAATCCCATCATCCTGTGTGGGCACGGAAAATCTGGAAGTTCACCCTGTCGCAGATTCATTCGAAGGACTATGATGACTGGATCGACGTTTGGTTCAACACAAAGTATGTCCGACTGAGGGATGTGATATCTGATGGCATTTGTGAGATAATCGGCAGGCGGATTGACACTGTGGAGCGGAGTCTGGGCCTGTCCGATGCCCAAGGTCGCGATAGTTGGGAGTACCGGGCGGGTGATGGGTGGTACAATTCTCTGTTTTACGAGAAGTACGACTCTGACTGGGATAGTGTGCGGGACTATTATATTGAGATGCGCAACGAAGTCGCCGAATGTCAACACGCTGAGTGCTTTTTCCATGAGGTTCAGGGCGAGTTGCCGCCTAAGGCGCAGAACTTCTTTGACTACTGGAACGACTACGACCCAATTGCGCAAGAGGATTATAATTTCAAAATCGATGACTGGGATTAGTTTCCCTAGAACCTGCGGACAGGTAGTGTCCGTGGAAAGCCCTCATGACATTAAAGCCATAGTTTAGGAGGAGGGCGGATTCGGTGAAACGGGAGGACCTGCTACGGCTGTTGAGGAGGACCAGATAAAGCGTTACGCCATCGCGGGTAGCCGCAGATGCGAGGCAGTTGCCTGCCTGGCGGGTAAAGCCTGTCTTAATGCCGATGCAGCCGTCGTAGGTCGCCAGTAAGGCATTGGTGTTCAGACAGGGCAGGTGGCGTCCGTCTGTAAGCGGAATATCGGTTTCTCTCGTGCCGACAATCTGGGCGAAAGTGCTGTCACTCATACAGTATCGAGACAGTCTGACCAAATCGCTGGCCGAACTGTAGTTCTGGAGATTGGGCAAACCATTCGGATTGGCGAAATGGGTATTGGCCATACCCAGATAAGCAGCCTTCTCGTTCATCATCTCACAGAATCTCAGCGTGTCACCTCCGATATACTTTGCCAAAGCATAGGCCGCATCATTGTCGCTCAACAGCATCATCTCGGCAATCAGGTGGCGCACCTCATATCTATCGCCCAGTCTGACCCTGGAATCTCTGGCAATGAACACGTCCTCAGTGATTCTGACAGTATCGGTCATATTGCCGTTTTCGAGTGCCAACAGACAGGTCATCATCTTCGTTAGCGAGGCTATGGGCCTCGATTCGTTGGCATTCTTCTGGCTGATGATTACACCAGTGGAATCCTCGATGAGCATCCAGGCGTCAGCACTTATCGTGCCCAGTTGCTTCCATCCCTCAATAGAGTCCAGATTGAGTACAGTCGAGAGCGACAAAGTGTCAATCCTGTTGATTCTATCCAGCCGCCCCTGTTCCGGACTGAGTTTCGCGACCTCAGGCTGCCCTGCATTGCAGGCCGACAGACAACAAAGCAACGCCAGCAACACGTTGCCCCCGTAATGGCGAATCGCCAGAAATCGTTTGGTCAGTTCCATCATTCTTCGTACCTTTTAAGATGGGCTGGCACGGAGCCCGCCCCTACACCTTACCGCCTGCAAAGGTACAAAACATTTTCCAGATATCGCCCTTTGGATGTAGAATTCTTTGGTAATGGCTCGATAATGGCATAATCCTTTGCTGTATTTTGTGGCTTTTGTGTGCAAAGTTTCAACAAAATGTTGTAAAATTCCAAATATTTTTCGTACTTTTGCGGCTGTTTTACTAACATCAAACGATTTTATGGTATGAAACGAGTAATAGTTATTTCGACGAGTTTTCGCCGTGGTTCTAACAGCGACAGGCTTGCTGACAAGTTCGTGGAAGGTGCTCAGGCTGCTGGAAACGATGTGGAGAAGATTACGCTCGCTGGAAAGAATATCCAGTTCTGCAAGGGGTGTCTGGGATGTCATAAACTGGGCCGTTGTGTTATTAACGACGATGTGAACGACATTATGGCCAAGGTGATGGAAGCCGATGTCGTGGCTTGGGCTACCCCTATTTATTATTATGAAATGAGCGGACAGATGAAGACGCTTATCGACCGTATGAATGCCATGTACGGACGTGATCACAAGTTCCGTGATATCTATCTGCTCACCGCCGCTGCTGATGATGACCCTGAGACACCGAAGCGTGCTGAAACGGGACTGGGCGGATGGATTGCCTGTTACCCAAAGAGCCGCTTGGCCGGCACTGTTTTCTGCGGAGGCGTGAACGAGCCACACGCCATCGAGGGCAATGCCAAACTGCAAGAGGCCTTCGAACTGGGGAAGAGCGTTAATTGAGGGAAAGCGATAAAACTGCGGAAGTGAGCATCGCCGTTTTTTGAAGGATTATGAAAATAAAGACAGGAAGAATCATCATCTGCTGCCTGCTGTTTTCGTTGAATGTAGCGGGACAGGAAGAGGAAACAACAGATAGCATGTCAACCCTGATGGAGCAGTTTCGTCAGGTTCAGTCCTACTTGGACAACAAAGCACGGGCAAAGGTGGATCCGAATTACATCGAAGTGCCCGTAAAACCCTGGAGGGTCATCCTGCGTTATAAAGAGAATATGGTCGATGTGGACTACTACAACACCTATGATTATCCTGAAAGTAATGACTATTCGGATTGGCAGTTGTGCTTCCAACCGCCTGTGGCATCTTCAGTGGGCTTCTGGGTGGGCTATCGTGGCACAGGATTATCGTTTTCCAAGTCACTCGCCAAGAACGCCGGACGCTATTACTCCATCAGCAGCACAGGAGCGAAGTACGGGTTCAACTTCCGGCTGAGACGGTTCAGCACGAGCGACGTAACCCTACACACAACAGACTACGAAGCAGGGAAGGACCCGAAAGACACAACAATAGAAAGTTATATGCCTGCCCCTGTATGGATTCGTTCCGTCTATATCAATGGCTACTATGTATTCAACGGACGCCGCTACTCACAGGCAGCCGCCTACAACCAGTCCGTCATCCAACGTCATTCTGCTGGTTCCCTCCTTGCCGGCGCCACTTGGTACCAGTCATCACTGGATTTATCCGACCCTGAGAACGCCTTGCTCATAGTCATTAACCGCAACGTGGGCCGCATCAAAGTGCACCAGGCCAACCTCGGCCTTGGCTACGGCTACAACTTCGTACCATTCCGAGGTTTTGTCATCAACGCTATGGCAATGCCCACCCTCAGCGTCTATAACCGCGTGAAAGTCTACAAATACGACTTCAACTACTGCCTACCCGGTTCCGAGGAAGTAGAAGACAATTTCGGGAAATGGAACAAGGAGACGAGAAGGTGGGAAAACGGAGCGACACACAAGCCCTTGTCGGAGACCGACGATCAAGGGGAATATGTGGCCGACCAGTTTGACTATTGGGAAACAGAACCGGAGACCACATATAGTGCCCTTAGGCTAAACCTTGACTTGCGGCTCGGCATTGCCTACAACTGGAGTAATTATTTCATCAGCCTCCAGGCGCAGTACAACAACTTCCACTACAAGAAGGACAAAAGCAAAGTTAACCTCTTCGACGCGTATGCCCGTGTGTCTTTGGGCGTGAGGCTGTAAAAAACTGATTGTTATTTTCGATTTACGGATTTTCGATTTTCGATTTATGACCACGAATTAAACGATTTAGGCTATATTACTCCTTTGGAAACTTCCTGCAAAAAGAACCTGAAATTTTTCATAAAGACAGAAAACTATCACAACTCTTTGAATTATGAGAACAAGAAGGCTGAAAGCTCACACCCGATACAGGGGCGTAAGCATTTACGGTTTTCAGCAATTCAAGACGGCAAGTGTTAGGCCACCTGTAGTTTGTTGTTTTCCAAAGATGCTATGCGCCTTTATCGGCTCAATGGATTTACCAGGTTGGTAAAGTTTGGCTATTTAAGAATAAAGTTGTACCTTTGCAGCAAACTTTTCGAATAAGACGAAAACAAACTTGGATAATGGAATCAGGGCGTAAACAGATTGGAAGAAGTTATTTTATGGTTGCTGTCATTGTATTTGTTTGGGCAATGAACAGCATCCGTTTGTTTGCACTTGCACCACTTGACCTGAAGGCAGATAGCGGGCTGACGGTTCGGCCCCAGTTGCAAGAATTGGGGGAACGCCTCCTGGCGGGAAAGACGGGGAGCGTTGTTGCCATTGACCCGGAAACGGGCGAGATACTTTGTCTGGCGACCAACTCGGAGCACGGGAGCGACGTGACGCTGGCCATAGGCAAACCCTACGCGCCCGGCTCAACGTTCAAGACGGCGCAAGCGCTAACGCTCCTCTCCGAGGGTGTGGTGACCGAGGAAACGGCCGTGGCTTGCGAGAACGGGATTACCGACGGGAACATTCGCGTGGGTTGCCACCAGCACCGCTCTCCGCTCCAATTGAAAGAGGCGTTGGCCCAATCGTGCAACACGTGGTTTCTGGTGACCTTCGCCTCGATGATTAACGACGATTTCATGTATGAAACCCGCGAGGAGGCGATTACCGTCTGGCGCTCCTATATGCAAAGCATGGGCCTTGGCGGGCCTATGCACATAGACATTGAGGGAGAGCAAGGGGGATTGCTGGCTGGTGCGGACTATCTGAACCGACGCTACAAAGACGGCTGGGACGGGAAGACCATCTGGTGGGCAGGAATGGGCCAGGGCGACGTGACGCTAACGCCCCTCCAATTGTGCAACCTGGCCGTCACCATCGCCAATCGGGGCTGGTTCTACGTGCCGCACATCCACCAAAAGCCGAAGAACCCGCGCTTCACCACCAAGCGTCAGACGAAGGTGCTCCCCGAAGCGTATGCGCCCGTTGTGGAGGGTATGCGCCTGGCCGTGGAGCACGGCACGGCCACGTGCATCAAGACCTCGTACCCCATTTGCGGGAAGACGGGAACGGTCGAGAATCCGGGCGAAGACCACTCTGTCTTCATTGGCTTTGCACCGAAAGATGCTCCACGCATCGCCGTTAGCGTCTACGTGGAGCACGGAGGTTTCGGAGCCGATTTGGCCGCCCCTATTGCCGGGCTGATGATTGAGAAACACCTGAAGGGCAAACTCTCGGAGCAATCTGAGAAGCGCGCCAAGACCCTTGCCGCCAGGAAATTGCGTTAGAATAGTTTTTGCTCGCCGTCGTCGATGTGTGTGACACGGTCGTTCAATTCGGCCAATTTGCCACTATTCCAGCGGTCGGTGGTTCCCACGAGGTAGCCGGTGATGCGTTGCAAGCGGTCAATGTTGTGGCCGTGGCAACGCGGGCACTCCTTCAGGTCGGGTGCGGCGTTCTCGTAGCCGCAATCCATACAACGGTTGCGATTGTGGTTCACCGAACCATAGCCCATGTTCATTCTGTCCATCATATCGACCACGCTCATAATCACTTGCGGATTGTGGGTGGCGTCGCCGTCGATTTCCACGTAGAAGATGTGGCCGCCTCGGGTCAGTTCGTGGTAGGGGGCCTCGACTTCGGCCTTGTGGCGGGCGGAGCACTTGTAGTAGACGGGCACGTGGTTCGAATTGGTGTAGTAGTCGCGGTCGGTGATTCCCGGAATGCTTCCGAAATCTTTGCGGTCGCGCTTGGTGAAGCGCCCGGCCAGCCCCTCGGCAGGTGTGGCCAGCACGGAGTAGTTGTGGTGGTAGCGCTCGCAAAACTCGTTGATGCGGTCGCGCATGTAGGTGACGATTCGCAAGCCCAACTCCTGTGCCTCCTCGCTCTCGCCGTGGTGCTTGCCGATGAGGGCCACGAGGCACTCGGCCAAGCCGATGAAGCCGATACCGAGCGTACCCTGGTTGATGACGCTCTCGATGGTCTCGTTGGGCTTCAACTTGTCGCCGCCTATCCAAAGGCTCTTCATCAGCAGGGGGAATTGCTTGGCGAGGGCCGTGCGCTGGAACTGGAAGCGGTCGTCGAGTTGCTTGGCCGTGGTTTCCAGCATCTGGTCGAGGCGTGCGAAGAACTGGGCGATGCGTTGCTCCTTGTCCTCAATCTTCATGCACTCTATGGCCAGCCTCACGATGTTGATGGTGGAGAACGAGATGTTTCCACGCCCAATCGACGTTTTCGGGCCGAAGCGGTTCTCGAACACGCGGGTGCGGCAACCCATCGTGGCCACCTCGTGCAAATAGCGCTTGGGGTCGTCGGCGCGCCACTCGTCGGTCTGGTTGTAGGTGGCGTCGAGGTTCAGGAAATTGGGGAAGAAGCGCCGGGCCGTCACCTTGCAAGCCAACTGGTAGAGGTCGAAGTTTCGGTCTTCGGGCAGATAGTTCACGCCGCGCTTCTTCTTCCAAATCTGAATGGGGAAGATGGCGGTCTCGCCGCCTCCCACGCCCTCGTAGGTGCTCAACAGGATCTCGCGCATCACGCACCGTCCTTCGGCCGAGGTGTCGGTGCCATAGTTGATGCTGGAGAAGACCACCTGGTTGCCGCCTCGCGAGTGAATGGTGTTCATGTTGTGAATGAAGGCCTCCATTGCCTGGTGCACGCGGCCCACGGTCTTGTTGACGGCGTGCTGGCGCACACGATCTATGCCCTTCAACCCGTCCAGGGGCTGCTTCAGATAGTCCATCAGAGGCTCGTCGTAGAGGGCCGAATAGTCTTCGCCGCAAAGGTCTTCCAGGTATTTCACCTCTTCTATATACGTGAGGCGCACGAAGGGGGCCAGATAGAAGTCGAAGGCGGGAATGGCCTGTCCGCCGTGCATTTCGTTCTGGGCGCACTCCATCGAGATGCAGGCCAATACCGAGGCCGTCTCAATGCGCTTGGCCGGGCGCGAGGCCCCGTGGCCGGCGATGAAGCCGCAATTCAGGATGTTGTCGAGCGGGTGTTGCACGCAGGTGAGCGACTTTGTGGGATAGTAGTCCTTGTCGTGAATGTGCAGGTAGTTGCCCTTCACGGCCTCCCTGGCGTCGTCGCCGAGCAGGTAGTCGTCGACGAATGGCTTGGTCGACTCCGAGGCGAACTTCATCATCATGCCGGCAGGTGTGTCGGCGTTCATGTTGGCGTTCTCGCGGGTGATGTCGTTGTTCTTCACGTTCACGATGTCGAGGAAGATGTCGCGGGTCTTGGCCCTTCGCGCCACCGAGCGCTGGTGCCGGTAGGCGATGTACTTCTGGGCCACGTCCTTGCGGCTCGACTTCATCAGTTCCATCTCCACGGCGTCTTGAATCTCCTCCACGTCCATCTGGGGCTTGCCTCTCTGGGCCACGTGGTCGGTAATGAGGTGCACCAGGTGCTCGTCCTCGCCCTTGTCGGTGGCCATCATCGCCTTGCGTATGGCCGCCATGATTTTCTGTTCGTTGAAGCCGACGATTCGCCCGTCGCGCTTCACAACTGTTTGTATCATAGTTAGAAAGTAGTATTATGGTTTGTTTTTCATGAAAATTCGTTTGCAAAGATACTACTTTTTCCCGACATTCCGCACGTTGGGGGGCACTATTTTGAAGTTAAAAAAAGTCAAACCGGCGTTACTCCCTCACAACGTGCGCATTGCGTTGAGAACGGCCAGCACGGTGACGCCCACGTCGGCGAAAACGGCCATTCCCATCGTGGCGAAACCTGTTGCGGCCAATGCGAGCACGGCCACCTTGATGCCTATGGCGAGCCACACGTTCTGGCGGGCGATGGAGAGCGTGCGGCGGGCCAGCCTGACGGCCAGCGCCACCTTCGACGGGTTATCGTCCATCACCACCACGTCGGCGGCCTCAATGGCGGCGTCGCTCCCCAGACCGCCCATGGCAATGCCCACATCGGCACGGGCCAGCACGGGCGCGTCGTTGATGCCGTCGCCCACGAAAGCCACCTTGCCCTGACGTTGCCGGGCCAGCAACTTCTCCACCCATTCCACCTTGTCGGCGGGCAGGAGCGAGGCGTGCATCTCGTCGATGGCCAGTTGTCGGGCCACTTCGGCGGCCACCTCCTGACGGTCGCCCGTGAGCATCACCGTGCGGCCTACGCCCAGGCGTTTCAGGTGGTCTATGGCTTCGGCGCTTGTTTCCTTAACTCGGTCATTGATAACGATATGACCAGCGTAGGTGAAGTGTTGCGTGAGGGGCGATGTGGCCACGTGAATGATGGTTCCCGTGTGGGAGCAGGGTCGCCATTTCGCGCCCACGGCCTCCATCAGTTTGTCGTTGCCCACGCACACCAGCAGGTCGCCCACTTGCGCCCTGATGCCCAGCCCGGCCAGTTCCTCGACGTTGCTCACGGTGCACCCGTCGGCGGCCTCGTCGGGGAAAGCGTCGCGCAGGGCGGCCCCGATGGGGTGAGTGGTGAAGTGTTCCACGTGGGCGGCCAGATGGAGCAATTGCCGCTCGTCGAGGGTCTCAGGGTGAACGGCGGCCACGGCAAATTGCCCGTGGGTGAGCGTTCCCGTCTTGTCGAACACCACCGTATCGACCTTCGCCAGCACGTCCATAAAGTTGGCGCCCTTGACCAGTATGCCCCGCTTCGAGGCCCCGCCAATGCCGCCGAAGAAGGTGAGGGGCACGCTGATGACCAGCGCGCAGGGGCACGAGACGACGAGGAACATCAGGGCGCGGTAGAGCCAGGTGGAGAAGGGTTGCGAGGCCACCAGCGGAGGCACGACGGCCAACGCAATGGCCGCAAACACCACGATGGGCGTATAGAGGCGGGCGAAGCGGGTGATGAAGGTCTCGCTCTGCGACTTGTGGTCGGCGGCGTGCTCCACCAGGTCGATAATCTTCGCCACGGTGCTCTCGCCAAAACTCTTGGTGGTGCGCACGCGAATGACGCCCGACAGGTTGACGCACCCGCTTGTCACCTCGTCGCCGACGGCCACCTGTCGCGGCAGGCTCTCGCCCGTGAGGGCCATCGTGTTCAGGCTGGTGCTGCCCTCGGTCACAATGCCGTCGAGGGGCACCTTCTCGCCCGGTCGAACCTCGATGACCGACCCTATGGTCACCTGTTCTGGCGCCACGTCGCTGGTGGTTTCGCCACATACCACGTGCGCCACGTCGGGCCTAATGTCCATCAGGTGCGCAATGCTCTTGCGGCTCTGTCCCTCGGCGTAGCCCTCGAACATTTCGCCCACCTGGAAGAAGAGCATCACGGCGACCGCCTCGGCAAACTCCGTTTCCGCCCCTGGCAGGAACCCGATGGCCAGTGCGCCGATGGTGGCCACCGACATGAGGAAATGCTCGTTGAAAGCATCGCCGTGGGCCACGCCCTCAACGGCCTCGAGCAACGTCTCGTGCCCCGCAAGCAGATAGGCCGGCAGATAGAGGAGCAGCACCTGCCAGGTGGGCAAGTCCAGGGTCTTCTCCAGGACAATGGCGGAGAGAAGGAGAAGAGCGGAGAGGGAGATGATGAGGAGGTGGTGGTGATGTGAGTGCTCGTGGTGGTGCCCGTGCCCATGCTCATCGTGCTCGTGTTCGTGCTCGTGATGGTCGTGCTCGTGGTGGTCGTGGTGACACCTGCACTCGTGATGATGTTCGTGATGATGTTCTGCCATAGTCGTGTTTCGATTTGTTTTCCGGTGCAAAGTTACGGCAAAGGTTTTGCAACTCGGTTGCAAAGTGAAGGATGGGAGTCACAATGTGTGGCAAAAGTCAGCCTACAGTATAAAAATTGGTTCGCAGCGGACGCTGCAGATATTTGCGGCGGGCGCAGCAAACATTTGCAGCGGTCGCTGCAAACATTTTCCCCGCCCGCTGCAAGACCGAAGAGGTAGGCCATTCTCCCAAAGGCATCCGGCCTTTCTCCCTGTTTCAACGCACCTTTCCTAACTGCTGATGCCGCCCTTTCTCCAGAACAAATAAATGAGTCCACTCCGAAAAGTCCACACTAACGAAAATGGGAGGAGAGCTGCTTCTTTATGACAAACCTGTTATTTCCCGTTGCGCCAGGTGATGGCCAATGTGGCGAATTGAGTTGTTGCTCACAGGAATGAAACTTTTAATAAAAGCAAAATTTCACAAATAACTTTGGCAGAATGGGCAAATATGTGTACTTTTGTATTCTTTAAGAAAGCAAGACGTGTGTAAGAAACCAACAACAATGACAGAAAAACAGCAGAAACTGGACTCCCGCTATCTGAGTATGGCCCGCATCTGGGCAGAAAACAGTTACTGCCAGCGGCGGCAAGTGGGAGCGCTGGTGGTGAAGGACAAAATGATTATCAGCGACGGCTACAACGGTACTCCCAGCGGATTCGAGAACGTTTGCGAAGACGAGCAAGGGGTCACCAAGACCTACGTGCTGCACGCCGAGGCCAACGCCATCACCAAACTGGCCCGCAGTTCGAACAATAGCGAGGGAGCCACCATCTACATCACGGCATCGCCCTGCATTGAGTGTGCAAAACTCATCATACAGGCAGGCATCAAGCGCGTGGTCTACGGCGAGAAGTACCGCCTGGACGACGGCGTCAAACTGCTTGAACGCGCCGGCATAGAGGTGGTATATTTGGGCGACTGAAGCCCACACCATCTGCAACAACAATATATGGAATTAGTGTAATTCGTGGTGTATGAACAATAAGAATCGCTTTTCCCCGCTATGGCTGGCCTTGAGTGCTGTGGCAGGCATCGTGATAGGCACTTTCTATGCCAACCATTTCTCGGGCAACAGACTGAGCATCATCAATTCGGGCAGCAACAAACTCAACAACCTGCTCTATATCATCGACGACCAGTATGTGGACACCGTGAACATGGGCGACCTGGTGGAGCAGGCCGTGCCCCAAATACTTTCGGAACTGGACCCCCACTCTGTCTACATCAATGCCAAGGACGTGCAGACCGCCAACGACGACTTGCGCGGCTCCTTCTCTGGCGTGGGCATCGAGTTCGTCATTCGCAACGACACCCTACGTGTGCAGAATGTCATTGCCGACGGCCCTGCCGAGCAGGCCGGAGTGCTGGCCGGCGACAAGATTGTGACCGTGGACGACTCGGTCTTCACCGGCAAGACGCTCACCAACGAGGAGGCTATGCACCGACTGAAAGGGCCTGAGGGAACGAAGGTGAAACTGGGCATCCTGCGATACAAGGAGAAGGATGTGCGCTACATCACTGTCACTCGCGGCGAGATTCCCATGAAGAGCGTCACCGCCGCCTTTATGCTCGACGACCAGACGGGCTACGTCAAACTGAAGAACTTCGGCGAGAACACCTACTATGAAATGCTGGTGGCACTTGCACAACTGTCGCAGGAAGACTTCCACCAACTGGTCATTGACCTGCGCAGCAATACCGGCGGCTACCTCCAGTCGGCGGTCCAGATTGCCAACGAGTTCCTGCCCAGGGGCAAACTCATCGTCTACACCGAAGGCCGACACTCGCCGCGTGAGAACTACCGCAGCGACGGGCGAGGCAGTTACCAGCACCTACCATTGGTGGTGCTCATCGACGAGATTTCCGCCTCAGCCAGCGAAATTCTGGCCGGTGCCATACAGGACAACGACCGTGGTACCATCATTGGCCGCCGCTCCTTCGGCAAAGGCCTGGTGCAGAAGCCTATCGAGTTTGGCGACGGCTCTATGATGCGCCTCACCATCGCCCGTTACTACACGCCCTCGGGCCGCTGCATACAGAAACCCTACGTCAGCGGTATGGACAAGGACTACGAGGAAGACCTGATAACGCGCTACCAGCACGGCGAGTTCTTCTCGCAGGACAGCATCAAGCACGAGGGGCCTGAATACCATACTGCCAAGGGCCGCGTGGTCTACGGCGGCGGCGGCATCACCCCTGACATTTTCATTCCCGAAGATACAACGGGCTATACCTCTTATTATAAGGAGGCCTCTATGTCGGGCCTTATCCTGCAGTTCGGCTACGACTATACCGACGAGCACCGCGACCGTCTGAAGGAGTTTACCACCGAGGAGGCGCTTGTCAGGTATCTGAAACGCCAGAACCTGGTGGAGCAGTTTGCCAAGTATGCCGAAAAGCACGGCCTGAAGCGCCGCAACTTGCTCATCCAGCGCTCCCACCAGTTGCTCGAACAGTATATCTTCAGCCGCGTGGTCTACATCATTCTCGACGAAGAGGCCTGGCTGCAGTTCCTCAACCGCAACGACAATGCCATCCGTGAGAGCCTCCGCCTCTTCAAGGAGGGCAATGCCTTCCCACAGCCACCAGCCGCCGACGCACAATAAGAAACAGACTCCCATGAAAGAAAGACGACACATAGAAATTATGGACTCCACGCTGCGCGACGGCGAACAGACCAGCGGCGTGAGTTTCCTGCCCCACGAGAAACTGATGATTGCCCGTATGCTGCTGGGCGAGGTGAACGTCGACCGCATTGAGGTGGCATCGGCACGTGTCAGCGAAGGGGAGAAAGAGGCGGTGAAAATGATTTGCCGCTATGCCGCCCAGACGGGATGCCTGGAGCGCGTGGAGGTGTTGGGATTTGTCGACGGGCATACCTCCGTAGACTGGCTCTGCGACTGTGGCGCCCGCACGCTTAACCTTCTGACTAAAGGCTCATTGCGCCATTGCACTCAACAATTGCACAAACAGCCGGAAGAGCACATTGCCGACATAAAGGAGGTGGTGGACTATGCCGCAGAAAAGGGCATCGGCGTGAACATCTATCTGGAAGACTGGTCGAGCGGAATGAAGGACTCGCTCCAGTATGTCTACCAGTTGATGGATGCATTGGTCAGCCATCCTTGCATCAAGCGCTTCATGCTGCCCGACACACTCGGCATTATGAACCCGCTGCAAGTGGTGGAGTATTTCCGCAAGATGATGAAGCGCTACCCCGACGTGCACTTCGATTTCCATGCCCACAACGACTACGACTTGGCCGTCTCCAACTCCTTGGCTGCTGCCCTGAGTGGCGCCAAAGGGCTTCACGTCACCGTCAACGGTCTGGGTGAGCGCTGCGGCAATGCCCCGCTTTCCAGCGTACAGGTCATACTGAAAGACCAGTTCAACGCCACCACAAGCATCAACGAGAGCAAACTCAACGACATCAGCCGCCTCGTGGAAAGTTATAGCGGCATTGCCATCGCCGCCAACCAGCCCATCATCGGCGACAATGTGTTCACCCAAGTGGCCGGCGTGCATGCCGACGGCGACCAGAAGGGCGGACTCTACCACAACCTTCTCATTCCAGAGCGGTTCGGACGCCGCCGTGCATACGCGATGGGAAAAACCAGCGGACGAGCCAACATTGCCCGCAATCTGCAGGAGTTGGGGCTTGACCTCACCCCGGAGCAGATGCAGCGTGTGGTACGAAGAGTGACCGAACTGGGCGACCGAAAGGAGGTGGTCACACAGGACGACCTGCCCTTCATCGTCAGCGATGTACTCAAGCACGATGTCAGCGACGACCTTGTGCGGCTGGTCAGTTACCAGGTATCGCTGGCATACGGACTGAAACCGCTGGCCAACGTGAAAGTGGAAATCAACGGCCAGCAGTACGAGGCACATTCGTCTGGCGACGGTCAGTACGACGCTTTCGTCAAGGCCCTGCGCAGCATCTACAAGGACTACCTCAACCGCACTTTCCCCTTGCTGGAAAACTACGCCGTCACCATTCCGCCAGGCGGGCGCACCGACGCATTGGTGCAGACCGTCATCACCTGGCAGATGGAGGGCGGACGGCTGTTGCGCACTCGCGGCCTGGATGCCGACCAGACCGAAGCCGCCATCAAGGCCACCATCAAGATGCTCAACATTGTGGAGCAGGGCGTCAAGCACTGAACCGACGACTATGAAGCACACACCGTATAGACACAAAGCAAGGTTCCCTTGGCCGTGGGCAGTCCTGACGGTGGTGCTGCTTCTGTCTGCTTGTCGCCAAACGTCGTCCACAGAGACTGACAGGCTGAACGATGTGGCCTTCGACTGGCACTACCGCAACATCGACTCCACCGAACACTATGCACGGCTGGCGCTGAAAGCCTCCACCCACTATGCTGACGGACAAGCCGAAGCGCTCAACAACCTGGCCTTCGCCCGCCTTGTAAGAATGGACTACGACGGTGCACAGCGGCTGCTCGACACCATCCCCCTCACCACCGACAACCAACTGGAACTGCTTGTGGCCAGCGTGCAGCAGATGCGCCTGTGCCAAAGGTGCTCGCGCAACCGTGACTTCTACGACCACCGCGAGAAGGCTGTGCAATGTCTGCAACGCATCAACGAGGAGCGGGCGTCGCTCGACCAGCGCCAGAACGTCCGTCTGCTCTATGCCGAAAGCGAAATGGCCATCGTCACCTCCACCTATTTCTATTATGTGGGACTGGAACGACAGGCCGCCGAAACTATGCTGTCCATCACGGAAGACGTCAAGAGAGACACGGCCCAGTGGCTGAACTATCTCTACAATGTGGGAGCCGGAGGAACCATCACCACAGGCACGCAGGAATACATCAACCAGACGGAGTTCGACCATCTGATGCGTTGCTTCCTGATGGCTCGGCAGGCGGGCTATCCGTTCTTCGTAGCCAACTCGTTGGAGGCGCTGGCAGAACACATCATCGAGCCGGCCTGGCGCGAAAGACTCATTGCCGACAATTTGCCCGCCATCAAATTCCTCAACCCACAAGGCGTGGGCGACGACGAACTGCCCCTGTGGTTGGCCGAAGAGGCGTTGGACATCTTCCAGGGTTACGGCGACACCTACCAGATAGCGGGAGCCTACCGCACAATGGCGTCGTGCCACCTAGCCAGGGGCGATGCCGAGAGTGCCTTGCGCTGTCTGGAGCAGGCCTTGGCCGACACGCTCATTATGCAGGCACCCGATCTGGTGGCCAGCATACGCGAACAGATGAGCGTGGCCTACGCCGCCATCGACGAGAAACCATTGAGTGACTACAACCGCAACCTCTACCTGGACTTGCAGGAACAGACGCGGCAAGACCGCCAACTGGAGGCAAGAGCCGGACAACTGGAGGCATCGCTTCGGCAACTCAATCTTCTGCTGTGGGCCGTAGGAGCCTTTTTAGCACTGGTGACAGTTATGTCGGCATTGCTCTATTGGCGGAAAAAGAGCCAAAAAAGCAACCCCTCCGACAGCCAATTACACGAAAGCGAAGAAGAACTGGACGAGCAGTTGGCAATGGCACGCCTGAGCGTGGAGAAAGGCGAGCGCCGCCATCTGGAACAACGTGCCAAGGTGTCGCTGGTCTGCGGCATCACTCCGCTCATTGACCGTATGCTCCACACCATCAACCACGCCCATCGGGCCTCAGGAAACGGGCAATGGTCGATGGACTATGTATGCGAACTGACAGACGAAATCAGCCTGCAGAACGAAGTGCTCACCCATTGGATTCAGTTGCGCCAAGGCGAGATTAGTCTCCATATTGAGACTTTCCCACTGAACGACCTCTTCAATATGGTGGGCAAAAGCCAGCGTAGTTTCGGTCTGAAGGGCATTACGCTCAACGTGAAACCCACCACGGCCCTTGTGAAAGCCGACCGTGTACTTACCCTGTTTATGCTTAACACCCTGGCCGACAATGCTCGCAAATTCACGCCAGAAGGCGGCACGGTGACCATCAACGCCACAGAGACAGAGAACTATGTGGAGGTGGCAGTCACCGACAACGGCATCGGTATGACGCCCGACCAACTTGCTGCTGCATTGTCACCCCACACGCCTCATCTCTCATCCCCCAATTCCTCTCACGGCTTCGGCCTGATGAATTGCAAAGGCATCATCGAGAAATATCGGAAGATGAGCCACATCTTCGACGTATGCCTGCTTTCCGCAGAGAGTACAGAGGGCAAAGGCAGCCGCTTCTACTTCCGGCTGCCACGAGGAGCCGCCAAGCCCCACCCCACTCTCTCCCACAAAAGCCTCGTTGCACTCATCGGCCTCTTCACGCTATCCTTTTCCGCCATTGCGCAACCCGACAGCCACTTGGCCAAGGCCAGCATTTTCGCCGATTCGGCCTACTTCTCAAACATCAACGGCACTTACGAAAAGACGCTTGTCTTCGCCGACTCGTGCCGCAACCACCTGAACAGCCACTATAGACTGCAACACCCTGAAGGCACAGACACGCTGGTGGCACTCGGCGACCCGTCGGTGACGTCACCTGAACTGGCTTGGTACTATAACGGCGTGCAGACCAACCTTAACATCGTACTTGACATTCGCAACGAGAGTGCAGTAGCGGCTCTGGCCCTGCACCAATGGCAACTGTACAACTACAACAACCGCATCTACACCAGACTGATGAAGGAACTGTCTGCCGACAGCACCTTGGCCGACCATTGCCGCAAGATGCAGCAGTCGCAGGCCAACAAACAAGTGGCAATCATTCTGCTCGTGGTCCTGTTTGCAGCCATTGTGATGGCCCTGCTGTGGCAGTTGCTGCTTTCCGTCAAACGCCAGGCCCGTCGCCAGCAGGAGCAACAGGAGCAACTGGAACTGAAGAGCGACGAATTGCACAGGTTGCAGCAAGAGGAAAATGCCGTCTATGTGAGCAATGCCGTGCTCGACAACACGCTCTCCACATTGAAGCACGAAACAATGTACTACCCCAGCCGCATCCGCCAGATGCTACAACTGCAAGGTACGGGCAACAACTATAAGGCAGTAAAGGAGGTGGTTGCCTACTACCGCGAACTGTACGCCATATTGAGCCAGCAGTCGACTGAGCAGACAAGCAAGGCCCGGCTGCACCTCAAGCCACTGGCGCACGACATCCTGGGCGACGACAACCTGGTGCGCTTCCTCTTCGACATCATCAGGAAAGAGAACGGACAGCAGCAACTTAACATTAACTACAACATTCGCGACGAGAAATATGTGGAGTGTACCGTGAGTATGCCAAGCCTGCACCGTACCGACCTCTTCACACCCGACAACGAGGCCAACATCCCCTGGCTGCTCTGCCGCCAGATAGTGCGTGACCACGGCGAAGCCACCAACAGGCGCGCCTGTGCCATCACCGCCGAAAAGGCTGAAAACGGCGACACGAACATCATCATCACCCTGCCAAGAGCGAAGAAGTAACAAGTGAGACAAATTATAATAATCTATTGATATGGAGAACTTTAAAGTTATTGTTGTGGAAGATGTGCCACTCGAGTTGAAAGGCACACTTGGCATCATTGCCACCGATATACCCGAAGCCGAAGTCATTGGCACCGCCAGCGACGAGGCCAGTTACTGGCGACTGCTCAAGCAGCAACTGCCACAACTCGTGCTGTTAGACTTAGGGCTGGGAGGTTCGACCACCGTCGGCGTGGAGTTATGCCGACAGACGAAGGACTTGCACCCCGAGGTGAAGGTGCTTATCTTCACAGGCGAAATCCTCAACGAGAAACTATGGGTCGATGTCCTCGACGCCGGAGCCGACGGCATCATCCTGAAGACTGGCGAACTGCTCACCCGCCACGATGTGGTGGCCGTTATGGACGGCAAGCAACTCGTGTTCAACGAACCCATCCTCCGCCGCATCGTCGAGCGGTTCAAGCACAGCGTGGGTTCCCAACTCTACAAGCAGGAGGCACTCGTCAACTACGAGATAGACGAATACGACGAGCGTTTCCTCCGCCATCTCGCCCTGGGCTACACCAAGGACCAAATCACCCAATTGCGGGGGATGCCCTTTGGCGTCAAAAGCCTGGAAAAGCGGCAGAACGAACTGGTCCAGAAACTTTTCAGCGACACTCGCGGCGTCAATGCCGTGCGCCTCGTTGTGCGTGCCATAGAGTTGCACATCCTTGACCCCGACAATCTCAATCCCGACGAAGACTGATGGCCGAAACAGACAAGAAATCCAAGTACAGCAAAGCCGTTGCCGTCATAGCCGCCCTGCTGTTGCTGGCTGAGGCCCTGCTCATTCTGGCCTCCTGGCTTCTGTCGGCTTCCCCCAATGGGAGAAGTTTTGGCGGCGGGCTTGGCTCCCTCCTCTCCGGCCAAGGTGTGCGCTGGGTGGCCGCCCATTTCGTTGAGGGCCTGCAGTCACCCCTGCTCATCTGGCTATTGCTGGCCGCCACCGCCATAGGCATTCTTCGCAAAAGCAGGCTGTTCTCCACGCCATTCCCATCCTTCCACGCCCTTCTTACCCCTATCACCCTTCTCGCAGCATATACTCTCATCATCATTCTGCTCACAGCGTTGCCTCACGCCGTCCTTCTGTCGGCCACCGGCCACCTGTGGCCCTCCCCATTCAGCGAGGCATTGGTGCCCATCATCTGCCTCGGAATCATCATAGCCGCCATAGGCTATGGCCTGGCAAACCGCACCCTCACCTCGTTTACCGCCATCGTCGATGCAGCCGCCGATGGCCTTCGCAATGCAGCCCCCCTGATTCTCATCTACATTCTGGCTACGCAGTTCTATCTCTCTCTTCACTACGTGTTTATGTAGGTAAATCGGGTCACCTGCATAACCACGTGGGATTAACCGAAAATTTTGACCAATCTGAAAATGAAGAATTTCTTGTCAATGACTCCCCTTAGCTGAGCCCTAAAGTCCTTGATTTTTGCATTGAGGGATTCTGCAGAGGCATTGGTTG
>JAGCZA010000019.1 GCA_017960525.1 Prevotella sp.
GAGACCCGGACGGGCTGTGCAGATGGTAATGGTGACCAGCTTCAGCGTACGCTCGATGACAATTCTCGAGACGCTGGCCTTTGCCAGGCGCTCGTTGAGGTACTTGCGGATTTTCTGATCCTCTACCAGGTTGTCTCCGAAGTCCTTGCCTCCGAACCAATTTGAATCCCAACCGCGGACGATTCCCAGACGGTTGCTAATCGGATTAACTTTCTGTCCCATACTTATTCTTTTTCGTCATTTGTTTTAGCATCAACGAACAGAGTCACGTGGTTCGAGCGCTTACGAATGCGGTAGCCACGGCCCTGCGGTGCGGGTCTCATTCTCTTCAGGGTGACGCCCTCGTCAACGAAGACGCGTGTGATGAACAGTTCGCCGGCCTCTGCCTTGCGGTCGTTCTTCTGCTCCCAGTTATTGATGGCCGAGCGGAGCAACTTCTCCACATCGGCAGCAGCGGCCTTCTTCGAGAAGTGCAGCACGCCCAGGGCGCGGTTCACCTCCATGCCGCGAATCATGTCAACGACATAACGCATCTTGCGCGGTGAGGAAGGACAGCCTTTCAGCTTTGCAAAATACTGTGTCTTAAGAGCTGCTTTTCTTTCTTCAGCCTTAATATGTTTTCTTGCTCCCATTGTTAATTTTCAATTTACAATTTTCAATTTTCAATTTACTTCCCTGGAGCATTACTTCTTGTTACCGGCGTGACCACCGAAGCGGCGGGTGGGCGCAAACTCACCGAGCTTATGGCCAACCATGTTCTCAGTAATGTAAACAGGGATGAATTTGTTACCGTTATGCACTGCAACAGTGTGCCCCACGAAGTCGGGGGAAATCATTGATGCCCTGGCCCAAGTCTTCACGACGTTCTTCTTGCCGCTCTCATTCATAGCGAGAACTTTCTTCTCCAGAGAGACGTTGATGTACGGACCTTTCTTTAATGAACGACTCATAATCTTGCTCTTGTTTACATTAAATTACTTCTTGTTAGCTCTTTCAATGATGTACTTGTTCGAAAGTTTCTTCGGAGCACGTGTCTTCAGACCCTTTGCGTACAAGCCCTTGCGTGAGCGCGGATGTCCGCCACTCTGACGGCCTTCACCACCACCCATCGGGTGATCGTGCGGGTTCATCACCACACCACGGTTGTGCGGACGGCGACCCAACCAGCGTGAGCGACCGGCCTTACCCGACTGCTCCAGAGCATGGTCAGAGTTACCAACGGCACCAACGGTAGCCTTGCAAGCAGAGAGCACCTTGCGTGTTTCTCCTGAGGGGAGCTTAATCACGCAGTAGGCTCCCTCGCGAGAAGTCAACTGAGCAAAATTACCAGCCGAACGAACGAGCAGGGCACCCTGGCCGGGACGCAATTCAATGTTGTGAATCACGGTACCCACAGGGATGTTGGCCAGCGGCAGGCTGTTGCCAATCTCAGGCGCAGCCTCTGCCCCCGACATCAATGTCGTGCCAACCTGCAGTCCATTGGGAGCAATAATGTAGCGTTTTTCACCATCTGCATAGAAGAGAAGGGCAATGCGGGCCGACCGGTTGGGGTCGTACTCGATTGTCTTCACCACAGCAGGAACACCATCTTTCTCTCGCTTGAAGTCGATGAGACGATACTTCTTCTTGTGGCCGCCGCCCATATAGCGGACGGTCATCTTACCGGTGTTGTTTCGGCCGCCGGTAGAACGCTTGCCGTAAACGAGAGACTTCTCTGGCACGGATGCAGTAATATCCTCGAACGTGCCAATAATCTTGTGTCTTTGGCCCGGAGTTACGGGCTTTAATTTACGTACTGCCATTTCTTATATTTCAATATTGCTGTAAATATCAATTTCCTCACCCTCTTTCAGAGTGACAATAGCCTTCTTGTAGGCGCTCTTCTGGCCTCTCACAAGGCCTGCTTTCGTGTAGCGGCGGCTCCGCTTGCCAGCGTAGCGAACAGTGTTCACATCCTCGACGGTCACGTTAAAGGTCTTCTCGACCTCCTTCTTGATTTCCACCTTGTTAGCATTGGGGGCCACAATGAAGCCGTACACGTTAGGGCGCTTCTCCGTAATCTTGGTCATCTTCTCGGTGACCAGTGGTTTAATGATAAATGCCATTTCGATTTACAATTTACGATTTACGATTTACGATTTAGCTTAACCCAGTATGCCGTTGATAGCCTCAAGCGACTTCTCAGTGATGACAAGCACGTCGGCATCCAGAATCTTGTACGTATTCACCTTGGCTGCCTCGATGACATCTGCGCGCTGCAGATTACGAGCCGACAAATATACGTTTTTATTTGCATCTGGCAAAACGAAGAGGAGCTTCTTACCATCGACTTTAAGATTTTTAGCAATATTTACCATTTCTTTCGTCTTTGGAGCGTCGAAACTGAAGTCCTCCAGTATAATGATGCCATCCTCCTGAACCTTATAGGACAGGGCCGACTTGCGAGCCAGCTGCTTCACTTTCTTGTTCAGTTTGAACGAGTAGTCGCGGGGCTTCGGACCGAACACGCGGCCACCACCACGCAGCAGGGGCGAATTGATGTCACCATGACGTGCACCGCCACCGCCCTTCTGGCGGCCAAGCTTGCGTGTGGAACCGCTGATTTCGCTGCGCTCCTTGCTCTTGGCGTTGCCCTGGCGCTGGTTGGCCATATACTGCTTCACGTCGAGATAAATCACATGGTCATTGGGTTCAATCCCGAAGATGGCCTCATCCAGAGTCACCTTCCTACCGGTCGGCTGACCGTTTGTCTTCAATACATTCAGTTCCATAGCTTACTTCTTGATTAAGAGGGTTGAACCTTTACATCCGGCCACGCTACCCTTGATGAGCAGCAGGTTGTGCTCCGGAATCACTTTCAGAACTTTCAGGTTCTGGGTTGTCACGCGGTCGCCACCCATGTGGCCACCCATTCGCATGCCCTTGAACACCTGAGCGGGATAAGAGCAGGCACCGATAGAACCGGGCTTGCGCAGACGGTCGTCCTGACCGTGGGTGCTCTGCCCTACTCCACCGAAACCGTGGCGCTTCACAACGCCCTGGAATCCCTTACCTTTCGAGGTGCCAACCACATCGACGAACTCTGCATCGGCGAACATGTCAACCGTCAGCGTGTCGCCCAGGTTGTAGTCCTCGTCAAACTTGAACTCGGCCAAGTGGGCCTTTGGTGTTGTGCCGGCCTTCTTGAACACACCCATCATAGGTTTCGGAGTGTTCTTCTCTTTTGCCTCGCCAAAACCTAATTGGACGGCCTTATAGCCATCCTTCTCGACAGTCTTGACCTGTGTCACGACACAAGGACCACATTCGATAACAGTGCACGGTACATTCTTGCCGTCGGCACTGAAAACGGATGTCATTCCGATTTTTCTTCCAATCAATCCTGGCATTTCAGTTTTTGTTGTTTAATGTTATAATATAAATAATGTGTAAGTTGTTTGCTTTTAAGTGCCACCGAGCTTGCAAAATTCCATAAACACACTTAAAAGAAGATGCAGTCTAATCCGTTTCCGGAGACCGGGAAAAATTTCGCACCCGATGCCTTAAACCGCTCTTTTTCAGCGTATTGATAGCCTAAAGCCAGCGCAATAACCACTTTTGCGGCTGCAAAGGTACGAAATTTTTCCCTTCCTACCAAATATTTTTAAGATTTTTTATAACAATGCTTGATAATTCGACTTCTTTTCTAACTGGATTATGTCATTTCAACAATTTGATTTTCCCTTCGCCGATAATCAGCTGGTTGTGCGGCAGGAACCTCCGTCGACTGTCAACTGTGACCCTTCGGCCTTGCAGGTCGTATGTTGAATGGTCCATCTTCAGTCTTCCAATTTCAAGTTCCATAATGCCGTCGGCCTCGTCGCCGAACAGTTCGATGAAGCGGATACCGCTGGCGGTTGTAATTAGTCAAGTTACGGGTGCAAAGATACGACAAATTCTGCGAACCGCCAAACAATTTTGGGGGGAAATAACGGGGTTCGGAGTTTGGTTCGTCCTAACTGGGAGTTTGGTTCGTCCAAAGTGGGAGTTTGGTTCGTCCAAACTTTGGAGTGCCTTTTTCGTCTTTTTCCGGCATCTTGCCGTGGGGCAGGCTGACGGAGAGGTTGTTGGAGGGGTATTTGGCGTGTTTTCAGCAAAAAGAGGCTGGCATATTTGGTCAGTTCGCATAAAATTCTTACCTTTGCACCGCCTTTAGGGAAGGTCTGATTTGAACAAATCATATTATCATATCATCAACACAACAAATGAAAAGAGACAACACAGTTTTTGAACTGATTGAGCGCGAGCACCAGCGCCAGTTGAAAGGCATCGAGCTGATTGCCAGTGAGAATTTCGTGAGCGACCAGGTGATGGAGGCCATGGGCAGCTATCTCACCAACAAGTATGCCGAGGGCTATCCCGGCCACCGTTACTACGGCGGCTGCCAGGTTGTCGACGAGGTGGAGCAGCTGGCCATCGACCGCGTCTGCCAACTGTTCGGCGCCGAGTATGCCAACGTGCAGCCCCACTCTGGCGCACAGGCCAACGCTGCCGTGCTGCTGGCCGTCCTGAAACCCGGCGACTGCTTTATGGGTCTGAACCTGGACCACGGCGGCCACCTCTCTCACGGCTCGCTCGTCAATACCAGCGGTATCCTCTACAAGCCCGTGGGCTATAACCTGAACAAAGAGACGGGCCGCGTGGACTACGACGAGATGGAGCGTCTGGCCTTGGAGCACAAGCCGAAGCTGATTATCGGCGGCGGCTCGGCCTACAGCCGTGAGTGGGACTACAAGCGTATGCGCGAGATTGCCGACAAGGTGGGTGCCCTGCTGATGATTGACATGGCACATCCCGCCGGTCTCATTGCTGCCGGCCTGCTGGAGAACCCCGTGAAGTGGGCCCACATCGTCACCTCGACGACCCACAAGACGCTGCGCGGCCCGCGTGGCGGCATCATCCTGCTGGGCAAGGACTTCGACAACCCCTGGGGCTACACCACGCCGAAGGGTGTCGTGAAAAAGATGTCGGCCCTGCTGAACAGCGCCGTCTTCCCCGGTCAGCAGGGCGGTCCGCTGGAGCACGTCATCGCCGCCAAGGCCGTGGCTTTCGGCGAGGCTCTGCAACCCGAGTTCAAGGAGTGGGCCAAGCAAGTGCAGAAGAACGCCAAGGTGCTGGCCGAGGAGCTGGTGAAGCGCGGCTTCGGCATCGTCAGCGGCGGTACTGACAACCACTCGATGCTCGTCGACCTGCGCTCGAAATATCCTGAACTGACGGGCAAGGTGGCCGAGAACGCCCTGGTAGCCGCCGACATTACGGTGAACAAGAATATGGTGCCCTTCGACAGCCGCTCTGCCTTCCAGACCAGCGGCATCCGTCTGGGCACGCCTGCCATCACCACCCGTGGCGCCAAAGAAGACCTGATGGTGCAGATTGCCGCTTGGATAGAGGAAGTGCTGAACGACCCCACCAACGAAGAAGTCATCGCCTCGGTACGCCAGCGCGTGAACGAAACGATGAAGAACTATCCGCTCTTCGCACAATAAAACCCTACTTATCTTTGAACAACGGATTTCACGGATTAAACGGATTTATTGCCACTTGACAATCAGTTGGGGCATCCGTTTAATCCGTGAAATCCGTTGTTTTGTCAATTTATTCCAGTCTCAGTTCCACGGGGCCTAAAAGGCCGGCGGGCAGGAGGGCGTCGCCTTTGGTGCGATAGCGGGCATTGGTCCAGATGCCGTCGTAGGGCGGTGTGCCCAAATCGGTGCCACGGAGGGCATTGTGCCACGTGTTCACTACCTCCACCTCCACAATGTTCTTGCCGTTCTTCAGGGCGTGGGTGATGTCCACCTCGTAGGGAGGCATCCACAAGATGCCGCAGTCGCGTCCGTTCACCCAGACGTGGGCCACGTCGCGCACGTCGCCCAGCGACAGGATGATGTTATTGCTCAAGTTTTTCCACTTCACCTGAAGCGTCGCCGTATAACTGACGTGTCCGCTGTAGAAGCGCACGCCGGCTTCGCTGTGCTCGTTCCAGGCAAAGAGGGTGTCGGTCTTCATCTGGAGACCGCTTTCCTTGAAGTGCAGGTTCCACTTGCCTTTCTGCTTCCAGGAGAACTGATGCTTTGGCATATTCGGTTCCAACGGCCTTGTCCATTTCGATATCGTGCGCGGTTTCAGGCCCTTGGTGCCAAAGAGCACAAAGAGCGACTGCCAGGGTTTCAGTTCCAAGCGGACGATGGTGCGGGAGCCTTGTCGAAGGATGTCGTCGATGGGCGACGTGTAACTGTCGGTCATTGGGTCATAAACCACGACGTCCTTGTCCGCAATGCGGAAGGCGGCATAGAAACTGAGCGCCGCGTCGGTCTGGTTGGCCAGGAAATAGATGTCCTGCTCACCATCTCTACGATGGGTGTAGGCCAAGCCATCGTCCAGGATGACGTCACGGGGGATGCCCGCCAGCGTGTCGGCCCGCCAGGGGCGGTCGATGACCAGCATACCCTGCCGGCGCAACTGGTCGATGCGCGCACGGGCTTCATCAGAAAGGAGGCTGCCTTCGGGGATGACGAGGGCGCGGTAATGGGGTTTCTGCGTCTCATTGGTCCCATATTCCAGCAGGGCGTCCTTGTTCATCGAGTCGTAATGGTAGCCGTGAAGCGGGTTCACCCAGTCCTTCAGGTCGAGAATGTTGGCATTGTGGCGCACACCCACGGGCGACTCCTCCATCGGACAGCCCGCGTTGGCCAGACGTTTCTGCTCAGAGGCCACACGCTTAGGGCCGAAGAGGCCGGGCAACATAGGCACAAGACGGTCGGGCGTGAAGGCGCGGCGGGGCATCTCTTCGCCTGTATAGACGGCAATATCAACCACAGGCACACCCTTCTGCAGCCATCGCTGGCAACGGGTGACGTAGTCCACCAAGGCTTTCGATTCAGGGAACCACGTCTGGTCGCGCTGGAAGAAGAGGCCGATGCCGTCGAGGGTCATACCAGGTTTCTTGTCGAGCCAGGGGTTGTGGGTGAAGACGTGGAAGAACAGGCGGTTCATGCCCAAGGCAAGGTTGCGGTCGAGCAACGGCTTGATGCTGGCGGGCGTCTCGTCCCAGACACCACGCACCTCGGTGAAACCTTCGGCCTGAACAATGGGCTTGCCGTAGACGTGGGCGCCGCTGATGGCATCGAGCATATCGTTGGGCTTGTCGTGCGTGGGCGAATTCAGCCAGAACTCGCCCATAGGCAGGTCGGCGTGCTTGTAGTGCGCCATCCCGTCGCTGACCATCGTGGGGGCGACGCTCTCGCAAGAGAGTTGCACGCCATACGCCTTTGCCTTGCGGGCGACGGTTTTGAAGAACACATCCTGCAGCAGGTCGTTGATGGTCAGGCGGATGTCGCGCAGCACTTGTTCGGCATTTTCCATCGGCACGCCTGCATAGACAGGCAGATAGGGCAGCAGGTCGTAGCCGCGCCGTTTCTGGAACTCCTCGGCGAAGTTCTTGCTCCAGTTCTGCGAACCGCACTCCCAGGAATCCACGTGCATATACTTCACCACGTCGTGATGGGGGCGCTGTATGAACTGCCCGAACCAATGGTCTATCTGTTTCTCGACCGCCTGCACCGAGAACTTGTCGCACTCCAAGCCCTTTGCGCCCCCCGCCGTAGCATTGGTGTGACCCGTTGTGGTGTGGCCGAAGCGCAGGATGCGAAATCTCCCCTCTGTCCCCTCCAAGGGGAACGGGAAGACAACCTTCCCATCATTCACCACAAGTCTGACAGGTTTGCCATCAGTACCGCCCTTGGAAGAGAAAGTAGAGTGGCTGATTCGCCATATACTGCCATTCTTACTCTCATATTGGTCGATGACGGGGAAGGGGGAGAGTCGGATGTCCTTCACCTTCAGTACAGGACTCCATTTGGCGGCATCATAGTCCTCAGCACCCGGCGGTGTACCTTCGGGTGTCCAGCTGAAACGGAAGTGGCGGGCCGTAGTCTCAGGCAGGGCGTAGGTATAGTTTTGGTCGGTGTTCTGCCAGCCCTGGCGGGGAGGAGTGAGCTGGCGGATGTTACGGAAGGCGATGCCGTCGTCGCTGGCCTGGACGAGCAGCCGCTGCGCCTGGATATTGTTGCCACTTGGCACCACTTCGACGCTTTGCACGGTAACGGGGGTGTCGAAGGTGTAGTCGATGTGGCCAGGCTCCTTCGAGCGGAAGGTGCCGTTGTCATCGCGCTGGATGGTGCCGCCGATGGTGGCAGGGAGAAAGACGGATCTATCGTCTCCCACGGGACAAGCAAAAAATGCAATGTCTTCATAGTACTGACCGGGAGCCACGGGAGGGGCTGGCAGCAATCTCTCCAAGTCCGAACCAGTCCGCTGCAGTCCGCTGCCACTCAAACCAGTCCGCTGCAGTCCGTTGCTAAGACAGACGATGGTGTCGCTCCACACCACCCGCTGCATCGACTCCTCGGGCGTAATCCACGGGCCGCCGGCCAAGGCGAAGCCGTCGCAGACGTGGATGCCCATTTCCAAACCGAGGGAATCGGCCTGCGCGAAAGCGTAGTCCACCATCGACCAGAACTCAGGAGTGAGTTGCTGCGCCTTGCCTTCAAACTCAGGCTTCTCCTGCACGCCACGGATGGGCATCAGGTAGCAGCCGCCCAGGCCCACGTCCTTCATTGCCTGCAGGTCGGCCTTGATGCCGGGCTTCGAGACGGCCCCGTACATCCAGTACCAGAAGGTCCAGGGACGGGCAGTTTCTGAGCATCGCGATGACATCGCGATTAACAGGACAAAGGCGGTTATGGCAAGTCTTTTCATCTGATACGTTGGTTTTATTCAAAACGGAGGATGGCGGAGTAGACCTGCGTGCCACTCACGAAATGGGGCTGTGCCGACGGGCCGTTCAGGTCGGTGGTGTTCACCTTGTTGCGCACGGCAGGGATGATGTCAAGCAGGGCGATGCCCGTCTGTGGCAGGTCGTAGAGCAGATGGTCGCGGCCGTCGCGTGGGGTGAAAACGCCAACGTACACAGGATGTTGGAGAACGTGGTCTGGCGAAAGGCCTATCGTGCCCTCGCCAGTCTGTAACTGCATCCATTCGACGCCAGCGAAGTAGCCCTTGAACTCAGGATAAAGCCACGACTCGCCTGGGATGGGGTCGTTGTAGTCGGTCTGCCAGAAGCCATATTGCGGGCCTTCCAGGCGGTTTTGCCATACGCGGTAAGGGCCACGGCCAACCCACTGTTTGCCCTTCACCTTGTTCTCGGGATAGTCGAAGCAGATGCCCATCAGGTCTACGACACCGCTGAACGCGGCCTTGGCCGAAAGCAATACGCTGCCGTCATCGAAGAACCACCACTCGACGGTCTCCAGGCTGCCGTGACGGTAGCGGACGATGAGATGGCCGTTGTCGGAGAGTTCAAAGCCGGCAAATTCGCCTTGGTCGGCATATTCGGTGTATTGCGTCTTCTTCTGGAAGGCCTCCTTGTCGTCGTGGTTATAAAAGCCGTCGTCGCTACGGTCGGCCCGCTTGGCGGCCACGAAGCGCGGGCCATTGCTGAGACTATAGGCGTGGCTGGCGGTCTTCACCCCCATCAAACGCCCGTCTTTCTTCGAGAAGGTGTAAGAGGTCAGGCCAACCGTCACCGTAAGCGCCTCGTCGGTTTCGGTTTTAGTCTGAGACTCCACGCCCATTATAAAATCTGATGGGAATTGGCTTCCTCTCAGGAAACGCCACGTCATCACCTCTTGGCCTTGCGGGTCAGTAGCGTTGAGTTCGAGCAAAGAGCCCTTACCTTCCGGCAGAGGCAGGGTGACGCTTTCGCCAGGCGCTACCGACGGCAAAGTTATCTTGCCCTCAGAGACGAGTTTCTCAGTGGTTTTGCCATAGTACGGCAGGTCTATCCATCGGTAACGCAGCGAGCAGTCCTTCAAGTTGGTGAAGTCGTAAGCGTTTTTAATATTGAGTTCTTTGCCAAGCACCCGGTGCTGGGAGTTGAAAGCAGATAATTCTGGGCTGGAAGCCATCATCTGGATGGGCGACCACACCTCGCGGATGGTATAGAACGAGCCTTCCTTTTCCGTATGGGGGCCGATGATGCCATCGGAGCCGAAGTTGCCGACGGGGTCGAGGACTCCAACTTGGTCGGTGCGCAGCACGGCCTGGTCTTGCAAGTCCCAGAGGAAGCCGCCGGCACAGCGGGGATTCGACATCATCAACTGCCAGTAGTCCTTGAGGCCCGCGCCGTGGCCGCCGTCGTAGAGTCCGTGCAGGAACTCGGTGGGCATAAAGATTTCCTTCTGCCGCATATACTCTGCCGTCTCGCCCCACGAGCGGTAGTGCTTGGTCTCGAAGCCGTTGCGGTTGGCCCAGGGGTAGAGGACGACGCGCTGCTGGGGGTCAAGCCTGGTGAAGACCGGCTCCAGTTCGTAGTTGAAACCGCCCTCGTTGCCGTTGCTCCAGAAGATGATGCTGGGGTGGTTCACGTCGCGGGTGACCATCTCCTCGGCTATCTGCGAGCCGATGATGGTCTCGTGCGCCCAATGCCAGCCGGGCAGTTCGCACTCCACATAGAGGCCGAGCGAGTCGCAGACATCAAGAAACTCCGGGTCGGCCGGATAGTGGGAAAGGCGCACGGCGTTCATATTCATCGACTTGATGAGCCGTACGTCCTCGATGTTCTTCGCCTTTGAGAGCGTGCGCCCCGTTTCAGGGCGGAACGAATGACGGTTCACGCCCTTGAAGATGACCTTCTGGCCGTTGATAAACACGCCGTCGTCGTCGCAGCCATACACGTGCGCCCCCACTCCACTCCCATCAAGGGAAGAGAAACTATGCCTATACTCTATCGTACGGAACCCGAACCTCTGCCGCTCCACATGAAGCGCCTTTCCCTGAGCGTCCTTGAGGGTAAAGACGGCGGTATAGAGATTGGGCTGCTCGGCGTTCCAGAGTTTCGGGTTCTTCACCGTGAAGTCGAGGCTGGCGCAGTCGCTGGCAACGGTACTGGCGGGGCTGGCGGCCACCTTCTTCCCGTTTGTGTCGATGATATCGACACTTACGGAACAGCCAGGCAGGGCGCGGCTCAGGAACACATCGGCACGGAAGCGCCCGTCGGCCTGGGCATTGACGGCCACGCGGCTGATGTTCTGCATGGGCTTGGCGACAACGAATACCGGGCGCCAGATGCCGCCGAAGTTCCAGTAGTCGGCACGGCGCTCGGCCAGGTTCACCTGCGGGTTGGTGCTCTCCTTCAGCACCTCCACCTCCAGACGGTTCTTTTTGGAGCCGAAAAACACGCGGTCGGAGACGTCGATGGTATGGCGCGTAAAGCCTCCCTGGTACGTGCCCGCCCCGGCCTTGCGCCCGTTGATGGTGACGCGGGCCTCGGTGAAGACGGCCTCGAAGACCAGTTGAATCTGCCGCCCCGCCCACGCCTGTGGCAGGGTGAACTCGGTCTTGTAGAGGCCGTGCTCGTCGGCAATGCCCTCGGGCGTGGCCTTGCCGTAGAAGCGCATGCCGTACTGATAGGTGCCGAAGCCCTGCAGTTCCCAGCACGAGGGCACACCTATCTTCGTCCATTCGCCGCTCCTTCGGCCGTCGGTGCACTTGAAGTCCCACTCCACCATATCGTCGCAGCCCGTGCCGCTAAGGTATTGGCGGCGCGTTTCCACGTCGTTGCCGGCATCGGCGCGTGCCGTCAGACCCGTCAGCAGGCAGAAGGCCAGGCACAGCAGGAGACCGCCAATCGTTTGCTTATTTCTCTCCATAATCCGTCAAAACTGAAAAATAATATGCAAATGTATGGAAAAAAAAGCAAACACGCAAGAAATGAGCCTGAAAAACCGCTCGCGGCAATAAAAAAATCGCGACGGGGGAAAAACAAGGCCCGCCCGCACCCATTTAGCGGTTTGGACGGCACAAAAACTAAAAGCACGTCGTAATTCAGATAAATTACGTCGAGTCGTTAAGTTTTGTTCCGGCCTCCTGAACATTTAGCACGGATGAACGCGGTAAAATTTGGCGGTTACAAATATTTTTATTACATTTGCACTCTCAAAACCCCCACAATAACTATGGCAGAACTTCCCCCTATGATTCAAGACCTGGCGCTGATACTGATGGTGGCAGGCATCGTGACGCTCATCTTCAAGGCCCTGAAACAGCCGCTGGTGCTGGGCTACATCGTGGCAGGCTTCCTCGTGTCGCCCCACATGCCCTACACGGCTTCGGTCGTCGATATGTCGAACATCCACCTGTGGGCCGACATCGGCGTGATGTTCCTCCTGTTCTCGCTGGGTCTCGACTTCTCGTTCAAGAAGATTCTGAAGATGGGGGCCTCGCCCATCATCTCCGTGGTCTGCATCATCTTCGCCATGTCGCTGCTGGGCATCATCGTGGGCCAAATCTTCGGCTGGAGCCGTATGGACTGCATCTTCCTCGGAGGTATGCTGGCCATGAGTTCCACCACTATTATATATAAGGCTTTCGACGACCTGGGGCTGCAACAGCAGCAGTTTGCCGGGCTGGTGATGAGCGTGCTCATACTGGAGGACATCCTGGCCATTGTGATGATGGTGATGCTGTCGGCCATTGCCAGCGGAAGCGGTGCCGACGGCAGCCAGATGGTGGGGTCGGTGCTGAAGATTGTGTTCTTTCTGGTGCTGTGGCTCGTGGTGGGCATCTTTGCCGTTCCGCTATTCCTGCGCGGGGTGCGCCGGCTCATCAACGCCGAGGTGATGCTCATCGTGTCGCTGGGCTTCTGCTGCGCTATGGCCGTCTTCTCGACCAAGGTGGGCTTCTCGTCGGCTTTCGGCGCCTTCATCATGGGCAGCATCCTGGCCGAGACGGTCGAGGCGGAGCGCATAGAGAAACTGGTGGAGCCGGTGAAAAATCTGTTTGGAGCCATCTTCTTCGTCTCGGTGGGTATGCTTGTCGACCCGCAGATTCTGGTGGACTATGCCGTGCCCATCATCGTGCTCGTGCTGACCATCATCGTGGGCCAGAGCGTGCTGGGTTCCATCTCGTTCATGCTCGGCGGCGAGTCACTCAAGTCGGCCATGCGCTGCGGCTTCTCAATGGCGCAGATAGGCGAGTTTTCGTTCATCATCGCCTCGCTGGGCCTGTCGCTCGGCGTCATTGGCGAATTCCTATATCCGGTGGTGGTAGCCGTATCCGTCATCACAACTTTTCTCACACCTTACATGATACGGCTTGCCACACCGGCTTATAATGCGCTGGAGCGACGGCTGCCGTCAAGGCTCATCAAGGTGCTCAACCAACTGTCGACGAGCAAGCCCAAAACCGCCGAGAAAAACAAATGGAAGTCGCTGCTCACGCAGATGGGCATCAACACCCTGATTTATGCCACCCTCACGTCGGCAACCATCACGCTGATGCTCACGCTCTTCCACCCCTTCATCACCCCCATAGCCGCCCCGCTGGACTTCACGTTCCACTCCTACCAGTTCTCGATGGGCAGCATCATCACCACGCTGGTGACCATCATGCTGATTGCGCCGTTCTTGCGGGCAATGGTGATGAAGAAAAACCGCAGCGAGGAGTTCCACACCCTGTGGGCAGAGAGCAACCGCAACCGCCTGCCGCTGCTGTTCACCATCCTGGTGCGACTGATGCTGGCCATGTCCGCCGTGTTCTACATCGTCCACTATATGTTCAACTTCCGGCCCGCCATGCTCTTCACCTTGGGCTTGGTCTCCGTACTGCTCATCATCGCCTCGCGCAGCGTGAAGCGGCGCAGCATCCTGCTGGAGAGGCTCTTCATCAACAATCTGCGCTCACGCGACATCGCCGCACAGGTGAAGGGCACCAAGCGCCCGCTCTACGAGGGCAAACTGCTGGACCGCGATATTCACATTGCCGACTTCGAGGTGCCGGAAAACTCGCGCTGGATGGGCAGTTCGCTGAAGCAACTCAGTCTGGGCAAGCACTACGGCGTACACGTGAGCAGCATCCTCAGGGGCGGCCACAGGCTGAACATCCCCGACGGCGATTCGGTCATCTTCCCACACGACCGTCTGCAAGTAATCGGCACCGACACGCAACTGGGCAGTTTCAAGCACGCCATAGAGACCGAACTCCTGGAAGAAGACTTCGACCTGGAGAAGCGGGAGATGAAGTTGCAGCAGATGATTATTGGCAGCGAAAGCCCGTTCCTGGGCCTGACGCTGCAAGAAAGCGGCATACGCAGCCAGTACAGTTGTATGGTGGTCGGTATGGAAGAGGGAAAGGAATACCTCTCGCACATTACGCCGCAATACAGGTTCCAGGATGGGGACATCATCTGGCTGGTGGGCGAACAGGTATCGCTCGACGAACTGACAAAAGCCAACAGACATGGAAAAACAGCACCTGTACAGCCCTCGTAGTTTGGACGAACCAAACTGGGAGTTTGCCGTAACCAAACTGTCAGTTTGGACGAACCAAACCCAGAAGCGCCTTTTTGCAACCGGAACATACCAAACAACTGAAACAAACAATCTACTAAAAACTAAACTGAACAATGAAAAAGAGACAAACCCTACTGACTCTGGTACTGGCTACAGCGCTCAGTACTTGCGCACAACAGAAACAGCCTTGGCAAGACCCACAACTGCCAGTGAACCAGCGTGTGGACGACCTGCTTGGCCGACTCACGTTAGAGGAAAAGGCACAGCTGATGATGAACGGTTCGCGGGCCATACCGCGCTTGGGTATACCGCAGACAGACTGGTGGAGCGAGGCCCTGCACGGCGTGGGGCGTAACGGCATAGCCACCGTCTTCCCGCAATGTATCGGCATGGCCTGCTCCTTCGACGACGAACTGCTGGAGCGTATTTATTCTGCCGTCAGCGACGAGGCACGCGCCAAGAACACCCAGTTGCGGAAGGAGGGGAAGGCCGTTGGCAGATACCAGGGTCTGTCGTTCTGGACGCCAAACATCAACGTCTTCCGTGACCCGCGATGGGGACGCGGACAGGAAACCTACGGCGAAGACCCCTACCTGAACGGTAGGTTGGGCCTCTGCGTGGTGAGGGGACTGCAAGGGACAACGAAGGCCGACGACGGAAAGGCCAGCAAATACTATAAACTACACGCCTGTGCCAAGCACTATGCCGTACACAGCGGACCGGAGAAGACGCGCCACCAGTTCGACATAGAAAACCTGCCGCAGCGCGACCTCTGGGAGACCTATCTGCCAGCCTTCAAACGGCTGGTGCAGGAGGGCGACGTGCAGCAAGTGATGTGCGCCTACCAGAGTTTCGAGGGTGATCCCTGCTGCGGAAGCGACAGGCTGCTTAACCAGATTCTCAGGCAGGAGTGGGGCTACAAAGGGCTCGTCGTGAGCGACTGCGGAGCCATCAACGATTTCTGGCAGAAAGGCCGGCACGGCGTGTCACAGGACGCACAGGCCGCATCGGCAAAGGCGGTGCTCAGCGGCACCGACATCGAGTGCGGAAGCAACTACAGGCGGCTGCCGGAAGCCGTCAAACGTGGCGACATCAAGGAGAGCGACATCGACATCAGCCTGCGCCGACTGCTCAAAGGCCGCTTTGAACTGGGAGAGTTCGACCCCGACGAACTGGTGCCCTGGACGAAAATCCCCATCAGTTGCGTCGCCTCGAAGGAACATAAGCAACTGGCCAGGCAAATGGCACGCGAACAGATGGTGCTGCTCAAGAACAACGGCATACTGCCACTAAACGCCAAAGGGCAGAAACTGATGGTGATGGGGCCAAATGCTGCCGACTCGACCATGCTCTGGGGCATCTACTTCGGTCAGCCTTCGCACACCGTCACGCCATTGGAGGGCATCAAAACCCGTCTGGGAGGAGATGTCCAATATACGAAAGCCTGCGAAATAACATCAATCACCGAGACCGAAAGCATGATGGGCGCCATTACAGGCAGCGACGGCAAGCCCGGCCTCTATGCCATCTACTGGAACAATACCGACATGACTGGTACGCCCGCAGCAGAGGCCCACTACACTACCCCACTCCAACTGGACAATGGCGGAGCCACGGCATTTGAGCCTGGAGTGGAGTTAGAGAACTTCACGGCACGCCTGAAAGGTTCCTTCGTCGCACAAAACAGCGAGACGCTCAACCTCACCGTCACCAACGACGACGGCATCCGCGTCATCGTCAATGGCGACACGCTGCTCAACCGTTGGAGGTCCGACTGGGCATTGGCCCGCAGCGTCAAAATAAAAGTGGAGAAAGGCAAAAAATACGACCTGGAACTGAACTATATGCAACTGACTGAAGGCGCCACCCTGAAAGCCGACCTTACGAGAGACCGCACACTGACCACTAACGACATTCTGGAAAGGGCCAAGGGGGCGGAAACTATCATCTTCATAGGTGGCATATCGCCCAACTTGGAGCGCGAGGAGGCACGGGTGGACGCACCCGGATTCGATGGCGGCGACCGCACTTCGATAGAACTGCCACAATGCCAGCGCGACATCCTGCGTGCACTCCATCAGGCCGGGAAGAAAATCGTCTTCGTCAATTGCAGCGGCTCCGCTGTGGCACTCGCCCCGGAAATGGAGACCTGCGACGCCATCGTCCAGGCATGGTATGCCGGCGAACAGGGAGGGCACGCACTCGCCGACGTCCTCTTCGGTGACTACAACCCGTCTGGAAAACTCGCCGTCACCTTCTACAAGGACGACAGCCAGTTGCCGCCCTTCGACGACTACCGTATGACAAACCGCACCTACCGCTACTTCAAGGGCCAGCCGCTCTTCCCCTTCGGCTACGGCCTGAGTTACACCTCCTTCCAACTGAAAGGACACAAGGCAAAAGTTAAGCCCGACGGCACCACAGAAGTGAACCTGACGGTCAAAAACAGCGGACAAAGGGAAGGAACAGAGATTGTGCAAGTCTACCTCCGCCGTCCCGCCGACACCGAAGGCCCCCTGAAGTCCCTGCGTGGCTACCAGCGCGTCACCCTGAAGCCCGGTGAGTCCCAAAAGGTAACCATCACCCTCCACCGCAACGACTTTGAGACCTGGGACGCCCAAACCAACACCATGCGCGTACTCCCCGGCAAATACGACCTCCTCATAGGCACGTCAAGCGCCGACAAAGATCTCACGGTCTGTCACATCCTCCACAGATAACCGCAATAAACACAGAAATCCCCGGATCGTCTGACAGTCCGGGGATTCTTCGCGTTTGGAAAAAGGATGCACGTCAGTTCTTGAGCACGGGGCGAACCGAGAAGCCGTAGCAGCGGCTGCTGTAGGTCGTGTTCGCGCCTCCTGAATGGAAGTTGAGGTTACGCGCGTAGTTCGAGCGCAACGTAACCGTCGACGGCCAGTAGCTGCCGTTAGTCGACTGAAAGCTGAGCGAGCCGTCGCCGCGGTACCCTGCGGCAGGAAGGAAGATAAAGTTGGTATTGCCTTCGGCCTTGCTGGTGAACTTCATGCCGCTCACCCCAGCGAAGGTCATCCACTCCTGGGTGGTGTTCTCCATCAGTTCCACGAAGTCCTCGTAAGTGGGCATGCACCAGTCGTCGCCCCAATTGGCCGTGGCGGCATCGTCCTCGGGAAGCAGCACGGAGAGGCCGTCGCCGACAAAGTCGTACTGCAGGGTGAAGTTGTTAGCCTGGTACCAGCAGCCCTCTGTCTGGCCGTCCTCTATCTGATACTTGCTAACCCACTTCTAATCGGAATATCCGGAGGTCATCCACTTGTACGATGCCCAGTCGAACATGCGACCGTCAGAGGTATCCGAGGTGTAGCCTGTGGTCTCGCCCCAGGCGAAATACTTTCCAGCCTCCGTCGGTGTGGTGGCCCCGACGTTCATATTGGCCCACAGCTTGCCGCTGGGCAAGCCCAGGTCCACAGCTACCGTGCCGGCAGGGGCCTTGCCAAGGTCAGGCTCCGTATTCGGATCTTCGGGCTTTGGCCCCGGGTCCGGGTCGTTGCCGTCCAGCGTGCCGGCCATAATGCTGAGGACGGTTGCAATGTCGGACACGTCCACCTTCATGTCGCCATTCGAGTCGCCACGGTTGGAGCGGTAGGTCATGGCCAGGATGCGGTCGTGCTGCAGTTCCACGTGCGTGCCGGTGCCGTCGATGATGAGTTTGTCGCCGCTGGCCGAGAAGGTGAACTGCAAGGCATGGTCACCGTGGAGATTGCGCCGTCGGGCAGGTGGAACACCAGCACCTGGGCGTTCAGCCCCACGCTCATCAGCGTAAGGGCTAACAGAAGAAATAGTCTGCGTTTCATAATCTGGATTTTTGTTTTAGTGAATATAAATATTTATTTGGTATTATCTCTTTCCTTCTGGTAGTCACGGATTAAACTATCTGGGTGCAAATATACGAAGAAATCCCCGAACCACTAAGTGATTCGGGGATTTTCTTCAAAAGAAGGCGGCCTCCTACTCTCCCGCATTGCATTGCAGTACCATCGGCGCAGGCGGGCTTAACTTCTCTGTTCGGAATGGGAAGAGGTGGGACCCCGCCGCAATAACCACCTGATAAGGGGGTTGACATCTGTCACACAA
>JAGCZA010000020.1 GCA_017960525.1 Prevotella sp.
AATCGTCTAAATCAATAAGCCAATGAGCGGATAAACGAACACTATCGCGAGCCGTAGCCCTCTTCTGAGGGTTAGAATCTGAAAGAATCAATTTCTAAGGAACGGCTTCCACTCGAATTTATGAATTAATAGAAGTTACCTGTAACGTTCCGCAGAATGTGGTTAAGGAGAAACAGCTTCAGTTGCTTGATGAACATTGGACGGCTGAGGTATGGGATAATTTCATGGAATGTCTAAACGATAATACACGATAATATGAGATACAGCATTATTTACGCAGTCATCCGCCCCGAGATTTCCGAGCGCATCAGCGTGGGCCTGATTATCGTCGATGGTGATAAGGTGGATGTTCGCTATTCACAGCAGAAATTGGACGCTCTGCGAGGCCTCTTTCCGCAGAAGGAATATGAGTTCGTGTCGCAGGTGGTCACTTCAATGCCGACAGACGGCAGCGTCAATAGCGTTGCAGCCATCGACTACCTTACGCGCTATTCCAACAACCTGATTGCCGTATCACCTCTGCAAACCATCGACATCGAACCAACGGAACAGAGCAAAAACCGCCTGTTCCGAAACTATATTCATGCCTAAAGATGGAACAATAAAGGGTCAGTCGCTAATTCCGGTACACATTGCTTAAATCATGCATCCATTGATGACTTACAACCATTACTAAATGCGACAGATTTCCTTATAGACCACATCTGAGATAAAAGTCACCCCCTTGCGAGGTGACTTTTTTCGTTACACATCCTGCATTTCAGCCTTCATTTACCACTTTTCTGCTAAAATCACATATAATTTAGCAATTTTTTATATAAAATATATGGTGGATTGAAGATTTTTGTGTATTTTTGTCGGCGTGTTCTTATGAATACGTCTTATTGGCTCTTACATCAGCGAACTTGCACCTCGGAGATAAACGGGCCAAACAAATCGAACATTTGAGCGTCGTGCGCAAAATGCGCAGACGTTTCTATGGTTCGATTGGGCAGTGCAAGGCCTTGCTGATGCGTAGATTCGTTCTGCGCATTTTTCGTTGTATTAGATTTTAATATCATAATAACTAAAACATTAAACGACATGAAAAGATTTTATTTCTTAGCAATCCTCGCTAATTTATTGTTTAGCATTGAAGCATTTGCCCAAGATGTTATTTTACAGGACACAGCAGCTTGGGAAGCAAAGTATTATTTCGCAAGTAGCGGTGGGGAAGGTCCAGCTGATAATTGGTATGAGGAAACTTACCCCGATTCCACTTGGGGCACCATAACTGGCCCTATTTGGCGCTCTAATTGGGAATATTACTCCACCTATTGGCTACGCAGACATTTTGTAGTTACCGACATTTCGAAATTTGGTGACGGAGATTTCCGCTATTTTTATGATTGCGATGGCGTTGCTTACCTGAATGGCCGAAAGATTTCAGAGCTTAGAGGAAGTTATGGCTCTTGGAATACTATTACCCTAACTCCATCTGTTTTAGAGGCCGTTCATGAAGGTGACAATGTCCTTGCTGTACGTGCTACTGACAATGGTGGTGATTCCTTCATCAACTTTGGACTATATTTATGGGAAGAGCCACGTAAATACAGTGAGCTTCATATTGCTGTTGATTCCCTCCAGCATAGCCTTGAAGGAGATACTTCTAACGCGCTTCCTCTTACAGTAGTGGAAGCCACCAAATTGTTGGAAAGAGTACAAACAGCTATGGCAAGTTGCGAATACGACAACAATGGCGCAGAGGAGATGACACGAATAATCTATTCAATGATTAATAGACTTAACTATCAACCTATATACATTTCTGTAAATGTACCAGGAGCTATGGGTGATTCTATTCTCAGTAAAGTGGAGAACTTTTCAGATGTTATAAGTTTGAAACTGTCTGGAACATTGAATGATGCAGACATCACTACCATACAGTCGCGGTTAATGAATTTGTGTGAAATTGATATGACTGATGTCAACATGCCGAATCTACCGAATAGATTGTTCTATCAACATCAAGTCTTACAGAAAGTATTTCTCCCAAAGGATATTATTACTATTGGTGAATACGCTTTCTACCAGTGTTATGCCATAAATTATATTGAGTTCCCTGCCACGCTCACTACTATCAATAGATATGCTTTTTCCGAATGTGACAACCTTCAGGAAGTCATTCTGCCAGAGGAATTGAGCACTTTGGGTGTAGGAGCTTTCTACTCTTGCGATAACAACAAATACGTAAAGTTACCCTCAACTCTGGTTGCATTAGATGCCTATACATTCTATGATAACTTCAGTTTGAGTAAAGTGGATTTTGGTATAGGTCTTACCCATATATATGCCTATGCATTCTGCAATTGTCGATCCTTAAAAAAACTGAAGTTCCCTTCTACATTATATTATATTGGTAACGATGCATTTACAAATAATTTTGCATTGTCTGACATTGAATTTAATGAAGGACTCTTTCAGATAGTAGATAACGCTTTCGTTAATTGCGATGCGCTGACTGAGGTGACATTGCCAAGTTCCTTAGTACGTGCAGATGCATCTCCGTTTGATTATTGTGACAATCTAAGAAAAGTAACATGTCTCTCTATTGAACCGCCTTACATGACCGACCAGATTCCATACGGGCTTAGTATGGAAGGACGTGAACTCTATGTTCCCGCACTCTCCATCAACGTCTATAAGCAAACTACGGGATGGGACAGATTCCCAACTATCAAGCCCATTGACTATCTGCCAGAGAACATAACTGTTCGTGGCAATTTGAAACTCACATTGCCTGACTCTATTCCCAGTAGCTACAAACCTAACGTAAGTATAATTTGGGGTGCTGATCCCAATTACAATTACGGTAGCCTTACGGTTAATGGTAAGGGTGTACTGTCTATGTCAAGATTCACGATGCTGTGGGATTCATATTGCCAATACGAACAATACAATAGAAATCTGAATTATTGCTCTTTATTGAACAATTCTCATCTGCGTGCCGATAACGTTGATATTAACATTGATATGCGTCATAACAACTGGACTTTCATTTCTTTACCTTTTGATGTGAGTGTTTCGGAGATACAAACCACAACTTCTGGTGCAACGAACTGGATTATACGTAAATATGACGGACAGAAGAGGGCTTTGGGGGAAACATCGGAAACATGGGTAAAAATGAATACTGATGACATCCTTCATTCGGGTGAAGGATATATTATTCAGGGTAGCTGTAACGTTGGCAACGATGGACGAAATTGGAGCAGATATAATATGAATGCCGTCAACAACACAAATAAGAACAATATCTTTCGCACCACAGATGTCATAGTGACATTGAACGAATATGAAAGCGAGTTCGCCCACAACCGCAGCTGGAATCTGATAGGCAATCCCTATCCCTGCTACTACGACACCCGCTTTATGGACTTTGAGGCTCCCATTACTGTATGGAATATGCGTAGCAGCACATACGAAGCATACAGTCCTTCAGATGATTCTTATATCCTCTGCCCTGGTGAGGCATTTTTCGTCCAGCGTCCTGTTGCAAATGGGAATATAGTATTCAGTAAAGATGGTCGCCAGACTAATCGCGACGTGAGGGCACTTGAAAGCAATGCAAGAGCGAATATAGTCTCCAGAAACACAGCTACACGCACAATTATCAACCTGAGTATTTCCAATAGCAATAGTACTGACCATACCCGTATCGTGCTTAATGATCAAGCCACGATGCAATATGAGCTTGACAAGGATGCAAGCAAGTTTATGAGTACCGATGCGTCTGTTCCTCAAATATACACAACCTCCAATGGCGTGAACTATGCCATCAACGAGCGGCCTGCAGCAGACGGATTTGCAAATTTGTGTGTTTACATTGGCTCTGACGATTTCTTCACCATCACCCTTGACAATGAGGTGGATGGGTGCCAAGTGGTTCTTGAAGATAAGGTGGAAGGAAAGAAAGTAGTGCTGACAAAGGAAGCCGGATATACGTTCTTGGCGAAAGGTGGAACATACACCAACCGCTTTGTTCTTCACTTTATTGATGAGACCATGGGTATTAAAGAATTCATCTCAGACATCCAGAACAATGGTGCTATCTTCACAACAGAAGGCATCAGGACGATGTCGCAATCGAAGAAGGGCATCTACATACAGAATGGTAAGAAAATCATGTTGAACAAGTAATCAATCAAAGAATATGAACGTTTCAATTAAGCGAGAGCAGAGGGGACTTGTTCCCTCTGCCGAGCCTGAGAAAAGTCGGCTGCAAGCCAACAGACTATTAAGCATTATGCTCGTATGTCTGCTACAGGTATCGCTGGCTGTTGCTTCTGCGTTCAATCTGAGCGTTGAGGTAACGCCTGTCGGTGCTGGTTCGCTCAACACAAGTGGCGGCACATACGAAGAAGGCAGCAGTATCTATCTGCGAACATACGGCAATACGGGCTATGTGTTCAAAGGATGGTATGAGGGTGAGACACTACTCTCATCGTCGGCGAGCTTCAACTACACTATGCCATCAAAAGACATAATGGTGCAAGCAAAATATGAATATGACCCCGCAGTACCTGGCAACCCAGCTATGCCCGACACAACTACCTATTATATGTTTACCGCTCAGGTTTCACCTTTAGGTGCTGGGTCATTGAACACGACGAGTGGCAGATATGCAGCAGGAGCAACGGTCAACCTACGTGCCTATGCAAATACTGGCTATCAGTTTGTGGGGTGGCAAAATGAGGCGGGCGAGATGCTTTCGTCATCTGCGTCGTATAACTATACCATGCCACGCCATGCCTCCCAGTTAACTGCACTTTACCTATACGACCCGACTGAGCCAGCCAATCCTGACTCAATGGCTACTCGTTATACGGTGACAGTAGCCTGTAAGCCCTTGGGAAGTGGCACGTTCAACACAACAAGTGCGAAGGCAGAAGAAGGGGGCAACTTGCGCCTGTATGCCTACACTAATACTGGTTTCCGATTCCTGCACTGGGAGAACGAGACAGGCGAGACTATCTCTACAGAGCAAAATTTCTATTATGTCATTCCTCATGGCAACTCAAAGGTCTATGGCATCTTTGAATATGACCCTGCCGTACCAAGCAACCCGAGCAAGAACTACTGGAACAAGGAAATGGGCGAGCTGATCGTAGACGACTTCACCACGGGGCGACTTAATGATGCCGTCTCTGCGACTATCAGCGGCAGCGACCGCAGCGAGGTGGCCATGATTACCGTGGCTGGCGTGATGAATGACAATGATTTTGGCATAGCCAACGACTATACCAATTGCACATTGCTTGACCTAAGCCGTGTGACGGGTGTAACAGCAGTGCCATCCTATGCTTTTGACTACACAAACTTGGAGTCAGTGTATCTTCCCGCCACCATTGAGGCAATAGGTTATCGGGCTTTCTATGAGTGCAAGCAGTTGTCATCGCTCATTGTATATGCCATGACACCGCCGACGCTTGAAAGCCAAGTCTTCACCAATATTCCTGAAGGTCTCATTGTGTATGTTCCTGCTTCTGCCATTTCGCAATACCAAGAATCTGACGGGTGGAAAGACTTTACTATTTTGCCTATTCAGGAGGACATTCGCTGTATTACGGTATCTTTGCCCGAAGGCACCAATTCTTCCAACTATGCTCAGATGTGGTTGGAACTGGCCAACACCAAGAGCGGCCAGCGCATGCATTATGTTATGACCGACCGCACGCAATACACCTTTGCCAACATCATCCGCAACACGTCGTGGAACGTCACGCTACGCAATGAGCGGGGAGATGTGTTTGGGCAGATTGACAACGTGGAGGTGAAGGACGAGGATGTCAGCGTCACATTTGCTTCATTATCGAAGCCGCAAAACGTTATGCTTTCAGTTATGACACCTGATGGAAAAGACGTAACAGGGGAGACACAAATAACATGGACAGATGCACAAGGCAATTATGTGGCACAAGGGGCATCACTCTCTGGCCTGCCTTTAGGCTATCAGGTGAACTACCGCATAATGCTTTCCCAAGAATTGGCTATGGCTTACAATACACCAGTAGTGTCTGATTATACATTGCAGGAGAAAGGCAATATTATCACGTGCCAGCTACAAGCCATCAAGGAAGTACTGCTTTCTGGTAAGGTGAAAGATGCCTCTACTGGTGTCCCACTAAGCGGAGCAGTTGTTAGTGCATCGCAGACTTTTGGCGGTAAATACAGTAAGACATTGAATGCCAAGACCGACGGCAATGGCCTGTTCACGATGATGGTTTCAAATGTTCCCACCTCTTTAGCCGTTGCAGCTACTGATTACGTCAGCCAGACACTTGATTTCTCCAACAACGAGTTTGACGGATTAACCGAGTTCTCTGTTTCTGATGTGTCGCTGAAGTCCATTACGGGTGCCACCATTGCCATTAACTTCACTTATACGCCATGTGAAGGTGAGACTCAGAGTTGGTACAGCGACTACCAGAACGTGAACTATGAGTTGTTTAATGTCACAAAGAATAAGTCAGTCAGCCAGTACAGCGTACAGTACCCACAGATTGTGCTCTTGGAGGAAGTGGATGATGGTGACGAACTGCGCCTAACAGCCACAAGCCGTACCAATTCCTTTATGCCTGTGACGGCGACAGCCACCATTGAAGAGCAGAAAGCAACGGCTACATTTGACATCGTGGAGTTAGGTAAGATACATTCGTCGTTCCAGACCACTGGCAATGCCACCGTTGTAGGCTCACTGTACGATGCTGCTGGCAAGTTGGTGAAGACGTATAACTATTCTGACGCATCGCTGACCATCAGTGACCTTGCCGACGGCAACTATACGTTATTATCAATGGGCAGTAGCCGATTGTTCAATACAATCTACGACTTGGCACAACTGCCACAGACGGGGCTTGTCGAAGGTATGGACTATGTGGTAAATCAGGCAGAGGTAAAGAGCGGCCAAGTCTCGGCCATTAACATCAACGAGGTGCCAAAACTTGATGAGAGCAAGCTTTACTACACTGGCGACAACACGTCGTTTACGGTGAACAAGCCAAGCATCGTGGTGGGTAATTACCTCACATTGACTGGTCGCATCGACTTCAAGCCAGCTTACGCTACGAGTGTCAGCAACGTGCAGATGATAGTTGACTGGCCAGAGTCGTGCGAGTTCGTGGAGAACTCCGTTATGGTGGGCAATTGTATCAGCAGCTATACGCTCAACGGCAATCGCATCACCATCCCCATGACCCGCTACACCGACCGTGTGCGCTTCTGCATCATCCCCACCCTCGGCGGTGAGTATGCCCCTAGTGCCTTCGTCCAGTTCGACCTCAACGGTGAGACGATAACACAGCCCATCGGCTCAGCAAATTATACTGCCAAGGATTTGTCTATTAACGTACCGTCTACAGTAGCCAAGACATCAGTTTCCATTAGTGGTACATCTATAGGTGCATCTACCATTGATATTTACGACAATGATGTGCTGATAGGGCAGACAACCTCTTTGGCAAATGGTCTATGGACAGCAGAGGTTGATTTGTATGATCCAGGAGAATATTCAATACACGACATTTATGCAAAAGTGACAACAAAAAGAGGCATGGGATTGACTACGGAGGTTGAAGAGCTTATTTACAATCCAAAAAGTGTTGTTGTGTCATCTGTTGAAATGATTAATATAGCTCATGGTCCTTCGTCATTGGACTTGTTGGAATATAGAACAATCTTTGATTTCATCAGGCCATCTACTAATTCTCAAACTTATTGGTACTGGCCAACTTACCCGGACTTTACATTTGTGGTGAATTTTACAAATAATGAACCTACCCTGTCTAATGTTTCCTTGGATGTCAAAACCACTTCTAACACAATTATAAATATCCCCGCATATTATGATGACAACAAAAACAAGTTCTATGCTACACATCAATTTTCTAGTAATGACCTGCCTGTCAATGTAAGTGTAAATTATGATTATGTGGATTATAGCATTCTTGACTCGGCAGCAGTTGTCGGTACGTTTTTATATGAAAACAAGAAAACGCGGATAGAGAACATTAAGGAAGAGAACGACACTCTTAGTTATAAGTTAGTATATGCGGATGGCAGAGTGCCTGAATACTGCTATTTTTATAGAGCATCAAAATTAGAGGCAAGCAATATCTATGACAAGTTATCATGTATTGATGGTGAACCTCTTATCTTGTCTGATGGACGGTTCTATTATAGTGATACAGAGAGCGCCTTGACCCAGGAAAACATAGATAGTATCACTGTTTTCATAATGCAAAACGCTGGAGGGTACATTTCTAACAGGAGACAAGAAGTTTCAATAACACATGAGGCAGATGATATGGATGGTAGTATATGGACTCCTTATAAATGGAAGACATGGGATGACATTCCGAAAAATGTAAGGCCAATATGGGAGATGGCTGCACAAAGGATATCGTGTGGTCCAGAATATGCTATGTCTATAAATGATATATTAAGAAGAATACCTGTAACTCAGTTTTGCAAAAATGCTGCTATGGGCATAGCGGTTGCAACTTATGTGCAATCCGTGACTCCATCAGGAAATGCTCTTGCTAATATAGAATCAATGCGTCAATCAGGTGGCTCTTATGTAAATGTTGCCAAAACAGCTGTTGAATTGAAGTCTGCCCAAAAATCATTGATAGACCAAATAGCTTCATTTCCAATTTGTTCAGGGGCTACAAATGGCAATGGCAATAACAATCAGGACGCTAACTTTCTCATGGATCCTTCTGGCTATGTCTATGAAGGTGTTCCTTCTAACCGTCTCCAAGGTGTGACGGCAACAGCTTATTTTAAAGAAATGGTTGAAGATATGTATGGCGACCTGCACGAGAAAATTGTGAAATGGGATGCAGAAAAATATGCTCAGGAGAATCCTCTCTTTACCGATGAGTATGGAATGTATGCGTGGGATGTTCCCAATGGTCTCTGGCAAGTGAAGTTCGAGAAGGAAGGATATGAGACGACCTACTCGGAATGGTTACCTGTGCCCCCACCACAGCTTGATATCAATATCGCCATTAAGCAGAACGTACAGCCGGAGGTAAAAAACACCCGCGCCTACGTGGATGCTGTGGAAGTGGAATTCGACAAATATATGATGCCCGAACTGCTGACTGCGGAGAATATCATGGTGATGCAGAACGGCACAACCGTTGAGGGTACTGTGGAACTGTTGAATGAAGAGGTGTCATACGAAGGTGAAGAGGAAACCTTTGCCTCGAAGATACGCTTCAATGCCGTTGAGCCATTCACAGAGCAGGAAATCGTGCTGATGGTACACAACCGCGTGAAGAGCTATGCCGGCATACGGATGCAGGACGACTACCAACAGACATTTGCCATTGAGCAGGAAATCAAGCAGATTGTCTGTGACTCTCTTGTGACAATTGGCTATGGCAAGACCTCTTCATTCGTTGTCTCAGTTCTCCCCGCGTCGGCCTCCAAGGGAAAGGTGCTGACCGTCAAGACCTCTTCGCCCATGATTCTCAGCGTAGAAACAGGACAGGTGACTATCGGCAATGATGGCACAGCCAAGATAACTGTAAGTGGTGAACTGCCTGGCACAGCGGCCTTGACATTCTCAGTAGAGGGTACAGACAAGGAAGGCTTGACCATCGTCAGCGTGGAAGTAAACAAGACTGTCGCTACGCCGACGGCCAGCATTGCCTCCGGCACTATGGTAGAGAAAGGCACAGCTATTACGCTTACATGCGAAACTGAAGGTGCCACTATCTACTACACTCTTGATGGTTCTTGTCCTTGTGAAAACACAGAGGCCCGTAAAGTGTATGACGGAACACCTATCATCATCAACGAGAGCGTGACCATTAAGGCAATTGCAATCGCTCCCGATATGTCAGAAAGTGATGTTGTAGAATTCACGTATATTGTAACTGAAGCTAAAGGCGTTGAGGAGTTGGCTATTGATAGTCAAGTTCAAATCTATCCTCTCCCGGTGCGCGACAAGGTGAACATCTCTGCCGGTGGAAAGGTCATCAAGCGTGTAACAGTTTCATCAATGAATGGCATACTTGTTGCATCAAGTAATAATGTTTCGACTACTGTCACACTTGATGTTAGCACTATTGCAACTGGAATTTACATCATCAACATTCAAATCGAAGATAGTTCATATAGCCGCATAATTTTGAAAGCCGATTGAAGTTTAATAGAAAAGCCTCCCACTATGGAGGCTTTTCTAAATCGATTATCCCTTCAATTTGACAGTTGCCTAATCAAGCAGATTGGGCAACTGTCCCGTATAGCAATCAGGCTGTTTTCGCTTTTAGCCAAATATTACAGTCCCTCACAACGCTTATTCTCTGAGGCACGATTTCGGTTAATCAAAAATAATATGCTCTTTGAAATAATAAAGTGGAGGGTTGGAACGTTACAATAATAAAGTAACAAATTCCAAATGGCCTATGCAAATATTTACTTATGAAGAAATGAACCCAAGCGAGAAAGTCATCCGCTTGATTAAGCAAATCGCTTACACGTACAGAGTTGTAAACCAGCAGGCATTCTGCCTCAACTAACAAGAACTACAACAGAAACAGAAAAATGACACTTGTATCACCATCTATGCTCGCGGCCGACTTCCTGAACCTCGGCCGCGAGATTGAAATGATAAACAATTCGGAGGCCGACTGGCTGCACCTCGACGTGATGGATGGCAATTTCGTGCCCAACATCTCGTTTGGTTTTCCTGTACTACAGGCTGTGGCCAGCGTGTGCAAGAAGCCGCTCGACGTGCATTTCATGATTGAACGGCCTGAGCGCTATATCCGTGAGACGGCCAAGTTAGGGGCTATGATGATGAACGTTCACCAGGAGGCCACGCTCCATCTGCACCGCACCGTGCAGGAGATTCACAATGCCGGTATGAAGGCAGGCGTGACGCTCAACCCCTCAACACCTGTCGAGACGCTTACGGACATCATCGGTGACGTGGATATGGTGCTCCTGATGAGTGTGAACCCCGGCTTCGGAGGCCAGAAGTTCATCGAGCACACCATCCAGAAGGTGAAGCGGCTCCGCCAACTGATAGTGGAATCGGGGTCGAGTGCGCTCATCGAGGTGGACGGCGGCGTTCAAGCTGAGACCGCCCCACGGCTGGTGGAAGCCGGCGTGGACGTGCTGGTGAGCGGCAGCTATGTGTTCAAGGCACCAGACCCCAAGCTGGTCATCAGCCAGTTGCGCAGCCTGGGAGAGGCGCTTCGCTAGTGAATAGTGAAAAGTGAATAACGAATAGATTATAGTGTAAAAATTATATATGAAGACAGATATTATACTTTGCGGCGTGGGGGGGCAAGGCATCCTTTCAATCGCCACCATTATCGGCGAGGCTGCTATGCGTGAGAATCTTTACATTAAGCAGGCTGAGGTGCACGGTATGAGCCAGCGCGGCGGCGACGTGCAGTCGAACCTGCGCATCAGCAGCCAGCCCATCGCCAGCGACCTCATCCCTCGTGGTGGGGCCGATGTCATCATTTCCATGGAGCCGATGGAGGCACTTCGCTATCTGCCTTGGCTGAAGAAAGACGGCTGGGTAATCACCAGCAGTGCGCCTTTCAAGAACATTCCGAACTATCCCGATATGGAGGTCATCGAGGCCGACCTTGCCAAGTTGCCAAACGTCATCAGCCTTGACATAGAGAAATTGGCAAAGGACAATGGCATCAGCCGCTCGGCCAATGTCATACTGCTTGGTGCCGCACAGAAAGCTCTGGGCATCGACTACCAGAAACTTGAGGAAGCCATACGCCGCGTGTTCGGACGCAAGGGCGAGACCGTGGTCGAGGCCAACATCAAGGCTCTGGCCCTGGGGCGCGAGGCGCAGTAAATATCAATTGATTATCAGAAAACTATATTGTCCAAGTTTGACTACAGGTTGAGCTTGGACTTTAAGTATTGTCCCGTGATGCTGTCGGGGCACTTTGCCACCTCTTCAGGTGTGCCGCAGGCAACGAGGCTGCCGCCTCGGTCGCCGCCTTCAGGGCCAAGGTCTATCACGTGGTCGGCCATCTTGATGACATCCAGGTTGTGCTCTATTATCAGGATGGTGTGGCCACGCTCGATGAGGGCGTTCATCGACTGCAACAACCGGCTGATGTCGTGGAAGTGAAGGCCTGTAGTGGGTTCGTCAAAGATGAATAGGGTGGGGTCTTGGCGCTCCTGGCCGATGAAGTAGGCCAGTTTCACGCGCTGGTTCTCGCCGCCGGAGAGCGAACTGGAGTTTTGGCCCAGCTTGATGTAGCCCAAGCCTACGTCGTCCAGGGTTTTTAGGCGTTTCACAATGGCTGTCTCGCTGGCGAAGAACTCCAAGGCTTCGGAAATCGTCATGTTCAGCACGTCGTCGATGTTCCTGCCTTTGTAGCGCACGTCGAGGATGTCGTGCTTGAAGCGATGGCCGTGACAGGCTTCGCACTCCAGCACGAGGTCGGCCATAAACTGCATCTCGACAGTAATGGTGCCCGCGCCCTTGCACTCGTCGCACCGCCCGCCGTCGGCATTGAACGAGAAATACTGCGACGTGAAGCCCATCTGCTGTGCCAGCGGCTGCTCGGCATAGAGGTCGCGGATGGCATCATAGGCTTTCACGTAGGTGGCAGGGTTGGAACGTGTGGAACGGCCAATGGGGTTCTGGTCTACAAACTCCACGCGCTTCACGGCATCAATGTCGCCACCAAGCCCGCCATATTCGCCTGGGGCATCGTAGACTTCGCCCAGACGACGCTTCACGGCGGGGTAGAGAATGCCCTTGATTAGGCTCGACTTGCCACTACCGCTGACACCCGTCACCACGGTCATCACATTAAGCGGAATCTGAACGTCGATACCCCGCAGATTGTTCATCCTGGCCTGGCGGATGTCGATGTGGAGGTTCCAGGGGCGGCGGCTTTGGGGTACGGCCAGCACCTCATGGCCGAGAAGGTAGCGGAGGGTGTAACTGCGGCTTTCCTTAGTCTTCGACTCCCTAAACGCCTGAACTTCTCCTTCATACACAATCTCCCCCCCCAGCCGTCCGGCATCTGGGCCAACGTCGATGAGGTAGTCGGCAGCGCGAATAATCTCCTCGTCGTGCTCAACGACAACCACAGTGTTTCCCAATGCCTGCAGTTGCTTCAGCACCTTTATCAGCCGGTCCGTGTCGCGGGAGTGGAGACCTATGGACGGTTCGTCAAGGATATAAAGCGAACCAACCAGCGATGAACCGAGCGACGTGCACAAGTTGATGCGCTGGCTCTCGCCGCCGGAAAGGGAGTTCGACTGGCGGTTCAAGGTGAGGTAGCCCAGGCCGACATCGACCAGAAACTGCAGGCGCGAGGTAATCTCGGTGAGCAGCCTGCGACCTATCTCAGCCTCATAGTCAGGCAAAGTGAACTGGTCGAACCATTGCTTCAGTCTTGCGACGGGCATCTCCACCAGGTCGGTGATGCTGCGTCCTCCAATCTTCACATAGTTGGCTTCGGCCTTAAGGCGTGTGCCACGACATTTGGGGCAGGTGGTTTTGCCGCGATAGCGTGCCAGCATCACGCGATACTGAATCTTGTATTGGTTGTCCTTCACCATCTGGAAGAATTGGTCAATGCAGGGCTTCTCCTTCAGACGACGGTCGCTGGGCAGTCCGTGCCACAGCCAGTCTTTCTGCTGTTGTGTCAGATTGTAGTATGGCTCGAAGATAGGGAAGTCATCGTTGGCTGCGTGCTGTATGAACCAGCTTTTCCACTCGCCCATCTTGTCGCCATGCCAAGGCTGCACGCAACCGTCGTAGACCGAGAGCGACGTGTTGGGGATGACCAGATGCTCATCGATGCCGATAATCTTGCCAAACCCCTCGCACTCAGGACAAGCACCTGCCGGTGAGTTGAACGAGAAGAGTTGGTCGGTAGGCTCCTCGAAAGTGATGCCGTCGGCCTCGAAGCGGGTGGAGAAGTCGTAGACAATGCCGGATGGCAACACCATCAGCCTCATTTCGCCCTGTCCCTCATAAAAAGCTGTCTCGGCAGAGTCGACCAGACGGTCGATGGTCTCCTTGTCGGCAGAGGCAGACAGGCGGTCGATGACGAGAAATAGCTTCTCACTCTGCCAATCGTCAGAATTGTGGGAAGAGAGCCAGTCGTCAATCCTGACGATTTCTTCTCCGTCAAAGATGCGGCTGTAACCCTGTAGCAGGCTGGCTTTCAGCTGCTGCTCAATAGTGCGATGATTTGGAACGATGAGTGGTGAAAGGACAACGAACTTCGTTCCAGGCGAAAACTCTTGGAAACAGCGCACCACGTCTTCAGTGGTGTGCTTCTTCACCTCCTGACCGCTGATGGGCGAATAAGTGTGGCCAATGCGTGCAAAGAGCAGGCGCAGGTACTCGTAGATTTCTGTCGACGTGCCAACGGTGGAGCGCGGATTGCGGGCAATGACCTTCTGCTCGATAGCAATGGCTGGAGGTATGCCGCGAATGAAGTCGCACTCCGGCTTGTTCATACGCCCCAGGAACTGACGGGAATAACTGGAGAGGCTTTCCACATAACGTCGCTGACCTTCGGCATAGAGAGTGTCGAAGGCCAGCGATGATTTTCCGCTTCCGCTGACGCCGGCAATAACGATGAACTTGTTGCGTGGTAGGCGCACGTCAACGTTTTTCAGGTTGTTTACCCTGGCGCCTTTAATCTCAATGTACTCTTGGCTCACTTTTTATTTTTTCTGGCTGTCCGACCATTTCTTCAGACGGTTGTACTCCTTCTTCGTCAGGCGCATGAAGGAACCGTGCTGCGGGCCGGTGACACCCTCTATGTCTACAGGGTCGTGGAAATTGCGAAGATTCTCATTGGCCTTGCAGATGCGGTAGTGCTTGGGGTTGTCGCTGTACTGGATGTAGGCCACGCGCCAAGTCTTGTCGCCGATGAGCTGGAAGGCACTCGAACCCTCGCAGTTCTTGCGACCCTCAAACGACACGTAGTCGTTCTCGACCGGCTCACCCCAACCGCTGGTCAGTTGCTTCGACGTGGCGGTGTAGATGCCAGGCTTGCCCCCTTCCTTCTTGATGAGCATGTGGTAGAGACCGTCGTCTAGCAGATTGATGTCGGCATCGATAGTGGCATAGCCCCAGTCGAAGAGCAATTTGGGCTGTGTCAGCTTAGTGAACGACTTGTCGGCGTATGAATAGTACATACGGTCGTAGCCCTCCTCAGGACGATTCAGCATAGAGTAGTAAATCATATAGCCACCCTTGTCGCCGTTCTCCCAGACGTAGTTCGGATCCCAGAATATCTGCGGTGCCCATACGCGGTTGATGGTCGACCAATCCTTGTAGACGCTCTGGGCCTGCGGGTTGCAGAAGATACTGGTACCCTTGCGGTAGTCGAAGGTGACGCTGGTCCAATTGATAAGGTCATCGCTCTTCATCAAGTCGATACCATAGTTGTCCCATTTGTGGCTCTTTGCCACACACATGTCTGTGGTCACCATCACGAATCCCTTGCCGTTCCAGGAGCGGGTGATGTAAGCGTCTCGCTGTCCGCCCTCGATGCGTGCGTGCACCTTGGGGTCTATGACGGCATCGCCGCCAATGATGTCCTCATAGTGATAGCCGTCGCGGCTCAAAGCGTAGGCAGTATACTCGCCCCGGTCGCTCATGTGGCAGTACAGGTAGCCGTAGGTGCCCTTCTGTGGGTTTTGGGCATTGGCGACAAGGCACATCAATGCCAGGCTGGCCAGTGTTGATAGTCTTTTCATCTTCGTTTTACGTGTTTGATTGTTAGTGTTTTTTTTTACATAGGCAAAGTGTAAACAAAGCGGGCTCCGTCTGTATAGTCGGTGTCGAGGACGATGTTGCCGCCTAGGCGGCGGGCAATGGAGCGGGCCACGGTGAGACCAATGCCCGTACCGTCGTAATACTCATCGAGCTGGACAAACTCGTTGAAGATGCGCTCTGCTTCTTCAGGGGGGACACCAATTCCGTTGTCTTCTACGGTGAAGGCCAGCATCGTTCCCTCGTCTTCCAGTGACAACTTCACCACAACTTTCTTGTCGTTGGCTGTTTCGGTAGTGGCCAATGCAGCCTCGGCAGGACGGGTGAACTTCATAGCATTGTCGAGCAATAGCACCAATGCACGAGTGGCCTGCTGTAAGTTGGTGTGAAGCATAGCGACGTCGGTGCCTTCGCCCATCTGTAGGTCGAAAGTCAGGTGGGTGGCCATAGTTATGCGGCTCTCATCGGCGGCCTGGGCTGCAATCTGCACGGCAGGCACGTCGTCGGTGCGTTCTATCTCTTGGTCACTGCCTGCATCGGCCAGTTCCAGCATCTTGTTCACAAGGCTGGTGATGCGGTTGGTGTTGTCGGCAATGCCTTGGCTCACTTCTTGCTGGGTGGCATCGTCGAGTTCCATACCCGGTGTTGTGAGAATCTGGGTGAAGCCGCTGAGAATGTTCAAAGGTGTACGAATCTCGTGCGAAATCTGCTGGATGAAGTCGGTTTTCATGCGCGACGACTCCATAGCCTGGTCGTAGAGCTTCAGGGCCTCTTCATAGCCTTGGCCCATATTCTCAAACATCATGTTCAGCTGTTCATATTCTTCTTGCAGCAGCATGTATTCTTGTTTCAGCTGCTCGTATTCGCTGAGCAATTGCTGTTGGTCGTCCATAGGCAGGCTTTATGCTTTTTGTTCCACAGTCATAAACTTGGTGAAGCCAGTCATAGCCAGCACTTTGTAAATTTCCGGACTCACGTTGGTCATCTTGAACTTGCCCTTCTGCATCATTACTTTGCGCATGGTTTTCTGTATGATGCGCAGACCTGAACTGGCCATATAGTTGAGTTCTTCGCAGTCCATTTCCAGATCTACTCCAGCCTCTACCAGTGCTGGCTCTATGTCTTTCTCAAACTGGGGTGCGTTCATTGTGTCGATACGCTTGTCGGTCTTAATGATGGTCTTGCCACCTTCTTTTAAAATCTGTGTCATATTATATTATTGAGTCAATTATTTTACTTTTTAATTTCTTTCTTCATTGTCAGGAGGTTGCGCCCCTCAAGTCGCTGGTAGGTTACTTTGTTCATAATGTTTTTTACGATGAAAATACCCATTCCCCCCAAATCGCGCTCTGCGGGATTTACATCCATATCGGTGTCTTCCTTTAGGGTAGGGTCAAATTCCTCTCCTTGGTCGCTCAAGACGAAGGCCAGCTCCTTGCCGTCACATTCGGCTACCAGCTCTATCTCAGCTTCCGTGCCTTGGGGGTAGGCATAGAAGATGACGTTAGTCACCATCTCTTCCAACACAAGATTCAAGTTCATCTGCAGCTCCATGTCAAGACCTAGCTCCTCGCCTATCTGCTCGACAAAGGCTGCCACATGATCCAGCTCATCAATTTGGTTTTTTATTTTGATTTCCTTTCTCATATTGTATTGGTTTTTAGTTAATTCTTTTATCCATCTTGCCTCAGCACTACCGTTTTCCCGGCGAGCGCTGAGGCAATGTTCATACGTCAAGGTATGATGTTTTTGCTTGTCTTCGGTTAGTCTGTCTGGATGATAAGGAAGTTTGAAACGCTCCAGAAACGATCGGGCGCCAGTATGCGCAACACGGTGTTCTTACCATTCTTCTCCATCTTGTACGACTCTTCCGGCATCGGTGTCAATATCTGCGGGTTCTTGCCTGGAATGTCAAGCTTGTGCAGGTCGCGGATATCTATGCGGTCAAAGAGGTCTTTTTCGACATTGCCATACTCCACCTTTTTCTTCTTCAGGCCTCCACCTGAGATCAGTCCAAGTTTCTTCAGTTCGTCCTTGGTTCCCATCTTGATGAAGCCTTCGTTGATGGTCTCGTCCTGTGAAGAGATAAGTTTCTCCTGCTCATTGATAAGTTCAGCCTGGCGTGTGTTTTTCTGACGTAGTGAGAGTGTCAGGCTCTTCAGCTCCTCGATGCTTATGTTCTGGTTGTCCAGCTCTTCACGCATCGTACTTATAACCTTGTCTTTGTATGCCAGCTGCTCTTTCAGCGCAGTAACGACAGTTTTCAGTTTTGCTGCATTTCCCTCTGCTTCAGAGAGTTTCTTCTCCAACTCGTCTATCCGCAGGCTCTGCTTGTGAAGTGTTTCCTGAAATACCTGCAGGTTTTCCTTTATCTGTTTGCGGCTCAAGACCGGACTCTCGTTGGGCGTGCTGTTTGGCTGCAGGATGCGGTCTAACTGGTTCTCTTGTTGCGAAATGCTGTCGAGACCTTCGGCAATAACGGCCAGATAGCCGCTCAAGTCCTCATAGTCGCCGAGGCGTTGGTTGTACTGAGCCTGAATGGAGTCAAGCTGATGCTGTAATGCCTGTTCCTTGCCGCTGTTGCACGAAATGGTAAAAAGTACAGATGCTACTGCGCACCAAAAAGAAACTTTCTTCATTTTTCTGAAGTTTTATTTGCCTACCTATACTCCCAAATTCGGCGTGAATAACTGGTTTTTACCTTGGTCTTGAAAGCCAGAGGACGTAGGAGTTTCTTCTCAAACGGCAAAGCCGTAGAAACGCCCTCCCTGATTGAACGGGGCAAAGTTACAAACTTTTTCCCGACTGACCAAAAAAATCTGCGTTTTTCTGTGAAAACAGTCTTTTGGCTTGACTCTTACGGCAGTTCCTTCACCGTGGGGAAGTCTTTCCAAAACTTGTCTCTATAGTAAGTGTTGGTCATCCCATTGGGTACATAGACGGTGGCTTTGTATTCATCGAAGGCATTTTCGATGATGGGCGGATATTTCTTTCCGCAGTTGATGGTCGTCAGACTGCTGCATCCGGCAAAGGCATCTTTCTGTAGACGTTCTACGCTTTTCGACAAAGTGAGTTCCCTCAATGATGAGCATCCTTTGAACATGCCCGGCTTGACAAAGCGCACCCCCTGAGGAATTTCCACCGTCTCAAGTCCCTGACAGTCCTTGAAAGCCTCTTCTCCAATCTCTTTCATCCGTTCAGGGAATGAAATCTTCTTCAAATTTGTACAACCAGCAAAAGCCTGTGGGGCAATGTATCGCACATCCTCAGGAATAACGGTATTGACACACCCTGCCACCAGCATTAATTCTCCTTTCCAGCTGCAAATGATGGCGTTGCAATTGCCACGCGAGTCATAATGGGTGTTGGCTGTGTCCACCTTAATTTCCTGTAAAGCAGGACAATAAGAGAGAGCGCCGTCTTCAATCGTAATCACATAGGCAGGAATGGTAATGGCTGTAAGCCCGTCACTATGTGCAAAAGCTCCAGCATGTATTTCTGTCAGGCCGACAAAATGCTGTAACTCGCTGAACGTTGTCAGCTTGCTGCTCTGGAAGGCAGTGCCCAGCTCTTTCACTTTCGATGCGTCGATGCTCGACATTTCTGTGGCGTCAGCCTCTATCCACCCTTGTTGTCGGGCAATGGTGATAAGCGGCTCGTTGGTCTGAATTGTGGCTATCACCACATCGTCCACCTCAGGACCTTTCTCTTCGTCGGGCTGGCCGACATAGTTGATACCAAGGAAACAAAGGGCAAAGATGGCTAATGCAGCCACTCCGCCGATAAACCAAGTCTGTTTGAAAAAAGGTGTCATACGTTTGTTGTTTTTGAAAAATCGCTGCAAAGTTAAACAAATAAAATGAAATGACAAAATAAAAGTTTGTTCAGACATTGCAAGCCGTTAAGTTTTGTTTTTTTTTCTTTCTTTTTGTTTGCTGTTGCAGGATTGTTAAAGGAATTGACTAATTTTGCACCAAGTTAATTATAGTTATTATGTTCAATAAGGAAACCTATATCTGCCGCCGTGCTGAATTAAAGCGGCATATTGGCTCAGGCATCATCCTGCTGCCCGGTAACAATGAGAGTCCGGCCAACTATCCGGCAAATGCCTATTCGCCTATGCGCCAAGACTCCACGTTCCTCTATTATTTTGGCCAGCACCGCGAGGGTCTCTTCGGTCTCATCGATGTTGATAACGACGAGGAGTGGCTTTTCGGTGATGATATCGATATTGAGGACATCGTGTGGATGGGCTTCGTGCCCAGCGTGGCAGACCTTACCGCCGAGGTGGGCATCACGAAGACCGCCCCGATGGCGCGACTGAAAGAAATCGTAAATCGCAAATCAGTAAATCGCAAATTTCTTTTCCTGCCGCCTTACCGCTACGACACTAAGATTCAGTTGATGGACTTGCTGGGCATCCACCCCAACGAGTTGAAGGAGAAGGCGTCCGTCGACCTTATCAAGGCCGTGGTGAAGATGCGCTCAAAGAAGGAACCGCAAGAGATTGAGGTCATAGAGCGGGCATGCAATGTCGGCTACGAGATGCACACTAAGGCGCAGCATCTCATCCAAGCTGGTGTGACTGAGCGATTCATCGGCGGACAGGTCGACGGTATCGCACGTTCCAAGGCGCAGGGTGTCAGCTTCGCCACCATCTTCACCCAGCACGGTGAGATTATGCACGGTTGCCCCAGCGATGCTTTGCTTGAGGACGGACGTCTGGCCCTCTGCGATGCCGGCTGCGAACTGGATGACTATTGTTCCGACCATACCCGCACCATGCCCGTTAGCGGTAAGTTTACAGACAAGCAACGGGAAATCTACAGCATCGTAGTGGAGTGCCATGACCATGTGCTCAACGTGGCGCGTCCTGGCGTGAAATACATGGATGTGCACTTTGCCGTCTGCCGTCTGATGACCGAGCGGCTAAAGGAACTTGGCCTGATGAAGGGCGATGTGGACGAGGCAGTACGTGCTGGTGCTCACGCTATGTTTCTGCCCCACGGACTTGGTCACATGCTTGGAATGGACGTGCACGATATGGAGGGTCTGGGCCAGATTTACGTGGGCTTCGACAACGAGACACGTCCCAACCTCGAGCAGTTCGGCACCAACTGTCTGCGCATGGGCCGCCGCCTGGAGCCGGGCTTTGTGGTCACCGACGAGCCGGGCATCTACTTCATCCCGCAGCTCATCGACCAGTGGCGAGCCGAGAACCATTGTGCCGACTTCCTCTGCTTCGACAAAATCGAGACCTACAAGGACTTTGGCGGCATCCGCATCGAGGACGACCTCCTCATCATGGAAGAGAGCTGCCGCTTCCTCGGCACCAAGCGCATACCTTACCACCTCAAGGATATTGAGGAAACTATGCAACTGTCGTTTTAAGAGAATAAGAAAGGGGATGAAAGCCATAGAAGAAGGTTTGCGATACCACCTAATACTTGGTGATTGCCTTTCCGTTTTGAAAGAAATGGAAAGTGGAAGTGTAAATTGTATTATCACTTCCCCACCTTATTGGGGCATGCGTTCCTACGATAATGAAGACGATGAGCATGAAATAGGCAATGAAAGTTCATTTAGCCTTTATGTTGAGAAATTGACAGCAGTTTTTCACGAAGCAAAAAGGGTGTTGACCAGCGATGGGTCTTTTTGGCTGAACATTGGGGATAAATATGTAAATAAAGAGTTACTTGGTATGCCTTGGCGAGTTGCAATAGCCCTGATGGACGATGGTTGGATTATGCGTAACGATGTCATCTGGCATCAACTTAAGGGAACTCAAAGTTGTAAGGATCGACTTAGAGACAGTTATGAACATTTATTCCATTTTGTCAAATCAAAGAAGTACTATTATGATGCTGATTCGATTTTGATAAAGCCATCACGTTTGCCCGTAATTACAGACCATAGTACAACGTCGTCTACAGGTGTGTCCGGGAAAAAATACAGAAAGCAGATTCGGGATAGTAAGGAACTTACGGAACAAGAAAAGATAAACGCAGAAAAAGCCCTTGATGGAGTACTGGCCGAGATAAAGGCTGGTATAGTAAATGACTTTCGAATGACAATCAGAGGCGAGCAAAGGGCTTGGCATAGTGATAACACTAAAATAAGTGGAAGAGCAAAGGAATTGGTTAACAGAGGCTTTTACATTATGAAGATACATGCCAAGGGGCACTTGCCTAACGATGTTTGGAACATTGTTACCGAGGACACATGGCGAACTGACAGCCATTGCGCCGTTTATCCAGAAGAATTGTTGCGTATTCCTATTCTCTCTACATGTCCAGAGGGTGGCATTGTCCTTGACCCATTCATTGGAACTGGCACTACCGTTTCTGCCGCAATCAAATTAGGACGGAGAGGCATTGGTATAGATCTCAGCCCAAACTACATTAAAACATCGAAGGAAAGAGTAATGCAGATACTATTATGAAAGAAATAAAGAAACTTCCAATAGAAGTATTTGGCTACGATGTGACTATAGACAATGACGATGCTCTTTTAGCACATAGCCAGCAATATTGCCGTTTCCTTAAAGGATCATGCAACAAGCCCAGAAAAAGTGAGCCTGAAAAAAAAGTCGGTATCTGTACTTTGGGGGCTTCACTCAAAGGGGGAATAATAAAGCCCGTCATTGTGTGTCCGCAAAGATTTAAGGAAGATTTAATGTTTGACACAATACGCAAGAAATATCTTACTTCATGGAAAAATGTAAAATGGGTTCAAGAAGTGAACATTGGTTCTGGCGGTAGTGTTGATTACGTGGCTGTTGAACTGGATGCACATGGTGTAGTACGTGATTTCCTTTGCGTTGAGATTCAAGCCGCAGGCACTACAGGTTCGCCTTATCCATATGTTAAAGAATTGCTTGAAGATGGTCATTTTTCTGGTACACGTCATAGTTATGGCATTAACTGGGCTAATGAATTCTCTAAGACAATGATGCAGCAGGCATTTAAGAAAGGTAAAATAGTAGAGAGTTGGAAGCGCAAGATTGTATTTGTGGTTCAAGATATTGCTATGGAATACTTGATTACAGCAACTGACTGCTCACTTCTTACTGGCCCTGATCCAAACAGTCCTGTTGATTTCTGCTCTTTCTCCCTTGTTTCTACTGATGACAAATACTGGAATTTGAATTTTGACCAGATAAAGAGCACGTCTATTGCAGGTATTAGTTTGATGCTTGGTGGAGCTAATGTAAACGAGTATCTTACGGAAGAAGACTTCATAGGGAATATCATAAGAAAAGGCATCATAGATGGTGTTTTTGAAAAGAACCAATATACAAAGGATTATTTATAATTACTAAACAATAAATAGATTAGAAACAACGATGAAAAAGATTCTGACACTCGCCCTCTTGGCCACGATGGCTGTGAGCGCACAGGCAGAGGAGAAGAAAGACTCTGTCAATCCGAACAAACCAGTTTTTACTATTATTAAGGAGAACCCCATCACCTCGGTGAAGGACCAGAACCGCAGCGGCACCTGCTGGGACTACTCAACCCTGTCGTTCTTCGAGGCCGAAATCCTGAAGGCTACGGGCAAGACCTATGACCTTTGCGAGAGTTTTGTGGCCAACAAGACCTATATGGAGCGGGCCATCCAGGTGGTGCGCTACCACGGCGACTGCCAGTTTGCACAGGGTGGTTCGGCAGAGGACGTGCTGGCTACGATGAAGACACACGGTATCTGCCCAGAGGACGCAATGCCTTTCCCTGGCTCACTCTATGGCGATTCGCTGAACAACTTCAATGAGTTCTTCTCGCTCTTGGAGCCATACGTGGCCGCCATTTCCAAGAGTTCGGCAAAGAAAATCTCGAACCAATGGAAGGTGGGCTTGCAGGGCATCCTCGACGCCTATCTGGGTAAGTGCCCCGAGACGTTCAAGTACGAGGGCAAGGAGTACACCCCGAAGTCCTTTATGGCTTCGCTGGGCATCAATCTTGACGACTATGTCAGCATCACCAGTTACACGCACCATCCCTTCTATACTGGCTTCGCCGTGGAGGTGCAGGACAACTGGCGCTTCCCCTTGTCGTACAATCTGCCTATGGACGAGATGATGCAAGTCATCGACAATGCCGTTGCCAATGGCTACACCATTGCCTGGGGTGGCGATGTCTCTGAGGACGGCTTCACCCGCAAGGGCCTCGCTTACGCCATCGACGGCAAGGCCACTCAGAGCCTACGTGGCAGCGATATGGCCAAGTGGCTGAAACTGGCTACAACTGAGAAGCGCAACGTCATCGACTCCCTTGGCGTGAATGTGCCGGAAATTACCGCCACACAGGAGTTGCGCCAGGAGCGCTTCGACAACTGGGAACTGACCGACGACCACGGTATGCTTATCTATGGTGTGGCCAAGGACCAGAAAGGCAAGGAATATTATATGGTAAAGAACTCGTGGGGCGAGACCGGCGACTACAAGGGCACTTGGTATATGACCAAGACCTTCATCGCCGCCAACACGATGGACTTCCTGGTGAACAAGAATGCCATTCCCAAGTCTATCCGCAAGAAATTGGGTATTTAGCTTGCTGATTTGAGTGTTTTTTTTGAATCTTCCGCTAGCTTAACCAAAGCCGGAATTTGGACGAACCAAACCAACAGTTTGGACGAACCAAACTCCCACTTTGGACGAACCAAACTCCCACTTTGGACGAACCAAATTTTCAGACTGTTGCCGCCCCTGCTTGACAGAGCTGGCGAAGGATGAATGTTATTAATAATTTAGTTCCTTATGTCACTTTCACTCCCTCTTCACTCCAATAAAACTGGAGCTTGCGGAAGTTAAAATAGTTATAAGTTGTGCAAAATACAATGAGTAGAATAACGAAATCGTGCTGGTGTCTGCTTCTTGCGTTGCTGTCAGCTCCTTTGCTGGCAGTTGGGCAGAAAGTAGACCCGCAGGCCTACTACATCGATGAGGATGGCGAAGAGCAGGTGACGCGAGAGGTGAACAAGGGCGAGGCTCCGCTCGATGTCACCTTTCGTGCCAACCCTTCGGATATGGACGGCTACACGCCTTCCTTCGAATGGCATTTCAGGCAGCAGACGCTCACCGAGGGCACCATCGATCTGTTTGTGCGCTACGAGGAGGACACGCAGTACACCTTCCGCGAGTCGGGTACCTACAATGTCGTTCTGAAGACGCGGTTAGAGCAGGACGGGGCCGAACTCGACTCCGTCACCATCGTTGTCACCATCCCTGAGAGCAAGCTGGAGTTCCCCAACGCTTTCTCGCCCAACGACGACGGCACCAACGACCGTTATGGCGCTTACGGCGTGAACGACCCTGAGAGTCCCAAGCACTGGAAAAGCATCGTCGATTTCCATGCCTACATCTTCAACCGCTGGGGGCAGAAACTCTACGAGTGGCACGACCCTGCCGGTTACTGGGACGGCAAGTACAACGGCAAGGATGTGCGCGAAGGGGTCTACTTTGTGCTTGTCAAAGCCAAGGGGGCCGACGGGAAGGTCTACGACATCCGCAAGGATGTGAATCTGCTGCGCGGCTACAGAGAGAAAGAAAGTGGCGGCGACAGCGGAGGGTCAACGGAATAACACTCATCGTTTATGGACAAGATATGCGTCTACGGAGCACGTGTTCACAACCTGAAGAATATCGACGTTGTGATACCCCACCAGTCGCTCACCGTCATCACCGGACTGAGCGGTTCGGGCAAGTCGTCGCTGGCTTTCGACACCATTTTCGCCGAAGGCCAGCGGCGCTACATTGAGACCTTCTCGGCCTACGCCCGCAACTTCCTTGGAGGTCTGGAACGTCCTGATGTAGACAAGATCACGGGGCTTTCGCCCGTCATCAGCATCGAGCAGAAGACCACTAACAAGAACCCGCGCTCGACCGTTGGCACCACTACTGAGATTTACGACTATATGCGACTGCTCTTCGCCCGCGCCGGCAAAGCCTACAGCTATGTCACGGGTGAGCCGATGGTGAAGTACACCGAGGAGCGTGTCATCGAAATGATTCTCAATGACTACGCCGGGCGCAAGATTTTCCTCCTGGCGCCACTGGTACGCTCCCGCAAGGGCCACTACCGCGAACTCTTTGAGGCCATGCGCCGGAAGGGCTATCTCACCATGCGCGTCGACGGGCAGATAGTGGAGATAGAGCGGGGCATGAAGGTGGACCGCTACAAGAACCACGACATTGAGGTGGTCATCGACAAGATGAAGGTTGACACCACCAAGGATACCGAGAGGCTGAAGAAGAGCGTGCAGATGGCCATGAAACAGGGTGAGGGACTGGTCATGGTCTATGACACTGAGACCGCTCAGGCTAAATACTTCTCGCGCCGGCTGATGTGCCCAACGACCGGCATCAGCTACAGCGACCCGGCGCCAAACAACTTCTCGTTCAACTCGCCGCAGGGTGCCTGCCCCCATTGCAAGGGGCTGGGTGTCATCAGCGAAATCGACCTCTCAAAGGTGATGCCCGACACCAAGAAGAGCATCCACGACGGTGGCATCGTTCCTTTAGGAAAATATAAGAACCAACTCATTTTCTGGCAGATAGACGCTATTCTCAAGCGGTTTGAATGTGACTTGCGAACCCCGATCGGCCAGATTCCCGATGAGGCGATGAACGAGATTCTCTATGGTTCGCTGGAGAATGTGCGCATCGACAAAGAGCTGGTCCACACCACCAGCGACTATTTCGTTGCCTTCGATGGCATAGTGAAGTATTTGCGCGATGCGATGGAGGCCGACGAGAGTGCCAACGGCCAGAAGTGGGCCAGCCAGTTTATGGCCGAGAGCAAGTGCAAGGAATGTCAAGGGCAGCGGCTCAACCGTGAAGCCCTCTCCTATAAGATTTGGGACAAGAACATCGCCCAGCTCTCGGATATGGACCTCGACGAGCTGCGCCAGTGGCTGGAACAGGTCGAGCCTCACCTTGACGAGAAGCAGCGGCAGATTGCCGCCGAGATTCTGAAGGAGATACGCACGCGGCTGGACTTCCTTCTCGACGTGGGTCTCGACTACTTGTCACTGGGCCGGCAGTCGGCCTCGCTCTCTGGCGGCGAAAGCCAGCGCATACGCCTGGCCACGCAAATCGGATCGCAGCTGGTCAATGTGCTCTACATCCTCGACGAGCCGAGCATCGGACTGCACCAGCGCGACAACCAGCGGCTCATCCATTCGCTGAAGCAGCTGCGCGACCTGGGCAATACTGTTATCGTAGTGGAGCACGACAAGGATATGATGCTCGCCGCCGACTATATCATCGACATCGGCCCCCGTGCCGGACGAAAGGGTGGGGAAGTGGTGTTTCAAGGCACCCCCGAAGAGATACTCCATGCTGACACCCTCACCGCCCGCTACCTGAAGACCGAACCTTTGCAAACTGCAGTCTCTCAACCCTCAACTCTCAACCCTCAACTCTCAACCCTCAACTCTCAACCCTCAACTCTCAACTCTCAACAGATTACTCTAAGGGGCTGTTCCGGCAACAACCTGAAGCACATCGATGTCACCTTCCCCTTGGGCAAGCTCATCGTGGTTACTGGCGTCAGCGGCAGCGGCAAGTCGACGCTCATCAACGAGACCCTGCAGCCCATCCTCTCGCAGCACTTATACCGCTCGCTCAAACGCCCGCTGCCCTACGACAGCATAGAGGGGCTGGAACTCGTCGACAAGGTGGTCGACGTAGACCAAAGTCCCATAGGCCGCACGCCGCGCTCAAACCCTGCCACCTATACGGGTGTCTTCGCCGACATACGCTCGCTCTTCGTCGCCCTGCCAGAGGCCAAAATCCGAGGCTATAAGCCCGGACGATTCTCGTTCAACGTGAAGGGAGGAAGGTGCGAAACCTGTGGCGGCAACGGCTACAAGACCATCGAGATGAACTTCCTGCCTGACATTCAGGTGCCCTGCGAGGAGTGTCACGGCAAGCGCTACAACCGTGAGACGCTGGAGGTGCGGTACAAGGGCAAGTCGATTGCCGACGTGCTCGACATGACCATCAACCAGGCTGTGGAGTTCTTTGAAAATGTCCCCGACATACTCCGAAAAATCAAAACCATACAGGATGTCGGACTTGGATATATCAAGCTCGGACAGCCCTCAACCACCTTGAGCGGCGGCGAGAGCCAGCGGGTGAAACTGGCCGCTGAACTGAGCAAGCGCGACACGGGGCGCACCATCTACATCCTCGACGAGCCTACCACTGGCCTTCACTTCGAGGACATCCGCATCCTCATGCAGGTGCTCCACAAACTGGTGGAGCGGGGCAACACCGTCATCGTCATCGAACACAATCTCGACGTCATTACTCAAGCCGACCACATCATCGACATGGGGCCTGAGGGTGGTCGTCGCGGCGGCAACATCCTCGTAGAGGGCACCCCTGCCGAAGTGGCCCGCAGCGGGGTGGGCTACACCTCCCAGTATCTCCCGACATAGTGTCTGAGGGGGTGCGTCATTTTAGGGCGATAGTGATATTGGCAGCAGGCAGGGGGCTTTTGACAATGACCTTTGCCTGCCCTGCTTTCTGGGTGCTGCGCACAGCGACGATGGCGCGGCCTTTCCAGGTCTTCACGCGAGGTGAGGTGTAAGGCTCTGTGTCCTTCAGGTCGGCACTCGCTGCGGCCATCAGCCGCGCTTTTCCGCTGATGCTGACCTCGCAGGGGATGGCTGCCTCAGGACAGACGTTGCCCAGCCGGTCGACCACCTCGATGGTGATGTATGCTAAGTCCTGTCCGTCGGCCTTCATCATCAGTTTGTCGGCAGTCAGGCGCAGGCGGGCTGGTTCGCCGGCTGTAGTGAGGGCGACCGTTTTTCCGCCAGCCTCGGCGCGAAGGGTGCCTGGCTGGTAGTCGATGGTGAAGACGGCCATGAACTGCGTATCGCGCCCCACCGCTTTCCTGCCCACCTCCTTGTCGTTCAGGTAGAGCGTCACTTCGGGGGCTTTTGTATAGACTTCCACCTCGATGGGTTTGCCTTCCCATCCCGGCCAGCTCCAGCTTTCCCACGTGGGCCATACGCTCCAGGCCGTCTCCTTAATAGTTCCGTGATAGCCATTCGGCTCGCCTACGGCCATATACAGCTTCGCGTCAGTCTGCCACAGCATTTCCCTGTAGTGGCTGATGGGTTTGCGCCAGCCGGTGATGTCCACATCGCCGCAGTAGGCTCCGTGCCAGTCGGGCTGTCCGCCGTCGACGTAGTGCTCGCCCTCGCGCTCGCCCTTATAGTAGTAACGGCCAATGCCCGACTCTCCCAAATAGTCGAGGCCCGTCCAGACGATGTCGCCCACCACGTAGGCATAGTCGTTGGTGATGGCCCAGTTCCTGAAAGCGTCACGGGGGTAGCTCTCCGTCTGCCAGATGACGCGCTTAGGGTCGCGCTGGTGGTCGCTGTCGTGCTTGTGAATCATGTAGTTGTAGCCCACCACGTCGAGCACCTCTGCGTGGGGGTCATAGATGTCCCAGTCGCTGTCCCAGGCACAGAGAGCCTCGGTGACGGGTCGTGTGTCGTCTTCTTCGAGGATGGCCTTCTTCAGCTTGCGGGCGGTGGTGACGACGCGGATGTCCTTGCGCTCGATGACCTCGTTACCAATGCTCCAGCAGATGATGCTGGGGTGGTTGCGGTCGCGCTTCACCATCGCGTGAAGGTCTTCGCGGTAGCAGGAGTCGATGAGCGTCGAGTAGTCGTAGGGAGTCTTCGCCGTTCGCCATCCGTCGAAGGCTTCGTCGATGACGAGCATACCTATGGAGTCGCAGGCGTCGAGAAAAGCTTGAGACGGGGGATTGTGGCTGGTGCGTATGAGGTTGAAGCCTGCTTCCTTCATCTGCCTGACCTTGCGAGTTTCGGCAGCGTCGAAAGCCATTGCGCCCAGCATGCCGTCGTCGTGGTGCAGGCAGGCACCATTGATGAGCACCCTCTTGCCGTTGAGCACAAACCCCCTCTCTGCGTCGAACGAGAAGGTGCGTATGCCATAGCTGACCGGCACCGCGTCACCCTCGGCCTCGATGGTTGTATGGTAAAGATAGGGGTCTTCTGGCGACCACAGGTGGGGTTGCTCCACGTGGATGGTCTTCTCTATCGGCCTGCGCGAGCCGTCCTCCATCACCACCTCGGCCTTGATGTTCACCGTGTGGATGTCGGGCGTGGTCACGCGGACGCTCCACTCGTCGATATGGCGGCGCTTCAACGTCAGAAGCCACACGTGGCGGTAGATGCCCGAACCGCTGTACCAGCGGCAGTTGGGCTGCTGCGAGTTGTCCACCTTCACCACCACCTCGTTCAACCGCTGGTCCCGGTAAAGCAGCCGGGTCACATCGACGGTGAACGGCGTATAGCCGTAGGCGTGCTGACCCGCTTTCTTGCCGTTAACAAACACCTCGGCACGCTGGTAGACGCCCTCGAAGTGCAGCATCACCACTTCGCTCTGGGGCGTGGCAAAGGTTTTCCGATACTCGCCCGTGCCGCCCTGATACCAGCCGCCGCCCGTGCCGGTGGCACCCGTCGCTGGGTCGGGAGCCGAGCAGATGTCCCAGTCGTGGGGCAGGTCTACCGCGATGCTTACGCCGTTTCTCACAAACTGCCATCCTAAGTCGAACAGCTGCCGCCGTCCGTCACCATGTGCCATCGCACCAAGCATCGCCGTCAGGCAGACAGCCATCGTTACACATCTTTTCATCATCTTGTAGAAACTTTCAGATTATGAAGCAAAAATAGCAATAATTATCAAACAAGTACCAAAGAATTGGAGAATTTCAACAAAAACAGCACGCTTTTTATAGTTTTTTACACAAGAGTATTTGTCACAACGTCACGTCTTCGCTCATATTGCAAAAAGCATCAAGGATTTTGTGCCGCCATTCGAAAGACGTGTTCACAGCCATGTCACATTCCTCGGTAGTCTTGCACATGGGCAACTTGTTCACCATACAGTTATGTACTTCTTCCATATCTCCAGAGACTTCCGGCTGCCAGCGGTGGTTGTTTTTGTGCGGACAACGAAGGACTTCCTTTAGAACTGCGATACTGTTCTTCTACGGAGACTTGGATTTGTACTGACCAACACAAAATCTCGTAGAACCGAAATAATTATTGAAATAATTAACGTAATATTGATTAAAGAATGTTATTCGCCTTTGTTAATTGGTTGTTTCCGTTTTACCTTTGCATCATAAAAAGAAAAGGAAGACGAGGAATCTGACATCTTTGGACATATTGTACGATGAATAATAAGGACTTCATAACAGCATTGGCCAGCCGAACAGGTATGCGCAACAGCGAGACACAGCGGCTGGTGGACACCATTGTGGGAGCAATGGGCGACCATTTCCTGGATGGCGATGCCGTCCAGTTGCCAAACCTGGGAACCTTCGAGGTGAAGAAGAAGTTGGAGCGCATCATTGTCAATCCCACCACAGGCCAGCGTATGCTTGTGCCGCCAAAGTTGGTATTGGGCTTCAAGCCAAGCACGGAGTGGAAAGACAAGATTAAGAAAGGAGGGAACAACTGATGGGCAAAATTATGATGAGCGACCTGGCTGGTGTGCTGGCCGAGCGACACCATCTGGGCAAAGACCAGGCCCAGCAGTTTCTTGCCGCCATCGTGGAGACCATTCGCGATGGCGTGGCTGACGACGGTCTCGTCAAAATAAAAGGACTTGGCACATTCAAACTCGTTGACGTCGATGCCAGAGAAAGCATCAGCGTCAATTCTGGCGAGCGTGTGGTCATCGACGGCCATAGCAAACTGACGTTCCTGCCCGACTTGGCTATGAAGGAACTGGTGAACAGACCTTTTGCACAGTTCGATACCGTGATACTGAACGAGGGCGTCAACTTCGATGAGACCTCGATTAATGACGATGATGAAGAGGCAGAGCCAGAGACTATCCTCGAAGAACCTGTCGCTCCTGTCGAGGAGCCAGTCGTGCAACCTGATGAGGAACCCGTGGCGCAGCCCGTTGAAGAGCCTGTGGTGCAGCCTGTTGAGGAGGCACCTGTGGCGCAGGTCGTTCAGGAGCCCGAGCCAGTTGCTCCTGTAGAGGAACCGAAAGAAAAGCCTGCTAAGAAACCTGCTGAGGTACCCGCTTGGGGATATGTGGAGGAATCCCAAGAGGAATCTGACGAGGATTATGTCGACGAGGGAGAATCCTCGCGTTGGTGGCTCTGGTTGCTGTTGGCCATCGTCGCCTGTGCCGCCAGTTTTGCTGGAGGTTATCTGCTGGGTCGCTCGTCATCGAACAATGCCAGCGTGGACGCTACTACCTCTGTGCCCGTAATGCCAACTGATACCATCGTAGCACCTGCTCCTGCTGACACATTGGCTAAAGATACAACTACTGTCGATACGGTGAAGCAAGCCCCCGCTCCTGCTGCCGATGAGGAATGGAAGAAATACGACGCGATGGACAATCGCGTGCGCTTGGGAGCTTACCGCATCGTTGGCACCGACCAGGTGGTCAAGGCTCGCAAGGGTGACACCACCAAGCGCATTGCCCGCCGCACGCTGGGCGAGGGGATGGAGTGTTATATTGAAGTGTACAACGGCATCAGCGGGCGCGACACACTGAAAGCTGGCCAGGAAGTGAAGCTTCCCAAATTGGTGTCGAAAAAGAAATTTTCATCTAAAAAATAAATAAGAATGGCAGAAAACATTGACATCCGCGAATTGAACATACGGATTGAACAGCAAAGTGGCTTCGTCACCAATCTGGTGGCAGGCATGGACCGCGTCATCGTCGGTCAGAAACATTTGGTAGACTCATTGCTCATCGGCCTGCTTAGCGACGGCAACATCCTGTTGGAGGGCGTGCCCGGCCTGGCCAAGACGCTGGCTATCAAGACGCTCTCGCAACTCATCGACGCCAAGTATAGTCGCATCCAGTTTACGCCCGACTTGTTGCCCGCCGATGTGACGGGTACGATGATTTACTCGCAGAAAGACGAGAAGTTCCTCACCAAGAAGGGACCAGTGTTTGCCAACTTCGTGCTGGCCGATGAAATCAACCGCGCCCCTGCCAAGGTGCAGAGTGCACTGCTTGAGGCCATGCAGGAGAAGCAGGTGACTATTGGCAGCGAGACTTTTGACCTGCCCAGCCCGTTCCTGGTGATGGCCACACAGAACCCCATCGAGCAGGAGGGTACCTATCCGCTGCCCGAGGCCCAGGTGGACCGCTTCATGCTGAAGGTGGTCATTGGCTATCCGTCGATTGACGAGGAGAAAAAGATTATCCGTGAGAATATCGGCAGTGGACTGCCCCAAGTGACACCCGTCACTACGGCCAAAGACATCCTGAAAGCCCGCGAGGTGGTGCGTGAGGTCTATCTCGACGAGAAGATTGAGCAGTACATCGCTGACATCGTCTTTGCCACCCGCTTCCCCGACCGTTACGGTCTGAAAGACCTGAAGGACATGATTTCCTTCGGTGGCTCGCCCCGTGCCAGCATCAACCTGGCCAAGGCTGCCCGTGCCTACGCCTTCATCAAGCGTCGCGGCTACGTGGTGCCCGAGGATGTGCGCGCTGTGGCCCACGATGTTCTGCGCCACCGCATCGGCCTGACCTACGAGGCTGAGGCCAGCAACGTCACGAGCGAGGAAATTGTCTCAAAGATTATCAATAAGGTGGAGGTGCCTTGATTAATGGAGTGAAAGGGAAGTGAAGATGGAGTGAAAGTGGAGTGAAAGTGACGATACTTTGTAACTCAGTAAAGAATAGATGTAATGGCATTGTATAGTTTTGAAAACGTAGTGGCTTGGCAAAAGGCACATACTTTTACGGTGAGTGTCTATACCATTACTCGAGATTTCCCTAAAGAGGAATTGTATGGCTTGACTTCACAATTCCGCAGAGCAACAGTCTCTATTGAGGCCAATATAGCTGAGGGGTACAAGAAACTGAGCAAGGCAGACAAGTTGCGTTTCTTTAACATTTCTCAAGGAAGCCTTGAAGAGTGCCGTAACTACATTCTTCTTTCACGTGACCTTAAATTTATTAATGACGAGGGCATACAATTGCTTTATCAACAGATTGAGCAGGCCAGTTGGTTTTTAAACAAATACTGCCAAGGAATTATTAATAACAATGGAATACAAGATGAATGAAAGGGAAGGTGGACGAAAATGTAACGTCACTTTCACTCCTCCTTCACTCCTCTTTCACTCCCCCTTCACTCCCCAGAAATATGGAAACAAGTGAAATTATTAAGAAAGTCCGGAAAATTGAAATCAAGGCCCGTGGTCTGAGCAATAACATCTTTGCAGGCCAGTATCACACGGCTTTCAAGGGGCGCGGTATGGCCTTCTCTGAGGTGCGAGAGTACCAGTATGGCGACGACGTGCGTGACATCGACTGGAATGTGACCGCCCGCTTCAACAAGCCCTACGTGAAGGTGTTTGAGGAGGAGCGTGAGCTGACGGTGATGCTGCTGATTGATGTCAGCGGCTCGCTCGATTTCGGCACACAGCACCAGATGAAGCGCGATATGGTGACAGAGATTGCCGCCACGCTGGCTTTCTCGGCCATCCAGAACAACGACAAAATCGGTGTCATCTTCTTCTCGGACAAGATAGAGAAATACATCCCGCCGAAGAAAGGCCGCAAGCACATCTTGTATATCATACGCGAACTGCTCGACTTCCATGCCGAGAGTCCGCGTACTGATGTGGCCCAGGCCATCGAGTTCCTGACTGGTGTGAGCAAGCGCCGCTGTACCGCTTTTCTGATGAGCGATTTCTACGACCGCCAGAGTTTCCAGCAGCAACTCACCATTGCCAGCCGCAAGCACGACGTGGTGGCCATTCAGGTCTATGACCGTCGTTCCTCCGAACTGCCCAAGGTGGGACTGATGAAGGTGGTCGATGCCGAGACGGGCTTTGAGCAGTATGTGGACACCAGCAGCCGAAAGTTGCGCGACAGCTACCGCCGCTACTGGATGAAGCGCCAGGACGACTTGCACGAGACTTTTGCCAAGAGCAATGTAGATAGTGTCAGCATATCCACCGACGGTGACTATGTGAAGTCGCTAATGGGCCTGTTCAAGCAGAGAGGATAACGGTAAGGTCACTCTTTCACCTTTACCATCTCGTAGTCTTCTATGGTGCGGCGGTCCTCGCTGATGTTCAGCCCTACAGCCCAGACGGGGCGGGCATCAGCGGCGAAGTGCGCGGCGTAGTCCTTCGTCAGGATTTGCTCCTTGGCTTCTTCGGCACTCTTATTGAACTTGAACTCCAGGATGTAAATGGCATCGGCAAGTTTCAGCGCTATGTCGAAACGTCCGTCGCTGGTCTGGCCTTCGGCCTCCACGTCGGCACCGATGCCAACCATCAGTGAGTAGAACAGGGCCTCGTAGAACTGCTCGTTCTGGTTCTTGTCCGTGATGCTGTAAGGTATGCCGGCATACCAGCGCCGCACGCTTTCGAGAAACTGCTCGAAAGTGGTCTTCTTCAGCCTCAAGTCCCAAAAAGCATTGTTCATCTGGTTACGGCTGCCGATGTATTCGGCACAAAAATACTGGTAGAGTGAGCGCGAGAATCCACGGTACACCTCTTCATTGGGGAATCCCAATGTATATCGTCCTGTTTCCCAGTTGAAAGCTTTGATGGTGAGATAGCCGCTTTGGAAGAGTACAGGTATGGGGTCACTGATGCGCTCCGTCGGGGCGTCAAACGTTTCCATGTCGGTCTCAAAGCCTTCCAGTTCGGGTATGGCGAGCTGTTTCACACGGAGCAGGCTGATGAGCGACGATGGCGTGCCTGTGCCGAACCAGTAGCTGTCTATCCAGCCTTTCTCAAAGGCATAGAACAGGCTCCAAGGATTGTAGATGTCGGTCATCTGGTCAGTGAAATGATAACCGTCGTACATCCGTTTCAGTTCGGCCACTGTCTCGTCGTAGGTTATCGGGCGGCGGCGGCGACGACCAATGGCCTCCGCCAACCACTCTATGTCAGGCTTCAGCTGAGTGAACAGCTCCTCCTCGGTGATGCCACAGATGCCCTCATATTCCGGGTCAAAGGTCAGGATGTTCAAGTTGTTCAGCTCGCTGAAGACGGAGAGCTGCGAGAACTTGGAGATACCCGTGAGGAACACGAACTTCAGATATTGCGCCTGCGACTTCAGCGGTGAGAACAGGTCGCGCACGCGCTGCCGCAGATGGTCTTGCAACTGCGGGTCGTGCAGGGTGTCGAGCATCGGCGCGTCGTACTCGTCGATGAGTATCACCACAGGCCGCTGCGTCGATTCGTAGGCCGCCCTGATGATGGCCGACAGCCGGTCGCTGAGTTTTTCGCCTTTGCCGTTGGGCAGGCCATAGTCCCGCTCATACCATTTTAGGATGCCGCCGCAGATGTCATCCACGCTGGTCTCGTCGTAGTACTTGCCGTTGCTTAGGCCCAGCCTTAGCACGGGATATTCCGTCCATTCCGTCTCCATCTGCTCAATGGCCAGTCCCTTGAACAGCTCCTTGCGGCCCTCGAAATAGGCCTGTAACGTACTTATCAGCAATGACTTGCCGAAGCGTCGCGGACGGCTCAGAAAGAAATTGACACCTTCCGAGTGGGCCAATTTATAAACATACGCCGTCTTGTCAACATAGACGCATTTGCGATTAATGATGTGGGGGAACCACTGCTGCCCGATACCATATCCTCTTTTTACTGCCATAGCCGTATCTGAATTTTGCTGCAAATATACACATTTCCCGCCGAATGGCCAAAAGTTTTCCTGAAAACCTTTGGCCGCGTCGCCTTTTAATCCTTATCAAAAACAAATCTCCTTCCTCGTGATGCCATTTTTCCGGCGTACTATCTTCAGGCCACGTTTACCTGTAGCCAGCCTTCCGTCGAGGTTATAGCGGCTTGCGGCAGAATTGTCCCTGCTGGTGCCGGCCTCTGCGATGCCCGACGGCTCATATTCTTCTATCCAGAATCTGCTCCACCAGTTGTTGTCATCTTGCCGCTGGTATTTTTCTTTGCATCCCTGTGGTACGTAGATGGTACAACTTGACGGCAGCCAGAAGTTGTTCCCCGATGGCCAAAACACCCACACCTTTCCTGGAACAGGCTCTTCGCGTTCAGTATAGATGCTGCGCAGACCGTAGCAGTCGGAGAAAGTTGACTCGCCAATGGTTTCCACACTGGCGGGTATGACCACCTTCTCCAATTTCCCACAGCAGAAGAAAGAGTGGTCCAGCGTAGTGGTGCCCTCGGCAATGGTCACGGTGCCGGTACGACCGCAGGGGCAGTGGAGCAGTTGCGCACCGTCCTTTGAATAGACTATGCCGTCGATACTCTTATACGTCGGGTTGGACTCGTCCACCTGTATGTCGGTCATGCCGTAGTCGAACCATAGCGCACTATTTTCCATCTTTGTTACGCTGGCTGGTATGTTGATGGTCTTTAGGCTGTTGCAGTCCCAGAACACGTTGTAACCCAGATAACTCACGGTGGAGGGGATTTCCAACGCCTCCAAATGCGTGCAATGGGCAAAGAGGTAGGAGGACAGTTCCTCCACGCCCTCAGAAATGTTCACATGGCGCAATTGGCTGCATCCCTCAAAAGCAGAAGAGCCAATCTCACGTACCGTTTCGGGCAGTTGAAGTTCGGTGAGGTGGCTGCATCCCTTAAATGCCGAACCTATGATGGTCGTAACGCCTTGCGGAACACTGTAAGCCCCCTCTTTACCAGCCGGATAGACGAGCAGCTGCAATCCGTCTTTCGTGAAAAGCACACCGTTGCGGCTGCTGAACCGTGTGTTGCCCTCGTCCACCTCTATCGCCGTCAGTAGTGGACGGTTATTCAGCAGCCAATAATCGAGCTGCATATCCTTCCCAATCGTGAACACACCGCCTTTCCCTCTGGGCCATCCCAGCAGGGTACCGTCCTTGGAGAAGAGCAAACCGTCCTGTGATGACAGTGAGCGGTTGTCAGTGTCTACGACGACGGCTTTCAGGTTGTTATTTTGGAAGAAACCATGATCCACCCTGTCCACATAGGCCGTCTCACCATCCCATTCGATGGTGGCGGGCACGAAAAGCGTGTCAGGAGCACAATTCCAGTAGAGGAGTTCTACCCTCACATCATCGCTCTCGTCTTCATCGTCCCAGAACTCCTGATAGTAGTTGTCGCCAATCTTAGTGGATAAACCATTGTAATAAACAATAGCTTCTATGTTAGTCAGGGCACAGAGGCAAATGCAAGAAATCAGTAATCTCTTCATAGCCATTTGTGTTTTTTTATCAACTGTGGTTCATTTTTCTGCAAAAATACACATTTCCCGCCGAATGGCCAAAAGTTTTCCTGAAAAAATTTGGCCGCGTCGACTTTTTACTAAGTATTTTGTGCTAAATGTGTCTTCCTTCGTATAGAATCGTTATAAACATTAATATCTGCGTAAAAGTTCGTTAATTGTTTTGGAAATGTCGGCAAATTGGGCTACCTTTGCACGCGCTTCTTAAAAAGGAGTTGCAGCCTGGCTATGGCTGCATAAGCGAACAAAACAAAGAAGAAATGAAAGCAAAGGGCAGATGGGTAATGATAATGTGCTTGTCATTTATCATTTACCATTTTTCATTTAGCCATGCGGTGGCCCAGGTCAAAGTGGAGTCGTCGTTGAGTGCGGTGGAAATGCTTGTAGGCCAGCAGGTGCAGGTGACAGTCACAGCCACCACCGGCGAGAATGCCGTGGTGGAGTTCCCCAAGGAGACGATGCTCCCGGCGGGGATAGAGTTTCTGGGAGCTGTGGAGATGCCTACAGAGAAGGTCGATGGCGGTCAGGTGAACCACAGCCGAGGCTATGTGTTCACCTCGTTTGACGACACGCTTTATTATATCCCGCCCTTCACTATTAAGGTGGACGGCAAGAACTATCAGACCAACAAATTGGCCCTGAAGGTGCTCACCGTCGATGTGGACACCACCGACTTTGAGAAGTATTACGGCCCGAAGACCGTGCAGGACAATCCCTTCAGTTGGGAACTCGACCAGTGGGCTGTGCCTTTCTGGCTCAGTGTCCTTATGCTGGTGCTGATGGCAGTGGCTTGGTATCTCTGGCTGCGTCTGCGCGATAACAAGCCCGTCATCGCCCGTCCGCGCTTCGTGCGCCGTCTGTTGCCTCACCAGAAGGCTATGCGTGCCATTGAGGAAATCAAGGCCGAGAAGATGCAGACCGCCGAAGACCCCAAGGAGTACTACACGCGACTGACCGACACCCTGCGCAAGTATATCGAGGAACGCTACGGCTTCTATGCGATGGAAATGACCAGTTCGGAGATTATCGAAAAGTTGACACAGGCCGACCCGGAGTCTCTGGACGAGTTGCGCTCGCTCTTCCAAACTGCCGATTTAGTGAAGTTCGCCAAGTATTCGACGCTCCTTGGCGAGAACGATGCCAACCTGGTGAGTGCCATTGACTTCATCAACCGCACCAAGGTGGAACTCCCGCCCAGCGAGCAAGTGGTGAAGACCGAACTTACCGAGGAAGAGAAGCAGACCAAGAAGAGTCGTACCACGCTGAAGACCGCCATTGCCGTGCTGTGTATTGCTGCCGCCGTGCTGTTCGGCTATATCATCTATAGTGTCATTGATTTATTATGAATATAGAATTTGCCAATAGAGAATATCTGCTCCTGCTCCTGCTCATCATACCCTACATCCTGTGGTATGTGATGTTGCGGAAGAAAAGCGAACCTACCATCCGCATGGCCGACACCCACGTGTTCCGCTATGCGCCGCGCTCATGGCGCGTGATGCTTATGCCCTTGCAGATGGTGCTGCGCATCATTGCCTTCACGCTGCTTGTCATCGCCTTGGCCCGCCCGCAGACCAGCGACTCGCTGAAAAACGAGACCGTCGAGGGCATTGACATTATGATGGCGATGGACGTATCGACGTCGATGCTTGCCGAGGACTTGCAGGATCTCGGACGGGGCATCAAGAATCGCATAGAGGCAGCGAAGAACGTGGCCGCCGAGTTCATTGCAGGCCGTCCCAACGACAACATCGGTCTGACAATTTTCGCCGGAGAGGCGTTCACGCAGTGCCCTATGACCATCGATCACGGCGCCCTGCTGTCACAGTTAGAGAACGTGCGCACTGACATTGCCGCACGCGGCCTGATTGAGGACGGCACCGCCATCGGAATGGGCCTGGCCAACGCCGTGAGCCGACTGAAGGACTCGCAGGCCAAGAGCCGCGTCGTCATCCTCCTCACCGACGGTTCCAACAACCGTGGCGACATCTCGCCTATGACTGCCGCCGACATAGCCCGCAGCCTGGGCATCCGTGTCTATACCGTCGGCGTGGGCACCAACGGCACTGCCCGCTACCCGCTCAATGTGGGTGGCAGGACGCAGTACATGCAGATTCCTGTGGAGATTGACACCAAGACACTCGGCGACATTGCCCGCAGCACCAACGGCAAGTTCTACCGTGCCACCAACACCAAGGAGTTGCGGCAGATTTACCACGAGATTGACCAGCTGGAGAAGTCGAAGATTGACGTGCAGCTCTACAGCCGCCACTATGAGGATTACCAGAAATTTGCACTCGGCGCATTGATAGCATTGCTGCTGGAGGTGCTTTTGCGTATTACCATATTCCGGCGAATACCTTGATTTACTTCATACAACTAAATACCCAACACTTATGAAATCAAGCCTATTACTACTCTCCGCCATCACCACCGTTTTGATGGCCGCAGCCGGTGGCCAGCGTGCCACGGCGCAGACCCTGCAGGTGCACCACGCTGACGGCACGACCACCGACCACGTGCTGGGTACTGGCACAAAATTGCTGTTTCAGGACGACCGCGTGCTTCTCGCCTCGCCCTCGCAGACCCTCGACTTTGCCAAGTCCGATGTGCTCGCCTTCACTTATCATTATTCAAAGTACGACTTGAACGGAGACAATGTCATAGACAAGAAAGACCTGACATCCGTGGTCGAGACCATTTCCGGCCTTCACGGCAAGTCTCGACGTGAGGCAGACGTGAATGGCGACGGCGTGGCCAACATCGGCGATATCATCGACGTAATCAACGTGATGGCCAATGGCGAAAAGAGCGTCGCCACATATACACCGACTCTTGGCAGCGGCACCATCGGCGATGCCTTCTTCATCTACTGCAACGACGGGCTGTTCAACGCCTTCTTCCGCGAAGAGATAGACTCCATCGGCTTTTCCCACTACGATGCCGACAGCCTGCGCTACAACAAGATTGCATCGCAGGTGGTATATACCCCCGACAGCACCTATATGATTCCGCTTGTGGCTATCGACAGCGTGGGGTTTGTGACACCTAAGACAGAGTACAAGCCAGGCGTTATCCCACTCATAGGAAATATAAGAGATTATGTCGTTTCGTCAGACTCTATGACGGTGTTCTTCAGGCAGGATACCCCTTTAGCCATTCTCCCAAGGATTGGCGACAAATTGGTGACGGAAGAAATCAGTGATGTGTTCCGCTCTGGATTCATCGGTCAGGTGGAGAGCATAGAAACAGTGGACGGGAAAATAGCTTTTCACTGTTCAAAGGTCGATTTCGAGGATGTATTTGAGTACTATTATTTTGTCACCCAAGGCGATGTGAATGCGAGCAGCAGGAGGGCAAGTGACGGTGGTCAGTTGATTGAAAACACTTGGGAGCGTACATATAGCCCAGGAACAATGAATTTCCCGCTGACCAACTACATTACCCCATATATTTACCCTGACCCGGCTGGTGATTTGGCTTTTCAAATTGAAAACCGACAGAATATCAGCTTTACGCCCACGTTCAAGGTGAAATTTGTCAGGATTGTGTCCCCGAAGTTGGGAACCGTCGTCAGCCTTGACATTACGGAGGATGATGTCATAAAGGAAGATGTCAATATTTCTGGTGTGCTCAACTGGTCTCATGATTTCGACGCAGTGGACATTCCACTCGTTGAACTGGGCATTCCCTTCCTGTGGCTGTACGCCAGGGCCGGCGGCTTTGTCAGTGCCGAGGCTTCTGTCAGCATGGAGCAGCACTGGAGCCAGTCCTACAGATATACATTCCACCTTGAGGCGGGGTCGAGAAGTTTCTATGTGCCACATGCATCCATCAACGGCATACAACTGACCAATGACCATGGTGGCCAGGCAATGGTAAAAGGAGAGGCAAGCCTTGGTATTTTCGCTGAATTGGGTGTGGAGTTTGCCGACAGGAATATTGCCAGTGTGGCATATAGGGGTGAGGTAGGAGTAAGTATCAGTGGTGGCGTGATGCTTTATAAGAAAGATATAGAGAATGCGCTACATTCCACCGACTTATACAAGACTTTGCAAGGTGACGAGATAAAGCTGAAGGGGTTCTTCAAGACAGGGCTTCCTGTGAAGCTATTATGGTTTGGATGGCCCAATGAGCACAAGAAAAAGGAGAAAGAGTTTGCACGGGTCAGCCTTGTGCCCAATTTTTCCGACACCAAGCTGGAAAGAGACAAGGACGAGAAATCCACTTTGTTTGCGCAGACGAAGGTAAGCGGCGCTTGTTTCCCTGTAGATTTGGGTTTCACCCTTTTTGAAAAGGAGAGCACCGAAGGAAAGACAAGTTATGCTCGGAGTGGATATATGGGGCCATCAACCGAATTGTATTCCTCATTCTTCAATATGTCAACATCAGAGAAGTACGAGGTATATCCTACAGTCAAGCTGATGGGTATAGAAATGCTTGCCGAGCCAAAGGGTGAGGAAAAGGGCGAGACCTCCTGCCCCGACGAGAACCACCCGCATGCGATTGACCTGGGCCTTCCTTCTGGCACGAAGTGGGCGTGCTGCAACGTGGGGGCCAGCACGCCGGAAGGGTACGGGAACTACTACGCCTGGGGGGAGACAAGCCCGAAGAGCGTGTACAACTGGGCTACTTACAAGTATGGTTACTACAACTACGATGGAGATTATAGTCACTTGGTGAACATCGGCTCCGACATCGCCGGCACCGGCTACGATGCCGTGACTGCCAACTGGGGCAGTCCTTGGCGGATGCCGTCGTGGTCTCAGATAAAAGAGCTGGTGAACAACACGACCTCAACTTGGACTACTCAGAACGGTGTGAGCGGTCGTAAGTTCACTGGCAGTAACGGCGGCACGGTGTTCCTCCCCGCTGCGGGCTACCGCTGGAATGACGAGTTGAACGACGCTGGCTCGTACGGTTACTACTGGTCGTCGTCGCTCTACGAGAGCCTCCCGTACCTCGCCTACAGCCTCTTCTTCCATTCGGGCCTCGCGGACTGGTACCGCTACAACCGCTACGGCGGTCGGTCCGTGCGCCCAGTGCGTTAGAACTGCCCGTGCATCCTTTCCCCAACGCGAATCAAAACGCAACGTGAAAATCGAAATCATTTTCCTGACGCAGGCCTGTGGGCGGGGCCGCGCCCCCAAGGGCGCGTTGAGGCCCCGTCCGCCCGTTCCGCTAGATTTGCAATCCGGCGGAATCGAATATAAGCATTTGTAATGCTGAAACATATTGATGCAGTTGAATAATGGCATTACAAATGCCTATATTCAGTTCGTCGGGATTGCAAATCCCGACGAACTGAGCAAGTCGCCTCTTGAGAGCATGGCTTTCCTGGCCGATGTGAAACACCAGATAGCCGCACTGGTGTGAAAAATGAGAAAATTGTTTGGAGTTTCAGCTGAAAATGCTTATCTTTGCACCGCAATTAAAGATTAGGAGGATAATAATATGCCGAAAGAAGTATGGGAGAGCCTCCCCTTAGAGGTTAGGAAATATTTGGTACAGAAAAGGGAGGAAGCCTCCATGAAGTACCAAGGGTCAATGACGTGTGAGAAATATGGCGTATATATGAGGGACTGATGAGATACCTTATCGACACTTGCATCTTCATCCATTACGCCATCGACAGAGACTTGCTCTCTGACGATGTGTTGGCTATACTTACGGATTATGACAACACAATTTGTGTGAGTGCGGAGACCCTTCGTGAGCTGGTGGTTCAGTTCAACAACAAGAAAGCTGTCTCTAAATACTGGAAGACATCCCGGCAAATGTTAGACTCCATCCGAAATGAGTTCTTCATCGACGTCCTTCCCCTCAGAGAAGCTCACATGAAGACTTATTCGGAGATGGAGATTAATTGGCGGGAGGATCACAAAGACCCATCCGACCACGTAATTATAGCTCATGCTATTACTGAGCGCATCCCGCTTATCTCTGATGATGGTAAGTTTGAGTTTTACCGCCGTCAGGGGCTTGAATTAATACTTAATAAGAAATAGCAATTGCTTGAGTGGACTATATGTTAGTCTGTCATGGCTTCGCCCCAACATATACGCCGCATTTTATTTGAAGGCGTCGGTTTCCTTTACCATTATGGCTATTACTTGAGTGGGATGAGAAAATATGTTTTTCATCCAAAGTTAAACTTTGCGTAAATGTTTGGCTATGTCGATAATTCTTACTACTTTTGCGGCGCAAAAAACGATTATTCGTTTTATTCGTTGTTAGAAATAGAAATAATATGTTTGAAAGTTTCCGATTTGAAAGCCCCCAATACCTGTGGCTGCTCATTGTAGTGGCCGTTCTGGCTGCCATTCGCTTCATCACCTATTTCAACCAGCGCAAGCGGCTGAAGAAGTTTGGTGACCCTGAACTGCTGAAGCAGCTCATGCCCGACGTGTCACGCTGGCGCCCCTTCTTCAAGTTCTGCCTGTTGGAGCTGGCGCTGGTGTGCATCATCCTGATGCTCGCCCGGCCCCAGGAGGGCAATGGCCTGTCGCAGGAGAAGCGCCAGGGCATCGAGACGGTCATCTGTATCGACGTCAGTAACTCGATGATGGCCCGTGACGTGAGTCCCGACCGACTGCAACGTGCGAAGATGATGGTTGAGAACATGGTGGAGCGGTTCACCAACGACAAGCTGGGTCTGATTGTCTTTGCCGGCGATGCCTTTGTGCAGCTGCCCATCACCAGCGACTATGTCTCGGCCAAGATGTTCCTCAGCAATATCAACACCTCGATGATACGCAACCAGGGCACCGACATTGCCGCTGCCATCAAGATGGCCAACCACTGCTTCACTCAGAAAGAGCACGTAGGCAAGGCTATCATCGTCATCACCGACGGTGAAGACCACGAAGGGGGCGTGACCGAGGCAGCGCGTCAGGCCCACGAGAACGGCCGCAACATCTATGTCCTGGGCATCGGCTCCACCAACGGTGCGCCTATTCCCGACCCGGACACTGGCGGCTATATGACCGACAACAAGGGCGAGACCGTCATGTCGCGCCTGAACGAGGATATGTGCCGTGAGATAGCCCAGGCTGGTGGCGGCGCATACATCCACGTAGACAACAACAGCAGTGCACAGCGACTTCTCGACGAGGAGCTGGACAAGTTGGAAAAGGGCGAGACCACCGTCTACAGCGACTATGAAGACCATTTCCAGGTGTTTGGCTTCATCGCCCTGTTCCTGATTGTTCTTGAGGTGTGCTTGCTCGACCGCAAGAATCCGTTGCTGAAGAACATTAAAATCTTTAAGAAATGAAAAACTATTCAGATAATAGATGGATAAAGCCGCTTGGCTTGCTTCTTCTCGTTTTCTCCTTGACCATAGGAGAGGCTTATGCCGACAACCGTCAGGCACGCAAGCTGATAAGGCATGGCAACAGCCAGTTCCGCATCAATAAGCGGCACGAGGCACAAGTGGATTATTTCAAGGCCGTCAGTGCCGACAGCACCGACGCACGGGCGCAGTACAATCTGGCCACGTCGATGTTCCCCGAGAACTTCAAGCTGGTGCGCGAAGAGCAGCGCGACACGATGGTGCAGACCTTTATGAAGGCGGGCGAGTTGGAGCAGAACCCTTACCGCAGAGCACAGGCCTACCATAATATGGGGGTGGTGCTGCAGGGGGCGAAGGACTTCCAGAAAGCCATCGAAGCCTACAAGCAGGCGTTGCGTAACAACCCCAGCGACGATGAGGCACGCTACAATCTGGTGCTCTGCCAGCGGCAACTGAAGAACGATGGCAATGGCGGCGGTGGCGGTCAGGACAACCAACAGGAGGACAAGCAGAAGCAGGAAGAGCAGCAGAAGCAGGAACAACAGCAGAAGCAGGACGAGCAAAAACAAGAACAGCAACAGAAACAGCAGATGAGCAAGGAGAATGCCGAGCAACTGTTGAATGCTGCCCTGCAAGAAGAAAAACAAACC
>JAGCZA010000021.1 GCA_017960525.1 Prevotella sp.
AGCATCAAGTACTTTGACCCGATGACCAACGAGAGTTACACGCCATACGTCATCGAGACCTCCATCGGCGTCGACCGCATGTTCCTCTCCATCATGTGCCACTCCTACGAGGAGGAGAAACTGGAGGGCGGCGAGACCCGCGTGGTGCTGAAGTTGCCCGCAGCCCTGGCCCCCGTGAAGTGCGCCGTAATGCCGCTGGTGAAGAAGGACGGCCTGCCCGAGAAAGCCCGCGAAATCATCGACCAACTGAAGTATCACTTCGCCTGCCAGTACGACGAGAAGGACAGCATCGGCAAGCGCTACCGCCGCCAGGACGCCATCGGCACGCCCTACTGCGTGACCGTCGACCATGAGACGTTGAACGACGGCTGCGTCACCCTGCGCTTCCGCGACACGATGGAACAGGAGCGTGTGGCCATCAGCGAACTGAATGCCATCATCGAAGACAAGGTGAGCATTGCCTCGCTGCTGAAGAAACTGTAACACACGGAAAGACTATGAAGTTTATTTCCCTTAGACAACTCAGACAACAAGGACAACTATTCATCATAGGTTGCCTTGGCTGTCTGAGTTGCCTTTTCATTTCGTGCGGTGAGGACGATGCCACAGTCGACGAATATGCCGACTGGACCGCACGCAACGACCAGTTCCTGGCTGCGCTGGCCAACGACTCGCTGCGCCAAGCTGGCTGGTACAGGTACAAGAAATACTCGCTCAACGACGAGAGCGAGGGTACGATTTCCCAATATATCTACGTGAAAGTGGTGGAGAGCGGCGACGGCCTGGACTGCCCCATGTTCACCGACTCGGTGCGCGTCTGCTACCAAGGGCGCCTCATCCCAACGGTGCTGCACCCTGAAGGTTACGTGTTTGACGGCACCATTTACGGGACATACAATCCGGCGACGAACTCGAACACGAAGTTCCTGCTGTCGTCATCGTCGATTATCGACGGCTTCAGCACCGCACTGCTGCACATGCACCGTGGCGACCACTGGCGCGTCTACATCCCCAGCGAATTGGCTTACAAGGAGACAGTAAACGGTGTCATCCCCGCCCACAGCCTCCTCATCTTCGACCTGACGCTCATCGATTTCAGCCCCGCCGGGCAGGTTATGCCAGTATGGAGCAGCAGGGAGATGATGGATGAGTGGTGAATGGGAGGATATATCTTCGACTTTGGAGGCACCCTCGACACGGGCGGATGCCATTGGGGGCGAGTGCTATGGCACGCATACGAGCGTTGTGGCGTGGGCGTTGGGGAAGCGCATTTCCGCGAAGCCTACGTCTTTGCCGAGCGCACGATGGGCAGACTGCCTTTGGTCAAGCCCATATTCTCTATGCGTGAGACGCTGGCCGTCAAGTTGCGCCTGCAGTTCGACTGTCTGGCGGATATGGGTTGCACCACCGACCGTTCCTTGGCCGAGAAGGTGCTGGCCGACGTGTGTGCTTTGGCCGAGGGCTGTGTGGCGCATAGCCGTGAGGCGCTGCTTCGGCTGAAGGCGCAGGGGAAGCCTTTGGCGCTGGTGAGCAATTTCTACGGAAATCTGCCTGTGGTGTTGCGGGACTATGGTCTTGACGGTTGTTTCGATGCTGTGATAGAGTCGGCTGCTGTAGGTGTGCGCAAGCCAGACCCCCGCATCTTCCAGATGGGTGTGGAGACCCTTGGAATGACGCCTGAAGAAGTGACGGTGGTGGGCGACAGCATCGCCAACGATATTATTCCTGCCCGTAGCATAGGCTGTCACACGGTGTGGCTTGAGGGCGAACAATGGTCTGACGCTCCCATTGACCGTTCACTCCCCACTCGAATTGTTTCCGATTTAGATGAGTTAGTGTAACTTTTCCTTGTTTTTTTTCGTCATTTCATTTTTTTTATGTAAATTTGCGCCCAAATTATGACGAAGAAAAAATGTATCATACATACCCGATAAATCGGGGTCTGAAATTGGTTCGTCCTAACTAAGAGTTTGGTTCGTCCAAACTGGTGGTTTGGTTCGTCCAAAGTAGGAGTTTGGTTCGTCCAAATTTTAAGGGAGGTATCCAAGCGAAATCGTGAAGAAGAAAAAGACAAAACTAACTGTATATACTAACTAAAGATGAAACCAACTAAAAGACTATTCATGGCCCTGCTGATGATGGCAGGCATTGTGGTTGCTGATGCACAGCAACTGGCATTCCCCGGCGCACAGGGCTGGGGGCGTTTCGCCACTGGCGGACGTACAGGTAAAGTTTACCATGTGACTAACCTCAAGGACTCTGGCACAGGTTCGCTCCGCGACGCCGTGAGCCAGCCCAACCGCATCGTTGTCTTCGATGTGGCGGGTGTCATCAACATCAGTTCGCGTATTGTTTTTTCCAATAACCTCTATGTGGCCGGACAGACGGCTCCTGGCGAGGGCATCACCGTCTATGGCGACGGTGTGTCGTTCTCAGGCGCAAACAACATCATCGTGCGCTATATGCGCTTCCGCATGGGCCATAATGGCAGTAGCGGCAAAGACTGTGCAGGCATCGCCAATGGCGCCAATATGATTTTCGACCACTGCTCCTTCGCCTGGGGACTCGACGAGACCTTCTCCATCAACCCTGACGGCAAGGGCACCACGCCGCAGAACATCACCCTGCAGAACAGTATCGTGGGCCAGGGACTGATGACCCACTCGGCTGGCGGATTGATGCAGACCGACTATATCTCGCTCATCGGCAACTTCCTTTGCGACAACTCCACCCGTAACTTCAAAATCAAGGGCATCAACCAGTATGCCAACAATATTGTCTATAACTGGAGCAATGGCGCCTACATTATGGGCGGCGACTCTGAGGGCAAAAGTTACGTGAACATCCAGTCGAACCTCTTCATCAACGGCCCGGCAAAGGGTGGCGCAGCCTTCACCGGCGGCAATGCCGACTTCCATTGCTACGGCGACGACAACTGGCAGGACCGCAACATCGACGGAATTTTCGACCCCTCCATCATCACCGACTATAACGCCGCCACACGCGAGTCGGAGCCTTATCCCTATCCTGAATTGCAACTGAACCCAGGCGACAAACTTTTGGAGACCAATCTTCCCACAGTAGGCGCGTCGCTGCCCTACCGTGATATGGTGGACTGCTATATGGTGGACGAAGTGATGTCGTATGGCAAGAGTGGCGCCCTCATCAGCAATGAGGAGTCGCTCATCTATGGTGCCCCCTCCACCTGGAATGTTTATGCCGGTGTGAAGAAACAAGACTCCGACGGCGACGGAATGCCCGACGAGTGGGAAATAGACAATGGCACCGACCCGGCAAAGGACGATGCGATGGTGATTGACTCAAATGGCTATGCCAATATCGAGAACTACATCAACGAGATTACTGTGGACGACCGCGACTACTTCCTGCGCGCTCCAGTCGGCCTGACCCTCGACAAGGCCACCACTACCACGCTGGCCGTCAGTTGGCGTGACTATACCTACGACGAGACAGGCTTTATCGTGGAGATAAAGAAGGACGGCCAGTGGACTGTGGCAGGCGAGACGGCGGCTAACACCACGTCGTTCACCATCACCGGCCTGGAGCCTGGCACGAAATACGCGGTGCGCGTGAAAGCCGACTCCCACATCGACAGTTCCGACTATACGCCTGAGACAGATATGTCTACGCGGCCATTGGAGGTTGGCGTCATCGACCTGGACAGTTACCTCCCTGATTACACTTGGACGGGCGGAGACTATGACAATGCACAGGCCGAGGGGAAGAACGTGCTGCTGGCCCCCACCGAAGGCCAGACGTTGACGCTGGCAGAGGCCACCCAGCCCGCCGCCGTCGTCTATAAGGAGCCTCTGGCCCTCACCGTGGGTGGGGCGGCCATCGGCGGCACCGCATCGGTGAACAAGGGTGGCGCAGGCACGCTGACGCTTACTGGTAGCAACACCTATACGGGTGCTACTGTGTTGCACGACGGCGTGCTGGAGTTTTCGACGCTGAAGAACGGCGGCTCGGCATCGGCCATTGGCAGTAGCGTGGAGTTCGCCCAGAACTGGATTGCCGACGGCGGTACCTACCGCTACACGGGCAGCGCCACTACGACCAATCGCTCGATGAAACTCTCGTCCACTTCTACGCTCGACATCAAGTCTGCCGTAGTCACTATGAATGGTGTCATTGAGGGCAGCGATGCCAATGCTAACTTCATCATCGACGGTGCTGGCCAGATTACCGTGGGCACGACAGGATTCTTTGGCTACAAGGGGGCCACCGTGCTGAAGGGCAGCACTCTCTATCTGAGCACTACTGACATCTCTAAGGCTGGCATCGGTTCCTCTTCGAAACTCGTTATGCAGGGCGGAACGTTGAGGACCAAGGGCGAGTCAAGCGGCTACGAGACCTATTCCTTCCCCATCGAAGTGACTGAGGGCACTACCTCGGTGTTTGCCCCCAACCGCAACTGCTACATCAACAACAAGGTGACGGGTGCAGGAAACATACAACTCAACATCCCTTATCTGCGCGAATATGTGCAGGGCGACTGGAGCGGCTTTACCGGGCGGTTCATCGCTAACGGCATATCGAGCGACAAGCGCGGTTCGCTGCTACTGCTCGACAAGTCGCCGAACCTGAACAAGGCCATTATCGAACTGAAAGGCAACGCCAACCTGTGCTATTGGAGCACCAGCGGCAACCTGACCATCGGCGGTATTTCGGGCACCAGCACTACCTATATCAACGGTTCCAGCAAGCAGACCGACGGCTTCACCTGCACGTGGACGGTAGGTTCGGCCAACAGCGACGAGACCTTCGCCGGCAAGATCAATAACTGGTCGTGCTCAGGCAGCGGCCATACCGGCACTGTAAACATCGTGAAGACCGGCACTGGTCTCTGGCGACTCACTGGCAGCAACGACTATAAAGGCACTACGAAAGTGAACGCAGGTACGCTCATCGTCAACGGCACGAATAGTGGTACGGGAGCCGTCACCGTGAGTGCCGACGCCACCCTGGCTGGTAAGGGTAGTGTGGCTGGAGCCGTCACCGTCAATGGCACTATCCAGGCTGGCGACACCCTCATCAACGGCTCGAAACTGACATTGAAGAGCACCCTGAGAGTGAACAAGAGCGGCATAGTGAACATTCCTGCTACGGCCACCAAATGCAACACCCTGGCCGTTACTGGCAACATCACCTTGGTCGAAGGGGCTACGCTGATGATTGCCAATGGTGTGCTGTCAGAGGCTCCTGCCGACGGCACATCCTACAAGGTGTTCACTCCTGGAGGAACCATTACGGGAACCTTTGCCGAGATCCTGCCCGCCACGCCTGGTGAGGGGTTGATGTGGGACACCAGCGAACTTTACACCACCGGCGTGCTTAAAGTGACAAGAGATGGTGAGGACCCTAACCCAGACGACCCCGATCCCGACCCCGACCCGCAGCCCGTGGAGATGGAGACCAAGACGGCGCTCATCTCTTGGGACAACGTGACGGCCAGTAGCGTTGACAATAGTGAGTACAACAACCAGGTGACTGGCAACGACGGCACCTACGCTGAGGGCTTCAAGATGGTGCTCACCGGCAATCTGGAGAAGACCTATTCAGCAGCCGACAAAATCAGCGTCGTCTTTGGGGAAGAGAACATCAGCCGCACCACTATCAAGACAAGCAATGGTGCTATGAACACCGTCTATCTGCCGAAGGGGGCCGTGGCCACGAAGATGACCATCTGGAGTTACACCAACTTCACCAAGGATACTGAACCGCGCACCAGTTATTGGGCCAGCGTGGGAGGCACCGACTACACCGTGGAGAATGCCACCATCCTGCAGGCAAAGAAGAACACCAGTAACCCCGACCACGTCAGTTTCAGCCTGCCCGCTCTGAGCAAGGTGGAGTTCAAGAACAGCGGCGAACAGCAGTGCATCGTCCTGGCCATCGACTACGTCTATCCCATCAAGGGTGACGTCAATGCTGACGGACTGGTGAACCACGCCGACCTGGTTAGGCTCGTCGAAATCGTTGGCAGCAACGGCGAGGCCGATGTCAATGACGACGGAAAAACTGACGTGGGCGACATCACAGCAATACTTGGAATCCTATCTCGGTAGTAATCATCCCAAATTCTTTCATTTATGCGACGAGTTTTTGGCATAGGCGAGACCGTTCTCGACATTATCTTCAAGGAAGACCAGCCCATTGGCGCAGTACCGGGCGGGTCGGTGTTCAACAGCATCATCTCGCTGGGAAGGGCGGGCGTCAAGGCCTCCTTCATCAGTGAGACGGGAAACGACCGCATCGGGCGGCGCATCATCGGTTTCCTGGAAGAGAACGGTGTCGATGCCTCGTCGGTATATGTCTATCCCGACTCGAAATCGCCCATTTCGTTGGCCTTCCTCAATGAGCAGAACGATGCCGAGTATATCTTTTATAAAGACCATCCCAGCGACCGGCTTGATTTTGTAAGCCCTGAGGTGGGGCCTGACGACATCGTGCTCTTTGGTTCCTACTATGCCGTGAATCCCGTCATTCGCCCTCAAGTTCAGGGTTTCTTGGAGCATGCCCGCCGGCAGGGGGCTATCCTCTACTACGATGTGAACTTCCGTGCCTCGCACAAGAACGAGGTGGTAAAACTCACACCCAGCATCCTTGAGAATCTGGAGATGGCCGACATCGTGCGCGGCTCCAGCGAAGACTTTGAGGTGATGTTCCGCTCGTCAGACCCAGATCAGGTGTACCGCTCGCAGATTGCGTTCTACACCAAGAAGTTCATCTTCACGCAAGGAGCCGGCCCCGTAGAACTGAGGGACGAGGGCGGCTTCCGCAAGCAGTACCCCATCGCCCACACGCAGACGGTTAGTACCGTGGGGGCTGGCGACAATTTCAATGCCGGGTTTGTCTATGGCCTTATCAAGTATGGCATCACCCGTGAGCAGATGGGCAATGCCCTGACCGAGGCGCAATGGGACGGTTTGGTAGACTGTGCTTTAAAATTCTCGGCCAATGTCTGCCAGCACATCGACAATTATGTCACCTCCGACTTTGGCCGTCAGATGAGTGAGGCCCTACATTAACATAACAGAATGAAGCGTATAAGGTTAAGATTTGAAAATATGCAGCAAGTGTCGGGTGGCGATGGCATTGCCATTGTCTTGCTTACCGACGAGGAGCGGCGGCGTGCGCTGACCGTCATTTGCGACGAGCCGATACAGCAGCAACTGCTTTTGCGTTTGAAGGCCCCGAAAGAATGCGCCACGATGTTGCCCGAAGCACTCCTGACGTTGCTACCCTCCACTTACGAACTGATGGTGTTTGGCCTTTACGACGGGCAATACCAGGTGGCGATGATGGGTAACGACGGCGAGACCGTCAGGCTCCGTATGAGCGACGCCGTGCTGCTCACATTGATGTCTGACATTCCTCTGTACATAGAAGAAGGGCTGATGGCCCGCCAGAGTGTGCCTTTCGAGGAGAAGGCGACGGGCATCGCCATTCCCATCAACACAATGGATGTGGGCAGATTGAAACTCGTGATGCAGAAAGCCGTCGATGAGGAGAACTACGAATTGGCCTCACAACTGCGCGACGAAATCAAACGCCGTCATTCCGAACTCCCCCAAAAATCTTAGCATCGGCCTGTTTACTGAAGAATATGAAAGAAGAGCGTTATTTCTATGTTCCCGATGCCGCCACACAAGGTGAGTTGCCAGCCGATGAGGCCGTGCATGCCGTGCGTGTGTTGAGGCTGAAGCCGGGCGATGAAATGATGCTGATGGACGGGCAGGGCACTTTCTTCCGCGCCGAGGTGGCTGAGGCCACGCAGAAACGCTGTTCCTACATCGTCAAGGAAGATCTGCCGCAGCAACGACAATGGACCGGGCGTGTGCATCTGGCTATTGCCCCCACGAAGTTAATGGATCGTATGGAATGGCTTGTCGAGAAAGCCACGGAGATAGGCATCGACGAACTCTCGTTGCTGCATACACAGTTTTCCGAGCGCCTCTCGGTGAAGTTGCCGCGCATGGAAAAGATTGCTGTGGCGGCTATGAAGCAGAGCCGCAAGGCTTGGTTGCCTGTTCTGAATGATATGGAAAACTTTCGCAAGTTCCTGGCCCGTCACGCTACGGGCCGCCGTTTCATTGCCCATTGTTATGAGGAGGTGGAACGCACCGACCTTTTCGACGAGTTGCAAAAAGGCGGTGAAGGGGAGGATGCCCTGGTGCTGATAGGCCCCGAAGGTGACTTCTCCATCGACGAGGTGCGTATGGCCGTCGAGGCAGGCTATATCCCCGTGACTTTAGGCAAGAGCCGTCTGCGCACAGAGACTGCCGGACTGGCCGCCGTGATGATGATGCAATTGGCAAAAAACAAAAGATAATGAAAATATGAACAAGAAACACATCATAATTCTCATTTCCCTCTTCTCATTTCTCACTTTGCAGGCACAGACTATGCGCGACGTGTTCAAGGCTATGCCCGATTCTGTCCTGCCCACTCTTACCACCAACAACCGGCTCGATATGATTGACTTTATGGAGGCCAAGATGAAGGCTGAGGTGACCAATCTGCTCGATGGCAAGAGTGAGATGCTCGCGCTGACTGGAGACTCTCTTTGCATCCGTATGAGCGACGCCCTGACGGTGGAGATGAAGACGGTGCTTGCCGCCGACACCATTTGTGCCGTGCGCCTGAAAAGCGTCTGCCAGACTGCAAACCGGCAAGCACGTCACGTGGTGGAGAATGTTTACTCGTTGCCAGGTTGGACGCTGTCCTCTTCACAAGTGTTGGAGTCCACCCTTTTGAGCCGAGACGACAAGATGTTGCAAGGCGTGGCCCGCTGACATCGCTATAACGAATCAAATATGCTAATACCATAAATATGAAGATAAAGAGTAAAACCATTGTCCTTTGCTTGGGCTTGTGCCTGTTCTCCTTGGTTGCCTTTGCGCAGAAGACAGGACACACGCTGAATGTCAGTGTTACTGATGCCTCCACCCGCGAATCGGTGGTTATGGCCACCGTGGAACTTCTGCCCACAGGAGTCGCTACCACCACCGACCTTGATGGAAAGGCCACGCTGACCAATATCCCGACGGGACGTTACACCTTGCGCCTGCGCTACGTGGGAATGGAGACGCTGGAGCGTGCCGTGATGGTTGATAAGGATTTGACGATGCAGTTGCGTCTCACGCCCACCAGTCTGGCTTTGAAGGAGGTCACCGTGACGGCCCAGCAGAAGGAGAGCGGTGCATCGACAGCCAGCGTCGTGGGCCGGCAGGCCATCGACCACTTGCAGGCTACGAGCCTTGCCGACGTGATGCAACTCATCCCTGGCCAACTGATGGGCAACCACGACCTGACGCAACAGGCCAATCTGCAACTGCGCTCTCTGGTGAACAACAACACGGCAGCCTTCGGCTCCAGCATTGTGGTGGACGGTATGCCCATTTCCAACAATGGCCAGTTGACGCAGGGGCAGTTCTCTTCCACGGCCTTTACCGGCACTGACTTGCGCCAGGTGTCGGCCGACGACATCGACAATGTGGAAATCATCCGTGGTATTCCGTCGGCAGAATATGGCGACCTGACCAGCGGTCTGGTTGTGGTACATTCGAAGGTGGGCGTCACCCCGTTGCAGGTGAAAGCCAAAATCAACCCCGGCCTGCAGAACTACAGCGTGGGCAAGGGTTTTGCCCTTGCCAAAGCCGGCATCCTCAACGTTAGTGGCGACTATGCCAAGGCTTGGGGCGACCCCCGACAGAAGACGCGCTCCTACGACCGCTATACCGTGAACCTGGGCTATGGCATCGACTTCTCCAAGAAATGGCATACCGACACGAAGGTGCGCTTTATGCAGGCCAAGGACTGGACGGGCAACGACCCTGACGCACAGGACGACGGCACCTACTCGAAGAACAAGACCACAACCATTGGTCTGACGCATAATGGCCGTGTGCGCCTTGATTTGCCTTTGGCCCGCTCCCTGAAGTACACCGCTGGTATCAGTTACAGTATCATTGACTCCCACAACTCCAGTTTCGTGGCCAACAGCACCGGTCTGCTGCCCATCCTCACGGCACGCGAGACGGGCTACTATGACGTGCCTTGGATGACCACCTCCTACTTGGCCACGGGCATCACCGAGAGCCGCCCTGGCAATGTTTTCTTAAAGTTGACCGACGATTTCTTCCTGCGCAAGGGCAAGACCGTGCAGAGTTTCAAACTGGGTGCTGAGTACCACTACGACTGGAACACCGGCCGAGGCTATTACAACGACGACGAGGCACGGCCTTACCGGCCCAACAGCAGCGGACGTCCACGCGCCTTCGACGACATCCCCGGCCTGCACCAATTGTCGGCTTTCGCCGAGGATCAGTTCACTTGGAACATCAACAAGGTGAACCGTCTGCGCATCGGACTGGGCCTGCGCTTCACCGCCTTGCAGCCATTCGGCGACGTGGCCACCACGGCCCTCTCGCCCCGCGTGAACGTGGCTTTCACCGCCACGAAATGGCTCAACTTGCGTTTAGGTATTGGAATGAACTCGAAGACGCCGGGCCTGAACTACCTCTATCCCGACAAGAAGTACGACGACAATGTGGCCGCCAACTATATGCCGCAGGACGGCTCGAAACAGGTGCTGAACTACCATACGCAAGTCTATGACGTGAAGTATTCTGAAGGGATGAAGAACGCCACGACCACCAAGATTGAGGGTGGCGTGGACGTGAAACTGCCTGGTGGTCGCAAGGTCAGTGTGCTGGCCTATCACGACAAGACACCTGATGGTTTCGGTGCCGTCACGGAGTATTTCACCTATAACTATAATTACTATACGCTCGACGCCCAGCACAACACCATCGACAATCCTGCCAGTATTGAGAACCGTCTGGTCTATATGACCACAGGTATGATAGGCAACACCAACACCACGGTGAACACAGGCGTGGAACTGGATTGCGACCTGGGCGAAGTAAAGCCCCTGATGACCCGCTTCTACCTGAGCGGTGCCTGGAGCCAGACGAAGACGTGGAGCACGGATATGAACTCGCAATCGGTGCGCAACGCCCTGCTGCCTGCCAGTTATCAGGCCATCGGTGCCACGCCGTTCAAGGTGGTCTATCCCTCTGGCGAGGACTATATGCGCTACCGCCGATTCATTACCACCCTGCGTGCCGTTACCCATATCCCAAGGTTGAAGATGGTGGCCTCGTTCACCGCACAGGCCATCTGGCACAACTCCAACTATAGTTTCATCGCCGACAAGGAGGTCATTGGCTACATCACGCCCGACCTGGTCTATCACCACCTCAATGGTGAGCAGTCCATCAATTTCGACGGCGGACAAGTGGCTGTCAGCGACCTCGCCATCAAGCACACCGACAACGACCCCACGAAGAACCCTGTTACCTGGAACCTCCAGGCCCGCCTCTCCAAGGAACTGGGAAATGTGGGAAGTCTTTCCCTCTATGTGAACAATGCCCTGTTCTATGAACCCTACCTCAGTGGCAACAACACCTCGACCCTTACCCAGCGCAATACTGGCACCTTCCAGTTTGGGGCCGAACTTTCCCTTAACTTCTGAGAACAGATTGAAGATATGACAACGAAACACCTCTCCTCTCACTTTCGTTTAGTAGGTTGCGCAATCTTCGCAACCCTCCTCGCTTCCTGCGTCGATTTCGACGATGCCACCCACGCCCTCTCCGCCCGCGTGCAATTGTCGCTGCCAAGTGAGTTTACCGCAAACACCGGCCTTGGCGGCCACGACGTGACGCTCACTATGGGCACGCAGAGGCACACCGCCACCACCGACGCTGAGGGTATCGCCACTTTCACAGGGCTTGTACCCGATGTTTACGACATATCGTGTTCGTGGACCATTAGCGCTGAAGAGTATCGTGCTCTTACTGGTGATGCGCAGGTCATTAGCGGCGCCTCCATCAGCGGTTCGCTCAACCAGCGCCTTATCACCCAGGACGAGACCATCAGCCTGCCCACCAGCCTGAGCATCGACCGCGACATCATCATTGGCAAGATATTCTATGCTGGCTCGAAGGACCTGAACAATCGCACATATATGGCTGGCAAATACGTTGAGTTGTACAACCAGAGCAATGATACAGTCGATGTCAGCGGACTCTATCTCGGTCTCGTTGAGGGAGAAAGCACCCAGGCCTACACCTTGGAGAACCTGCACGAGGTCTATGAGGACAGCGTCATTCTGCTCAAACAGGTGTTCCGCATACCAGCCGATGCACCTTATTGTGTGGCTCCTAGCGGCACGGTGCTCATCGTGAACAGCGCCATTGACCACACGCCCAACGACACGCTGGAGAACGACCTCACGGATGCTGACTTCGAGGCCAAGGACACCAGTGGAAAGATGCAGAACAACCCCGCCACGCCGGCATTGGAACTTGTCTATACGATGTACCCCTCCGTGTCGAATATGAACCTTGTGCAGAGCGGCCCTTGTGGCGTGGTCATCTTCCGCACCGATGACGACGTTACCACCTGGCCCCTGACCTATCCCTACGGCAAGACCGCTGGCAACCAATGGATTCTGTGCCCCAAACGGCACATCATTGACGGCGTGGAGTGCCTCCGACTGACCAACAAGACACCTGCCGTGGACGTTGGCACTAAGCGACTCTATGCCGACATCGACGCTGGCTACACCGTTATCAACGCCATCAGCGGTTGGAACGGCGAGGTGGTCTATCGCCGCACCAGCAAGTTGATGCCCGACGGACGCCCCATCCTTACGGACACCAACAATTCAAGCAACGACTTCCAAACATCGACAACGATAAAACCGAGAGAGTATGACAAATAGTACAGGACGAAAGGTGATAGGTTTATCATTTATCATTTGTCATTTATCATTTGGCACCGCACAAGCCCAGGAAGGCCTCTATCGCTACCAGGACGCCACACAACTTTGGCGGCTCACCGACAATGCCGCCGGACTGGGTATAGACAATAGCGCAAACCGTGGCTATGCTGAGTTCCGCCTCCAACATACTGACGGCGACTACCACCGCGTGCAGGAGGGTGGTCAGCGGAACGAACTGACTTTTGAGACTGAGCGCTATCAGCACATCGGCCAGTTCCTGGTGGGTTATGGCCGCTTCCAGTTCGATATGGACCGCACGAAAGACCGTAGTTGGGCCGACGTGATGCGTCCCTACGACTCAAATCCTTTCTATGGTGGAAGTAGCGTCAGCGGCAAGTACGACCGTCAGCAGTTCGACCTCTCGGCGGCCCTTTCCACCATTCCCATACCGTTGGCAGGCGAAAAAGCCGACAGGGAACTGACGCTGGGCGCACGGCTCGACTACAACGTGGGCGACCTGAGCCGCCTACGCGACCCGCGCTCCCGTTCTGAGTTGCTCGACTATAAGATTTCCCCTGCCGTGACCTATTCCTTTGGCCACAACACCCTCGGACTCAGCGGCTACTACCATCGCCGCAAGGAGAAAATTCCCAATATGACCACCGTTCAGCAGGACCCGAATCTCGCCTACTACCAGTTCTATGGTCTTGGCGAGGCCGTCGGCGCCATAGGAGGCTATAGCGGTTACCAGCGCGAGTGGGTCAACCACGAGTTCGGTGCAGAACTGACCTATGGCTTAACGCCCAACTCCCAATTCTCAACCCTTAACTCCATTGGTATCGCCCGAGGCAAGGAGGACGTTTGGGGACAATACAAGTTCTCTCCAGGCCGTTATACGACATATATTTACAAGGCCGCGTCGCGCAATCGCATTGCCTCCGACCGACTTCTCCACACCATCGACATCGAGGCGGAGTGGCAACAGGGCTATGCTGACGAATACCGCCAGCAACTCGTTCAGGAGAAAGATGCCGAAAAGGGCTACACCAGTTACCGCTACGACACGCAGATAGAGTATCGCAAGCGCCAGCAACTGACCACCATCGACGCCTCGCTCCACTATCGTCTCAACACGTTGGGAGAGTCGTCGCCCACGCCTGCCATTACGGGCTATTTCGGCTTCCTGGCCCGCCTCTCTGGCTCCACCACGAAGCACCTCCTGCCCGCATCGGAGTTGAAGCACCAGCGGTTGGACTTCTCCCTCGAAGGCGGTTATGGCCTGCTCAACGACCGCCTTTGGCTCGACGCCACCGCCACCTATAGCCGTGCCCTGAAGGCCGACCTGACTTTGGCCGATGCCACCACGGAAGTGGCCCGCCAGGTGCTCCTGCCTGATATGGCCTACTACGACGCCGACTACTGGCGCGGCCAGATTTCGGCCAAGTACCTTTTCCCCCTGAAGTTGAAAGGTCAGAGCAACACTTTCTACGTGAAAGCCTACGCCGACATCATCAGCGCACAGCACTCACAAGACCGCAAAACCGTGGGCTTCACTTTCGGCCTTTACAACTGAGCGAAAAATGGCCCCAAAAGTTTGGACGAACCAAACTCCCACTTTGGACGAACCAAACTCATAGTTTGGACGAACCAAACTCCCACTTTGGACGAACCAAATTTTACTACAACAAATTAATAACGTATTATGAAGAAGATTCTACCGATTTTAGTTGTTATTTTATCTTTGTCATTTAGTAGCGCAAATGCACAGACCAAGGACAACCCCTACACCGTGGCTCAATTGCTGGCCCAAAAGGACGCCCTTGCCGCCTCTGGCGAGACCGTCTGGGTGAAGGCCGACCTCAAGGGTCTGGGCGAGGACGGTACAAAGACGAACAACGCCGATACTGAAGATGCCGAAGGTAAGACCGTGCGAAATATGGCCGCGCTATTTGCCGACGCCACAGGCGAGTTCGTGGCCTACAGCTGGCAGATTCTCGGCAAACTGGACATTGCCGACCTGACAAACACCAAAGACCTGCTCATCGCTCTGACATACGGCACCGCAGGTCATCCTTACGGCAATTCGGCCTACCCGCAGTATGCCAGCAGCGAGGAGCCTACAGACCCGCATTTCTCCCTCGGCGAGGTGCACGGTGCGCTGAAACTGGACATCAAGAACGGCTTCCGGGGCTACCACATAGCCAGCAGCTACCTCGTTCCGCGTGAGATAGTCGCCGCCAGGGTTTCGTCTGGCTATACTGCCAAGAATGGGGCCACCGTCAGCTACGGCTACTACGACGGTGCGGAGGAAGGCAAGAACTACATTATCAACAAGAACACAGCCTTGGTGCTCCTTGCCTACGCCGGCACCTACGACTTTGTGCTCTCCGCCGACTACTACGAGCAAATCAATAGCAATAGCCTGAACGGGGGAGAGACGGCTGGCGTGAACACCATTCCGATGAAGAACAATGCCCTGCGCTACCACTACCGCTTTGTGGCCAATGGCGACAAAGTGGGTTTTGAGCGCAATTGTGAAGAGTCTACGCAAGTGCGCTTAGACGCAAAGGACGAGGTCTATATGACCATCAATGGCAACGACAACCATTTCTACGGCAACTGGACTTGGGAAACCGACGACAAGAACTGGATTTCTTGGGCAGGACAGGCCATCGCCGACTTCCACGACGAGCCTGTTGCCACGTTGAAGGGCGACGTAAACGCCGACGGCTACGTGGATGTGGCCGACATCTCGACCATCCTCACCGTGATGGCCGATAGCGGCAACGACCCCAAGGCCGACGTGAATGTCGATGGCACCGTAGATGTGGCCGACATTTCCTCGGTACTCACCATTATGGCTGAAAACTAAAAAACACCACTAATAACGACAATCTATATGCGGAGTTTATTATTTCTTCTTTTTTCTTTCTTATTTAGCCCCGCAGGGGCGCAGGTGACCATCACCCTGCGCATCAAGGGTATGAAGTGCGAGGAGTGCGGCCACAAGGTGATGGTGGCCGTGAAGCAATTGCCAGGCATAGAGAGTATGCGTTTCAATTACGAGCGGCGCACCACTACCATCGTCTATGACCCCACGCAGACTTGTGTCGATTCGATTGAGGCTCGCCTTGCCGCTACGGGCCGCTACAAAGCGTCGTCCTATAGCCCCGACGAGGTCATCCGTCGCGGGTTCGGCCTCCGTATGGACGATATGCATTGCCAGAAGTGCGCCGACCGCATTGCCGCCAAGTTGAAGCAGATAGAGGGCATTGATAGTATGTCACCTCATTTGGACAAGAACTACTACTTTATCCGTTACGACGCCAACCGCACCAGCAAGGCCGTCATCAGAGAGGCCCTGCAAGGCCTGGGCTTCACGCCCGTGAACTACTATTCAGGGCCGAAGGTCAGTTACGCCTACTACAACATTCCCGCCACGCAGACCACGCAGGAGACAATGGACGAAGTGCTCATACTTAAAGGCGTGGAGGACGTGAACGTCAATCCGGCCAGGAAGTCGCTCGCCGTCACCTACTTCACCGACGAGACCAATGCCGACCAGCTGCTGGCCGACATCCGTGCCGCCGGAATAGAGGCCCAGGTGCCCCCGCCACACGAGTGCAAGGAGTGATTCTTCCGCTTTTAGCAAGTTTTCACATTTCAGATTTCTCAGTTTCGCAAAAACTTCGTATCTTTGCCGCAAAACTATTCATCGTAATGGGAGTGAGATTCGATAGCGCAGAGCAGCATAGCGGACAATGAGACAATAACAACTTAATAATAAAATATATATGCCACAACTATTAGTAACAGTTAGCGACCAGGCAATGCTTCCGAGGGTGAGAATGGCTATAAAAACCCTGCGGGGGGTTGACAACGTGGTTACACCAAGAACGACCGATAACAAAGCGAAGGCTGAAACGAAAGCAAACATCAAAGATGCGCTCGAACAACTGAAACAGTATAAGGAAGGAAAAATGTCTTTCCGACCTGCTGAAGCCCTCATTGACGAATTATGAAAATCGAGACATCACCACGCTTTGAAAGGGAGTTGAAAAACCTTGCAAACCATTATCACTCGGTAAAGCAAGACTATAAGGTCTTCCTGGAGTCACTAAAAGAAAACCCATTACAAGGAACAAGCCTTGGAAAGGGAATTAGGAAGGTGAGAATGACTATCACCGACAAAGGGAAAGGCAAAAGCGGAGGTGCCAGAGTGCTTACTTACACTGCACTATTGACTGAGAACAATGGAACACTACTGTTGTTGACTATCTACGATAAGTCCAATAGAAGCACAATGACTGACAAAGAGATTAGAAATCTCATTAAACAATGTGGAATCTAACAATTATTTTTTATTATCTAACCCTAATTATTACCTAAAAAACAAAAAGCGTATGAAAAAGATTTTATCTTTAGTCTGCCTTTTAATGCTGGCTATGACGTCGGTATGGGCAGGTGAGGTCGCTACGTTCAACCTTAGCAAATCTCCGGGAACTTCAACGCCCGAGGGGTTCTTCACCCACGAAGCAGCATCTGCGGCTGGTAAGTGGAACTGGAACTCGAAGTTCAATGGCGCCGAGTACGATGGTATGTCGTTCTCCCAAGGTTTGAAGATGGAGGGAGCCACTGCAATTGACTTCACCACACCAGAAGTTTCAACGGTGACCATTGTTCAGAGCACCTGGAGTTCCAACACCATCAAACTCGACGGTACGGAATTAGCCATAACCGATGCCGCTGATGGCACTGGGTGTCGCATCTACACCGTGAAAGATGTTCCGGCCGGTGACCACGTCATTGCTCGTGGTTCTGGCGAGAGCGGACTGTTCTACATCAAAGTGGAATGGGAAGCCACAAAGACCGTGACCTTCATCAACGATGCCAATTGGGAAACGGTCTATGTCTATGCCTGGGACAAAGACAACAATCCCGTGACGGAGGAATGGCCGGGCACGGTGATGACCGAAAAAGATGTTGAAAATAATTACATCTGGACTACAAAGGCAGACCCCGTTGGAATCCTCTTTGGTAACGGCACCGCTCAGACTACTGACCAGGACTTCAAGGATGGCGGCGTGTACAATTCTTCTGGCCGTGTCATCGCTTTGAGCGATTTCTCTGCCACCTTCAAGACCGACGGTATGGACGAGGTTTGGGCATACGTTAAGAACGGTAACGATGAGGCTTTGGGCGGATGGCCTGGCACAAAGATGGAGGGCGGCAATGGCGAGTTCTCAATTGCCATCAAGGCCGAGGAGGCTCCTAAGACCATTACCTTCCACAACAATGCCGGTGAACAGACTCCTGATTGGACCTTCGAGGATGGCAAGGTTTACGAGTACTATCTGAATGATTACGCCGTAACCTTCACCACCGATGCCGCTTGGGAAAATGTCTATGCATACGCCTGGAGCGGTGAGGGAGAAGATGTCAAGGAGTTTGCCGGCGCCCAGCCTGGCACGCCAATTACCGCCACAGACGGTGTCTACAATTTCTCATTCAAGGCTTTCAACGCTCCTGAACGTATTCAGTTCAACAATGGTGATGAGGACAAGACTCCCAACCTGGATTTCATCGACGGCCGTGCATACAAGTGGAATACCACTATGGACCCCATCTTCAAGTTTGAAGGCTCTGAGGAGGCTATCCCCGCTGGAACAACATTGGAAGTGAAGAACGGTGAGGAAGTTGTTGCTACGTTGACCTTCGGTGTATCGGGTGGCGCAGACTTTACTGCTCCAACAGCCCGTGCCAACGATGATTGTGCCGCCTTCCAGTATTATACTGGCGGTAATGGCGAGAACGGCGATGCCAACAGCGGTACTGTTTACACCATCAAGCCTGTCTACGACGGAACCATCACCGTGGGCGTATGGCTCAATGCCAACAAGTCCTTCTACATTCAGGAGGATGGCACGTCGCTTGCTGGCTTTGACGGCTTCAAGAATGAGTACGCATCTGGCACTACCTTTGAGTTCGCGGTAAAGGCTGGAAGCGAGTACAAGGTTTATTGCACTGGCTCGAAACTCGGTTTCTTCGGTTTCGACTACCAGTACGCCTCACCTTCTTCTTCTACTACTACTGCTACATTCAACTTCGCCGACCCGAACTTCCGCGAGAACATTGGCGAGGCTATGACCGACACGAAGGGCTACATCTACAACGAGACCTTCACCGCTGAAGGCGCAACCCTGAAGATTACCGCCGGTTCCGCTCCTTCGCGCATCTACACCGACACCAACCGCGGCCAGTGCCTGGTGACCTATAAGGAGTACACCACCCTCACCTTCGAGGCTCCTGAAGGCAAGGCCATCACGCAGATTGAGTTCACCGCCGCTGGCAACAGCAACATCAATAACTTCACCGCTTCTTCAGGTGCTATCGAGGGTATGACCTGGACGGGCAACGCCGACGGCGTGCGCTTCCTCCAGGGCGGCACCAGCTACCTGGCCAATGCCATCGTCACGATGGTAGACGAGACAGCTGCAACCGAGACATTGATGCCTCTCGACTACACAATTTGCGCCAACATCGCTGCCTTCAACGCCCTTGAGCCTGGCACATACGCCAGGGTGATGCTGAAGGACGCAGAGGTTATCGGCAAGAGTGCCGACGGCTACAGCACCGTATTCATCCAGGATGCTACCGGCGGTGCTTGGATTCAGTACACCTCGCTGAACGACAAGCTTCAGGAGATGACCAAGCTCAACGGCGACATCTACACCATCAAGCGTGTTGCCAGCGGCAACCCGCAGCTGAAGGAAGCCGAAGATACTCCGGAGAGCAAGTTTGAGGCTGAGGCTATCAGCGAGCTCACCGTCATCGAGGGCGCTACCATCGCTGAGGTGAACGTTCCTGAGAACCTGAACCGCGTGGTGAAGTTCACCGGCGCAACGCTCGAAGAGACCAGCGCAACAGCCGGTACCCTTACCCTCGGTGAGGAGACCATCGGTGTGAACAACGGTGCCGCGACCGCCAACCAACAATTGCACAAGATTGCCGAATGGGCAAAGGACACCAAGCTGGAGAACGTCACCATCGTGGCCATCCTTGTTGCCAAGAGTGCTACAGAAAACCAGCTGCTGCCCATCAGCATCGAGCTGGCAGGTGAGACCGTAGCCGAAGAGACCCTCAACGTGGAGCGCTATCCCGGTATGGGCTATACAACCACCGAGGCTACTGTCGACTTCACCGCTGCCAAGGCCTTCCTCGGCGTGGAGGAACTGACCGACAATATGCTCTGTATTGTCAATCCTGATGGCACCGAAGTTGGTTCAACGAGCACCGACGGTTGGTTCAACACCAGGGGCTATGCTGAGACTTGGGGCGACCTTAACGCTGAGGAAGAGGAATCCGACAAGGCCGGCATCAATGTCAAGTTCTTCCAGGCTATCCCTGATGGCATATTCACCATCTGCGATATGAACGGTGCTGACGAACTGGGAGCAACCTACACTACCAAATGGGCCCTGAAGGCCAACGGCAAGAGCTACATCTACAACATCAACGTGACCTTCGTAGAGGCTCCCGACGCCGGCGACATCACCATCTCTGACCTGAGCATCGTGACCAGCGTTGAATATGAGACCTCTGAGGGCAGCTATACGGAGAAGGTCGCCTCGCTGACCGACGAGCAAGTGGCAAGCATTAAGGCTGAACTGGGCCTGGAGTCACTCTCCGATGCCGTAGTCTATGTCTACAACCCCACCACTCAGGAAATGCTGTTTGACACCAACGACGGCTGGCGCGACGCTAATGGTGATTCGCACGGCTGGACTGGTGACGCTGAGGCTCCCGCTTGCGTGAAGTACACCGACGGACAGAACTACCTCTGCTATAACATTGGCGGCCTCGAAGCACAGACCATCAAGACCTACTGGGCCATCACCTACAACAAGAAGGCCGTGCTCGTAGAGGTTGACTTCATCTATGTTGAGCCTGCGGAAATTGTACGTGAAATTGTCGACCTGGGCATCAAGACCTCTGTCACCTACGACGTGAACGAGGCCAGCTACACCGAGAAGGTGGCCAGCATCACTGCTGAGCAATTGCAGAGCATCCTCACCACCCTGGAACTGGAGAGCGTTGACGAAGGAGAGGTGTACGTCTACAACCCCACCACTCAGAAACTTATCAAGGATGGCAACGACGGCTGGCGCGACGCCAACGGTGACTCGCACGGCTGGACAGGCGATGCCGATGCCCCATTCTGCGTCCAGTTCAGTAATGGCCAGGACTACGCCTGCTACAACCTGAAGGCTATGAACACAGGCACCACGGCTATCTACTGGGCTATTGCCAATGCCACAAAGGCCGTGCTCGTCGAGATTGACTTCATCTACGAGGGTGTGGTCGATGGTATCAACGCCATCATCACCAACCAGAACGGCGATGCCATCTACAACCTGCAGGGCGTGCGTCTGAACAAACTTCAGAAGGGCCTGAACATTGTGGGCGGCAAGAAGATTGTCGTGAAGTAACCACGCTGGTTCATACACACAAAAAAAGGCGGGGAGTGCGGCTCCCTGCCTTTTTTTTCTCTCACCTCTCACCTCTCACCTCTAAGCTCTAAAAAAGCAACTCGTCGTGGTGAGTGCCGTGAGGAAGGCGGTGAGCGCGGCTACTATCATCTTCACCGCCAACTCCAGAAGTCGTTTCTTGGTCATTGCCCAGTCCTCCCGTTCCTTACTCGTCGTCGCCGTAGTCCACCATCTGGCCGTCGACGATGCGCTTGGGCTTGCCGTTCTTGTCCCAAATCATACGCTGCTCGAATATGACGGACTTTTTGAGTTTGCGGCTGGTGATGTCGCCGTGGCTGGAGTTGGCCTCAGAGCCTTCGGGCAGATAGCGGATGTGCACGCCCTGCAGGTAACTCTCCAGGTTGTAGTTCACGGGCGTCTCAGCCCCCTTTGCCTCGAGCGTGGGGTAGAACTTTCCCAGCCCGTCGAGTTTCACGGCCACGCCCTGCTTCACCAGCTCCAGCATACAGGAGGTGAACTTCGAGAGCACGCCATAGACCACGTCCTCGGTGTAGATAGAGCCGTGCTCGGCGATGTGTGCGGCCAGGCCGCGAAGGTTGAGCGTGGAGAGCACCACGGCTCGGGGGTACCACTTGCCAAAGGCGGTGCTGTCTTCATTCGAGTTCTGCTTCAGGTCGTACTGCATTGAAATTTTGTTGGTTGCCATAATCTTGTGTGTGTTTTTTTGGTTTGTTACTAATGTTAATTTTTCTCGTGTGTGTCTTCCTGGTACCTTTCGACGATGCAAAGTTACGACATTTCTGCGCTCCCTCCAAATTTCACCCCTCCAATTGGGCCGATTTTCAGCACGAACTGGCTGAATTGAAATTTTCACGTCACTTTACACCGAGTTTTGCGGAAAAAGTTGTAACTTTGCACCGTCAAAAAAAAACCAATTAACCACCAGAAAAAAAATGAAACAATCCATTACCATTACCATTACCCTGCTGCTGCTGGTGGTGCTCACCCCGGCCACGGCGCAGACGGTTCATGTTTACAGAGACGAAAACGGCGACGATTGGCATTATACGTCTGAAAACAACGTCACAACTCTGATAAAATATTACACCTCCCGTGCAGACGTAGACGTGACGACGCCCACCCAGATTGACGGCCACATCTTGACGGCAATTGGCAATGGGGCGTTCAAAGATAAAAACTCGCTGAAGAACCTGACGATTTCCGAAGGCGTTGAGAGCATCGGTGACAATGCTTGCACAAACTGTATAAATCTGGCCAGCGTCAATCTCCCCAGCAGCGTCAGGAGCATCGGTAATGAAGCATTTAACTTGTGCAAAAGCCTGACAAGCATCGAGATTCCTGATGGCGTAGAGGAGATAGCAGATGGCACATTCTCTGGCTGCGCAAGCCTGGCCAGCGTCACCATCCCCGGCTCTGTGAAAACCATTGGCAAAATGGCTTTCCTTGGCTGTACGGCCCTGAAGAGCATCACCATCCCGAACAGCGTCACCAGCATAGGAGAAAATGCTTTTTATCATAGGGACAAGGCAGACCACTGTGCTCCGGATAATGTCTATTTTGCCGGAACGTTTGGCGAGTGGAAAAGCGTGACAAGAGGCTCACAAGCCTTTGGTAATTATGATTACTATAAAATAGAAATCTTCCACTGGCTTTGCACGGTCACCTTCGACGTGCAGGGCCACGGCACGGCACCGGCTCCCCTGGTGTTATATTCGAATATCGGCACCCTGACCGAGCCGGAAGCCCCTGTGGCCAAGGGCTACGAGTTCGGCGGCTGGTACACATTTGCCGACTGTAGGGATGGTTCCAAAGTCGATTTCGGCTACGGAGTTACATACGACCGCACACTCTACGCCAAGTGGACACCGCTGGAAAACACCATCACCTTCAACCTGGGCGGGAAAGGCACACCCATCCCCTCCCAGACGGTGGCATCGGGCAACCTGGTGGCAGAACCCCCCGTCCAGTTCGACGGCGATGAAGGCATAGAGGGGTGGTACACCGACGCCGACAAGACCCAGCCCTACGACTTCACCACACCAGCCGACGAGACGATGACCCTCTACGCCAAGTGGGCAGCAGCAGGCACGGCCACCATCGCCACCACCGGCGACGGCACCGCCGTGCTCACCGACACCAAAGGCCGGCCCTACACCGAGGGCAAAATCATGCCCGGCGTCTACACGCTCACCGTCACCCCCGCCGAGGGCAAGACTTTCACGGGCCTCTATAAGCGACTGGCCCGCGACGGCGGCACATCGCCCATGCCTGAAAACATAGCCGGCAGCTCTCAGAAGACCTTCACCCTCGACCTGACCGACTACGACGCCGAAATCAGCGTCAACTTCACCGACTCACCCATCGTCACCGTCACCACCACCACCGACGGCATCAGCACGGCAGGCAGCTGGACACTCACCGACGGGCACAGCCGCACCTACACAGACGGCAGCCCGGTTTACCCCGTAGGCGATATAACAACAGAAGCCGACAAAATGACGCTGGAAGTCACGCCAGGCACGGACGCAAAATGGGCCATGATTATCGTGAACAACGGCAAAAAACAGCAAGTCGACCCAGATTCACACAGCTACACCTTCACGCCTAATGGCAGCATCGACATCGAGTTGTTCTTCTACCACAAAGACCTCGGCATGATAGAAATAGCCGATAACTCAAATGCCGATGTCACAGATAAAATCGTAGTCAACGAAGGCCAGAGACGCATGGTGAAGCTCACGGGGCGCACACTCTTCCGCGACGGCTCGTGGAACACCATCTACCTGCCCTTCGACCTCGACATTGAAGGCAGCGCCCTCGACAAGAAGGGCGTCACCCTGATGGAGCTCGACACCGAAAACTCCTACTTCGGCAACGGCACCCTCCACCTGAACTTCATCGATGCCGGGAAAACCATCAAGGCAAGCAAACCCTACATCATCAAGTGGACATCATCAAGCTACAACATCACCAGCCCCGCATTTGTCGGCGTCACCATCAAAGGCTTCGAGGGCACACCCAGCAGCAGAGACGAAGCCGTCTGGTTCGTAGGCCATTACTCCGCTGAAACCTACAACAACGAAAAGGACATCCTCTACCTCGGAGCCGACAACACCCTCTACTACCCCGACGGCGTAGTCACCATCGGCCCCTGCCGCGCCCACTTCGAGCTGCAAAACGGCCTCACCGTCGGCACCGCCGACGGCAACGTGCGCACCTTCAGCCTCAACTTCGGCGACGCCGACGAAACGGACATACGCGACCTGCACAACGCATCCGACGCCTCCACACATCCGTCCACTCCCTCCGCCTGGTACACCCTCGACGGCCGCCGCCTCTCCACCCAGCCCGCCGCCAAGGGCCTCTACATCCACCAAGGCCGCAAAGTGGCGGTGAAGAGAAAATCGTGACAAGTGACATCGTGACATCGTGACATTAAGCACCTTTCGAAGTGCAAAAAATAGGTTTATTATTATATAGATTATATATATAATAATAAAAATTCCACTCCCCCATTGTTCCGCATATACGGAACACCTTAATGTCACGATGTCACGGTGTCACGATGTCATTTTTTTGAAAAAAAGCGTTCAATCTCGGATTTTATTTGTTTTTTTGCATCGTAAAAAGTATTGAGAATCTCTAACATACATAAATATGGCAAGTGCTAATTATACAGAAGAGCAAGTATCGGGTGAAGGAGAACTGATGGACAAGGAACACTATTTGGGTTTATTCTCCACAAACCGCATCAATAAACTGCTTATCTATTCACTAACGCATAGTATTAACGATACCCTGCACTTTGACTTTCTGATTAAGAACCTATACCATCGCATGATTTTCACCGCTTGTGCATTGGTTGCTAAACGGTATGGAGCCACCTTGGTTAAGGGTATGTCGTTCAAACTTTTCACCACCTCAATTCGTGAAACGCTGGAAAACTCTCTATCCGAAGATTTGATAAAGAACAAGAAACTTCAAATACTTTTGGACGTATTTTCAGAAATCAAGCTTAATACCCAGTGTAAACAGGAGGCTATCAATCAGTTCATTGAAGATGTCTCAAAGATTTCTGATAATATCAACTCTGACTTTTGGAACGGTGAGGACGTGATGGCCATTTTCTTCAATGAGTTTAACCGATATAAGGCAAAATCAGAGTCCGGCCAAGTGTTTACCCCTGATCACATCACATCGTTCATGTATCAGATAACCGACACGACTAAACAGGACACAGTGCTTGATGCAGCATGTGGAAGCGGCGCCTTCCTCGTAAAAGCAATGTGTAACATGGTTAAGGAAGCAGGTGGTGTTCGTACTCAGGAGGCACGTGAGATTGCCCAAACGCAACTCTATGGTATTGAGTTCGACCGTGAAATATATGCATTGGCATGTGCCAATATGCTGATCCATAAGGATGGTAAGACCAATCTTGAACACATGGACAGCCGATCGGTAGATGCAGGATGGTGGATTCGCCAGAAACCTATTACTAAGGTGCTAATGAACCCTCCTTTCGAGAACAAATACGGCTGTCTTGATATTGTTGAGAATGTGCTCAACAATGTACCCAAAGGTACTATATGTGCGTTTATTTTGCCCGACAACAAGTTGGAAAAAGCCCGAGGTCGTGTGCGTCGGTGGATGCAGAGTCACCGACTAACAAAAATTATTAAGCTGCCAAAAGAGATATTTTCTGGAGTTACAACAAGTATATTCATGTTTATTGTAGGTACTCCCCAGCATAAGCAGGACATCTTCACATGCTATATGGCAGAAGATGGATTGGAAACTATCAAAAACCAAGGACGTCAGGACATTCGTGGACGATGGGAGGCTATTGAACGGCAGTGGGTGGATATTGTTCGTAAGCAATCAGGCAGCGATACCATTCAGTGGATACATCCCGATGAGCATTTGAGTTATCAGGAAGAAATCAAGGTGCCAATGCCGACGCGAGTTGATTTTATGAAGCGTTCATTGGCTTACGCATTGTTCAAACAGGAGATTGAAGAAGCGCCATTCTTTGAAAATGTCAGTGCGAATTGTCTATACGGAACTCCACTAAAGGACGAATACAAACAAATTATCAGTTCTTCTGAAGATATAGAAATCCCGCTCGACACCCATAAGTGGAAGAATTTCCGGTTGGGAGGAAAAGACGGTTTGTTTACGATATCAAAAGGTAGTCGTCTGACAAAAGCCGACCAACGTGATGGGCGAATTAACTATGTGGGTGCCTCAGCCTTTAATAACGGCATTACTAATCATATAGGCAACGACGACGAACTTTGTTCAGCGGGCACAATTTCCGTCTGCTATAATGGTTCTATCGGAGAGGCCTTCTATCAAGACCAACCATATTGGGCTACTGATGATGTAAATGTATTAGTACCCCGTTTCCCTCTGACGCCTTCTATTGCAATCTTTATTGCAACGGTTATCAAGAACGAGAGTGTGAAATATGCTTTTAACAATAAATGGACGAAGGAACTGATGGAAAAGTCGGAAATCATTTTACCATCGAAACCTGATGGAACTCCGGACTTTGACTTTATGGAGCAGTATATTCAATCATTGCCATATTCGAGATTCTTCTAATAACCATGTCAGAGATTTCAGAGTTATCGGAGAATTCATAGGAGTAGTTGATTGAATTCGTCGATTATCCGTTAAACAAACTTAATTATTCATCTAATACGCAACATTTGAAATATTTTTGCATAATTTTGTTGCCTAAAAGAAATATAACTCAGAATCATAGAGTCAGAAGTTATGGATTACAAGGAAATTTTCGGGCGAAGGCTAAAGAGCGCCCGGTTAATGAAACGACTTACAATGGATGAACTTTCATTGCGTACAAACGGAGAGGTGAGCAAGCCGAACATCTCGAAGTACGAGGCTGGCAAAATGATGCCGTCCTCAAAGGTTCATATTGCGCTGGCAAAGGCTCTCGGAATGGACTTCGATTACTTCTTCCGTCCTGTGACGGTGCATATAACCCGCCCGGCAGATTATCGCAAAAAGGCGAAACTAAGCAAGGGCGATGAGAAAGCCATCACCGAAGAGGTGAAGGACAAAGCCGAGCGTTATCTGGAGATTGAGGACACGATGGGTGTAAGTATGAAGTTCGACTACGACCTGAGCGACATCGTGGTTTCGAATAGAAACGACGTTAAGCGCGTGGTGGCCCGTATTCGTCAGGACTGGCATTTAGGACTTGGCCCACTTAGCAACATTATTGACCTGTTGGAGGCTCATGGCGTGCGCATGATAGAAATTGAGGCTCCCGATGAGTTCGACGGCATGTGTATATTCGTGGGGGAGAACAAACCAGTGATTGTGCTGAACAAGCATTACACTGTTGAACGTAAACGATACACAGGACTGCATGAGTTTGGTCATTCTGTTATGCGGATGAGTGACAGCCTTTCTCAGAAAGAAAAGGAGGAACTATGCAATTATTTCGCTGGCGAGATGCTACTTTCATCAGATGTGCTTCATCAGGTGTTTGGCAAGCGAATTAATAAGGTGTTCTTGAATGAGGTAGGCCGTCTGCAGACCCAGTTCGGCATCAGTATCGATGCCATTTTCCATCGCCTGAAGGACGAGCGCATCTTGAACGATGCTCTCTACACCCAGTTCTATATTAAACAGAATTTGAATCCGAGACTGAAGGCTTGGGCAAAGACTTCTACTTATCTGGGAGAAGAAACCTCTTACAGATTCTCGCGTATGGTGTATCGTGCACTTGCTGAGGGCCTCATCAGCGAGGAGAAGGCAAACGAAATACTTGGTACAAACGAAATTTCTTATATTGACAACAAATAGATATGGAGCTAATGAACTTTGTGGTTGCCGAAAAGGCGACAATTGAACATTTCAGTCTCGACAGGATAATGAATGCCATCGTCAAGGCATTTGAGACGGTAAACGAACCTACAGATATTGGGAAGGCCGAAAGATTTCTTGGCAAAATAACGATGACCCAATACACATACGCGGACTTGGGAGGCAAAATGAAAGCACAAGTACGCGACGGACAAAGACACGGCATGTTCGAAGTAATGGATTTGGAAGGTGACACATGGGACGAGTTCCTGGATTTCCGCCAAACCAGCTGCAGCTGTATATCGTGGGAGCAGAGCGCTGCGCTGTTCTGGTCACAGAAGATTCCCGATTGTTGGTTGGTGAGCGAGTCGGAACAAGTGCTGGACTTTGCCCATAGTTTAGGAGTTCCTATTATGACCATCGAAGAGATGCAAGAGGCCTTTTTTGCAGACGAGGTATTCGAGACGGTGGACTGTCCACCGCCATCTCCTGTTGTGGGTCCATTCGACCCCCGCGTTGATGCTGACAAGGTTGAGGCTGCCTTTAGTGATAGGCTGGACGGAGATTTGGCTGTACTTAAGCAGAAGTCATATTGGGTTGTCGTCTGTGTGCTCTTCGAATGGTTCGGCTGGCTCAGACTTCGCAAGCGTGCCGACTTCTGCCAGTGGATTAACGCTCATTTCCATTTCGACAAGCCCATTGTTGCTGAGATTGACTTAAAGTCTGCTATTAATAAAATTAATGTAAAGGAGCACAACCTTAATCATTGGCCTGATAATCAATACCGAGACCTTGCCTACATAATCAAAGACATATTCTTTGGCGAACGTCAGGGTCTGACAAATGGCTTTTACGTTTATGCTAACGAGCCGCTCTATCTGAAGCCTGGAAAGATGTGGCGACGCAAAGATTGGTAGGCTCGTTATACCTTCCGATATACTTTCCAAACATTGGAATATACCCGATATACCTTAGTGTATATCGGGTTGTTTTTTTCTCTTTCTGCTAAGAAAAACGCGCTAATTTTGCAAATGCGAACAAGAAACCACGGGCTCTATAAACCCCGTTTGGGTGAGTTCCAAGAAGTAAAATCAGTTTAACAAAAAGCAAGTAAAAACTATGCAGGCAAACATCATGAAAGTGAAAAGCTGCGGCGAGTTGTTCTATGTGAAGAGCGAGAAGGCCGACAGCGGGCAGATGGCCAAGCGCAACCTGGTGCTCCAGGAGATTGGCGGCAAGTTCGAGAACTCTTACCTTGTGGCAGCCCTCGGCAATCTGGCAGTATGCCAGTTCTACGAAGGCGACGTGGTCATCACAACCCTTCGGTTCTCTACACGTGAATACAATGGGCAGACGTTTCAAGACATCGTGGCCACGGACATTATTAAAGTAAACAGATAAGTTTCACCCAGAGTTGAAGCGTAGGATGTTCCCGGGTAAATGCGCAAAGAATCTGAACTTCTTCTCGCAATTCGACTCAAAACGATGAAAAAACAAAATTACAGCCAGCACATTCTCCACGACGTGCAGATGGACACACAGACAACATTCATGGCAGGCGGCGACATCAACATCTACCCATGCTCGTGGGAAGAAGACAAGGCCCCCGTGACGGCCAACGGCAAAGGCATCGTGCGCTATCGCGCAGGAGTGATGGTCGAGGAAGACGGCAGGACACGCATGAAGCGTTACCGCGACGGCTTGAACGGCCCAAAATACGAGACGCTCTTCCAGACAGCCCACGCCGATGTGAAGCGTACACGCGAAATGAACCACGGCAAGCGCGGGTGCCTGAAGGTGGAATTCAGATTCCCCCGCCGCTATCCGCTCTCGCTGATGAAGAGCCTCTTCCAGAAGGAGTCCGAAGAAACTATGGCCTATTTCAGTTCAAGAAAGGAGGAAACCGTATGGTAAACAGACTGATAGCACTGAACACGAAGCATTTCGCCGACAAGCAGAAGAACCATCGGGGATATGCAGAGACACAGACTGGCGAGCAACTCGACGAGTTGCTCCGCCAAGAGTGGCTTCGCCGCGATGTGGCCGACATACGTGCCGGACGGGAGGAAAAGAAGGACTGGCTGCCATTCATCTGCCCTCACTACACGGCGTTCCGTGACAACCATCGGGCACAGGACAGCATCATCCCCGAGGCATTCACCTTTATGACGTGCGTGGATATTGACAACCCCAAACTGGTGCGCGGAGCCTTTGAGAAAGCCTTGCAGGTGAACAACGACGAACTGTCGGAGTGGCACGATATGGTGCTGCGTGAGGCTTATTCGGCTCGTGGCAAGGGCCACATCTACATCCGCATTCCGAAAGGTATGACCATCGAAGAAGCACAGCGTGCCTTCTGTCAGGAGATTGGCTTCAATGCAGACGAACTGCTCGACTCGTCGTGCTTTACACCAGAACGCTTCATCTATGTGACGGGCATCGACCAGGAAATCTTCCGCTCCACCCACTGGCTCGAACCCATCGAGGGCGAAGAACTGGAGGAGCGACGCGAGGCCTATCTGATGAGAGGACTCGACGTGGACGGGAGAAAACTGCAGGCCCCGCCAAGCACCGCAGCAGGACGCGAGGCCGCCAAAGACAAATTCCCCCAAGAGTTCAAAGGACTGGCCTACGATGCCATCGTCGCCGAGTATTGGCGCAGAACGGGCGGCATACCTTCAGAGGGAGAGCGCAACAAGCGGCTGCACCAGTTGGCGGCCAACCTGAGGGCCATCTGCGACAACCAGGAAGAGTGGCTGCTGGAGGTGATGCCCCGGCTGGGACTGTCGGAACTGGAGATGAAAGCCATCGTCCACTCAGCCTGCAAGGAACCCACAAAGGGCTCGCGAATCATCGACCAGATTGTGAAGGCAATGACAGTTGAAAGAGACGACACCCACCTGGTAGAGCCAAACGACTACGACGGCGACAACACCCCACTCGGAGCACAGATAGCAAAGTTGCTGCCCATAGGACTCAAAGAAAGCCTCGCAGGCGTACCGCCAACCATGCACATGCCCGTGCTCTGCGCTGTGCTCCCGCTGGCTGCCGCCTACGCCGACCAAGTGGAGGTGTGCTATTGCGACGGAGAGAGGCAGAAACTCGGGATGATGTCAATCATCTACGGCGAACAGGCATCAGGCAAGTCGGTCTGCAAACATGCCGTCAACATCTGGAAGCAACAACTCGACGAAGAAGACGCACTCGCACGAAAGCGCGAAGACGAGTGGAAAGAGCGCAAAAAAGGCCGCAAAGCCAGCGAGAAAGCCCCAGAAGACCCAAAAGTGCTCATCCGCACGGTGCCAGTCACCGTATCGTGCTCAACGCTACTGAAACGTCTGAAAAATTCGTGCGGACACACCCTCTACTCATTCGGAGAGGAACTGGACACGCTCAGGAAGACCAACGGAGCCGGCTCGTGGAGTTCAAAGTACGACATCTACCGACTGGCCTTCGACCCGCTCGACTCAGAGTGGGGCCAGGACTACAACAGCGACCAGGCCGAGTCGGGCGTGGTGAAGGTGGCCTACAACTGGACGATGCTGGGCACCAGCGGCGCTGTGCGCAAGTGCTTCAAGACCGACAACATCGAAAACGGGCTCTCAAGCCGCATACTGCTGGCAGAAATGCCCGACACGGCCTTTGCCAAAATGCCACGCTACGGCCGACGCTCACCCGACGATGAAGCCAGGATACAGCAAGCCGTCACACGACTGCGCTCCTGCAGTGGCTACATAGACACACCGCGACTGCGCAAAGCCATCGACCAGTGGGTAGAGGAAAAGCGAATAGACGCCCTGAAAGACATCGACCACGTGAAAGACACCTATCGACGACGGGCAGCCGTCATCGGCTTCCGCTGCGGAGTCATACACCACCTGCTGACGCTGGGCGACAGACAGACCGCTACCTTCAACTCGAAAGAGACAAAAGCCACAGTCGACTTCGCCCTGATGATGGCCGAATACTGCCTGAAACAACAAATCAAGACCTTCGGCGACGTGCTGCAAAACCAGTATGCCGACTCACTCACAAAAAGCCAGCGCACAGGTGCAAACAACTACATCTTCGACCAGTTGCCACCCACCTTCACAGCCGACGACCTGGCCGCACTGAAGCAAGGCGCACTGCCACGCAACTCCATCATCAAAATCATCTCGCGCTGGAACCGCGACGGATGGGTGGAGAAAGCAGACAACAGGCGGTGGAGAAAAGTACCGGCAAGCCAAAAAAAGTGACAAGTGACAAGTGACATCGTGACATTAAGTACTATAGACTATGGAACTGATACTGGAAAGAATAGCAAAAAGAAAGACCTACACCATAGGTCACCTGAGCGTGAAAGGGCAGGCCGAACCCTTCTGCGACACGCTGGAACCCACCTGGCGCGACTACAAGAGCGGGGCCTACAAGATGAAGGGGCACTCGGCCATACCCGAAGGGCGCTACGCCGTGGTCATCTCATACTCGCCGAAGTTCAGGGAGTGGCTCCCCATCCTGCTCGGCGTGCCCAAGTTCAGCGGCGTGCGCATACACGCGGGCAACACCGCCAGCGACACCGAGGGGTGCATACTCGTGGGCAAGAACCGCGAAGTGGGCAAGGTGCTCGACAGCCGCATCTGGCTCCGACGCCTGAAGCAGAAAATAGTCGGGGCCAAGGACAGGGGCGAGGCCGTCTGGCTGACGGTCAAGTAACCCCTTCAACTCAAAACTCCCCTCCCTTGTAGGGGAGGGGTTAGGGGTGGGGTCAGTGCCTTTTTTGAGGCTGATGGAATATTACAGACCCCACCCCCTGCCCCTCCCCTTGAAGGGAGGGGAGTTTTGTCAGCAGCGATGCACCGAGGGAACGACTGACACACATAAAAAAAAAGGCGGGGAGTGCGGCTCCCTGCCCTTTTTGTGTGCTTATGGGGGTGATGTCTATTTGATGAGGTCCACCGAGCGGCGGAGGAAGCGGTCGAGGGCTTCGCCCTTGAGCATACCGTTTTGTAGCAGGGCCAGGTCGATGAGTTGGTGCACGATGTCGTTCTTCTGGGCGTAGTCGGCTATCACTTGTTGCTTCTTGGCCTTCTGCTCGTCGATGGCTTTCTGCGTGTTGGCCTTTTCGTCCTTCTCCTCCTGGGTGATTTCCTCGGGCTTCTTCTTGTCCGTCTGCTGGTTCAGGGCGGCCAGACGGGCTTCCTGGCCCCTGATTTCGCTTTCGATGGGCTTCAGCGTGTCGCTGATGGCGGCCTGGGTGTCGCCGAGCACGCGCTTGATGAGCGGGTGGTCGCTATTGAGCACCAGATTGTACGAGTCGGGCATCTGTCCGTAGAAGCCCATTCCCTGCTGGTAGCGGCTCATCTCCTTCATACGGCGCATCCACTCGTTCTGGGTGATGACCACGGGGCGCTGCTCCTCGCCGAGGGCGTTCACCTCTACCATATACTCGGTCTTGTCGGTCTTTGGCATTTGCGAGCGGAACACGTCTGACAAATTGTCACGCTCCTGGTCTGTCAGGTTGCTCTTCGGGGCGTCCTCCTTCTGGATGAGGCGGTCGATGGTGTCGGCGTCCACGCGGGTGAACCTCGACTTCTCAAACTTCTGCTCCAGGGTCTGCACCGTGGGCACGTCGAGTTGTCCGTCCATCAGCAGCACGCTATAGCCCTTGTCCTGGGCGGCCTTGATGTAACTGTACTGCTCGTCGCGGTCGGTGGCGTAGAGATAGACCAGTGTGTCGTCCTTGTCCTTCTGGCTGGCCTCGATGAGTTTCCTGTATTCCTCGTAGGTGAAATACTTCCCCTCGGTGTCTTTGAACAGGGAGAAGTCCTTGGCGCGGTCGTAGAAGTCGGCCTCGGAGAGGATGCCGTAGTTGATGAAGAGTTTCAGGTCGTCCCATTTCTCCTCGTAGGCCTTGCGGTCTTCGTTGAAGATGGCCTTCAGGCGGTCGGCCACTTTCTTGGTGATGTAGGTCGAAATCTTCTTCACCTCGCGGTCGCTCTGAAGGTATGAGCGCGAGACGTTCAGCGGGATGTCGGGCGAGTCGATGACGCCGTGGAGCAGGGTGAGGAACTCCGGCACGATGCCCTCCACCTGGTCGGTCACGAAGACCTGGTTGCAATAGAGTTGGATTTTGTTGCGCGTAATCTCGATGTTGTTCTTGATGCGCGGGAAGTAGAGGATGCCCGTCAGGTGGAAGGGGTAGTCCACGTTCAGGTGAATCCAGAAGAGCGGCTCGTCGTGCATAGGGTAGAGCGTGCGGTAGAACGACTTGTAGTCCTCGTCCTTCAGCGTCGAGGGTGTCTTTGTCCATAGCGGCTCCACGTTGTTGATGATGTTGTCCTCGGCCGTGTCCACCATCTTGCTCTCGTCCTTGCTCCACTCTTGCTTCTTGCCGAAGGCAACGGGCACGGGCAGGAACTTGCAATACTTGTTGAGCAGGCCCTCCAGTTTGTACTTGTCGAGGAACTCCTTGCAATCGTCGTCGATGTAGAGGATGATGTCGCTTCCGCGCTCCTCGCGCTCGGCGTCGTCAATCTCGAAGGCGGGGCTGCCGTCGCAACTCCACTTCACGGCCTTGGCGCCCTCCTTGTACGACTTGGTGATGATTTCCACCTTCTTCGACACCATAAACGACGAGTAGAAGCCCAGGCCGAAGTGGCCGATGATGTTGTTGGCGTTGTCCTTGTACTTTTCCAGGAAGTCGCTCACGCCCGAGAAGGCAATCTGGTTGATGTACTTGTCAATCTCCTCCTCGGTCATACCGATGCCGTGGTCGCTGATGGTGATGGTGCCCTTGTCGGCGTCGAGGCCGACGCGCACGGTCAGGTCGCCCAGTTCGCCCTTGAAGTCGCCCTTCTCCTGCAGGGTCTTCATCTTTTGCGTGGCGTCGATGGCGTTGCTCACCATCTCGCGCAGGAATATCTCGTGGTCTGAGTAGAGAAACTTTTTGATGACGGGGAAGATGTTCTCGGTCGTAACCCCGATGTTGCCTTTTTGCATAATTGTATCTTTTTTAATGTTGAAGTTTCTGTCACGCCTATTGCAAATAGCGTGCCAAAAGATGTCGGCGGGGCACAAAAACAAGGATAACGGGCCGTAGCGGCTCGTTATCCCTCATTTTTGTCAGCCAGTGTAGCCCTTAATTGTCTGTGGGGGCCTCGCCGATGAGTTCCATAAACTCGTCGAGTTTCGGCGTGATGATAATCTGCGTGCGGCGGTTGCGCATCTTGCCCACCTCGGTGTCGTTGGGTTGCAAGGGGTTGTACTCGCCACGGCCGCCGGCGGTCAGACGCTTCGGGTCCACCCCGTACTTGGTCTGCAATTCCTGGACCACGCTCGAGGCGCGCAGGCAGGAGAGGTCCCAGTTGTTGCGGATGTTCTCGCGGCTGATGGGCACATTGTCGGTGTTACCCTCGATGAGCACGTCGTAGTCCTTGTAGTCCTTGATAATCTTGGCAATCTTCGACAACGTCTGCGAGGCGCGGCTATTGATTTTGTAGGTGCCGCTCTCGTAGAGCATATTGTCGGCCAGCGAAATGTAGACCACGCCTTTGAGCACCTGCACATCGACCTCCTTCAACTCCTCGCGTGAGAGCGAGCGCGTCAGGTTGTTGGTGAGCACCATATTCAGCGAGTCGCTCTTCGTCTTCACTTCCACCAGGTGGCGGATGTACTGGTTCGACTCATTGATCTGGTCCACCAGTTTCTCGATGGAGACATTGTTCATAGCCGAATTGGTGAGGCTCTTGTCGAGTGCGGTCTGCATATTCACATATTTCACCTCCTGTGCTTCAAGGGCTTTGCGCAGACCCTCGGCCTGCTTCTCCAAACTCTCAATGCGGGCGTTCTTGCCAGCCAAATCTTCTCTTGATGCCTGCAAACTGCTGGTCAGCGACTTGTTCTCCTCCTGACAACTCAGCAGTTGCTTCTTGCTCACGCAACTGCTCATTGTCAGAGCGGCTGCCAAAGCGATAAACAATACATTCTTTTTCATAATCTTCCTTTGTTAGGTAAAAAAATCGGTGCAAATATACAGATATGACGGGAATAATGAACAAAAGTCAATCTGTTTTTCATAATTTTCATAATAATTTAACAGAAAAAAGGAAGCGCCAAGGCGTGTTTTAACTATATACCTCCAAGTGGTAAGATAATCACTTTCCCCCGCATTTTATAAGTTTAACGGGAAAAAGGGCTCGAAGAATGGGCAAACCAGCACGAAAGAACCCCCTACGGAAACAGATGAAAATAGTTCTTGATACTAACTGCCTCGTCAACATCATTATGTGGAGCATCAGTAATAAGTGGTGGCCGCTAACTCCATAGAGGAGCAAAAAGAAAAATGCTATCCTGCCGAATATCAGCGGGATAGCAATTCTTTTGTTGGTTGGACGACTCGGATTCGAACCGGGAATGACAGAACCAAAACCTGTAGTGTTACCATTACACCATCGTCCAATCAGTTTGCCTGTTTTCAAAATCGGCTGCAAAGGTACATCTTTTTTGCGAATCCACCAAATATTTAGCGTTTTTTCGCAATTAGCCCCCCGTCAAACTGAAAACAGCTCGCGCAACACGGGCAGGGAGCGCAGTTCGGGAAAGGCAGGCAGATGCAGGCGGTAGTAGGTCTCGATGATTTCCAGCGTGCGGTTGCGCACGGTGCGCGACAGGCGCAGATGGTGCATCGATGGGTAGTCCATACCCATCATCAGGCGGATGCGTCGGGCTTCGTGCGGGGCCAGCCATTCGTGGTGGGGCGGGGGAGTGGCACAGAAGACGCCGGCGCGCAAGTCGAAGCAGAGGGCTTTCTCTCCAGCCCCCGCCAGGTTGGGGAAGAAGCCGAGGAAGCGCGACAGGTGCATCAGGAAGACCAGGTGGAAGTTGGCGTAGTCCGCCTGCCGCCCTTCCAGCCACTCTATGCTCAGTCGCACGTAGTCGAATAGTTGCTCGTTGCGTTGCTCGTCGCGCAGGGCGTGGCAGAGAAATTCGGCGATGAACAGGCCGATGGCCAGTTTCGACGGCTCGGTGAGCATCGACGTGAGAGGCTGAAGGAGCGTGGCGTCGCGCAATTTTTGCAAATTGCTTGGCTGGCGCACGTCGGCCTCGACGGTCAGTAGCGTGAGGGGCTGGAAATATTGCTTCTTCAGTTTCGACCGCCCCGACTTCGATATGGGCACGACAAACGATTGTCGGCCAAGTTCGCGGGTGAACATATCGACTATCAGTTTTTGCTCGCCATACTTGATGGTATGGAGCACAATTGCGTCGGTTTTTGTCTGCATCGGGGGCAAAATTATAAAAATTTCGTGAAAAAGAAGCATTTTTCCAGTAGAAAATTTGGCCAGTAGTGAAAAAAGCTGTACCTTTGCACCCGCTTTTCCAGCAAATGGTCCCTTCGTCTATCGGTTAGGACGAGAGATTTTCATTCTCTAAAGAGGAGTTCGACTCTCCTAGGGACTACCAGAAAAGTAAATCTGCCATCTGCGCAGCGATGCGCTACCGGCCTGCCAAAGCCGGGAAACGGCGGCAGAGGTTCCGCAAAAGCCGCAAGGCTCATAGCGGGGCAGCCCAGGGCAGTCAAGCGGCATAAGACCCACAGGCTTTACAATTATTAATCACTTTTATCAACAAAAACACAGAAATGGCAAACCACAAATCATCGGTGAAGAGAATTCGCCAGGACAAGAAAAAGCAGTTACACAACAAGTATTACGCTAAGACTATGCGCAATGCAGTGCGCAAACTCCGTGCAATGACCAACAAGGACGAGGCTTCCGAGTTGTACCCGAAGGTGCAGAAGATGCTCGACAAGTTGGCAAAGACCAACATCATCCACAAGAACAAGGCCGCAAACCTGAAGTCGAGTCTGGCCCTGCACATCAACAAACTGTAAGCAAAGTAACGACAATAGAAAAGCAACCGCCGAAGTGTCATCACTCCGGCGGTCTTTTTTTGACCAATAGCTCATTTTGCATATTTTTGGGTCAGTCGATAATTCCTATGTATATAGCCTAAATCGTGCGCACCCACTCCCCTCTCATCAAGGGAAGGGACAGGGGTGGGGTCTGTAATAAAGAAAAAAAAAGACTGACCCTATTTAGAATACATAATTCAAGTTCCGAAAACTCTGGAACTGCCCCCACCCTCCCTTGCTGGTTGCCATCAACTCCATTCAAAGTTAGCACCCCTTTCGATATTCTTTCGGACTTATGCCATTCAGGCGCGAGAAGAACTTGCTGAACGAGGGGGTGTCGGCGAAGTGGAGGCGGTCGGCTATTTGGGTGATGCTCAGTTGGGAGGTTTGCAACAGGAAGGAGGCCTCCATCAGTAGCATCTGGTTGATATAATCAACGACGGTACGTCCAGTGACCTGACGGACCACGCGGGAGAGATAGACAGGAGAGATATGGAGCCGGTCGGCGTAGAACGGGATGTCGTGGTGCTCGGCAAAGTGGAGGGGCAGCAGACGGATGAAGCCGATGAAGATTTCCTCTACGCGCTGAGGCGTCTGGCGGTGTACGATGGCACGCTGCTGGGCGTTTTGCAGGTCGAGCAGGAATATGGAATAGAGCATACGTAACACCTCGCCTTTATAAATATGGTCGGAATGAAGATAGCCGATGATCTCGCGCATTTTCTTGAGCAGATGCTGTGCAGCGTCTGAGGCCAGCGTCTGTTTCGGCTCGTGCAGCTGTACGATGGGCAGGTAGGCCAGATGAATGAGGTCGTGGACGGATGGCGCCTCGATGGTGACATGCTCATCGGCCATCAGGCAGTAGCCGTGGAAATCGTCGGAAGTGGCGATGACGTCGACAGGGAAGCCCGGCGAATAGGTGTACAGGTCGTTAGGGTGCAGCGTCAGATCGCGGCTATTGTAGTGAATCGTCATCCACCCTTTGTCAACCAACATAAAGGCGAAGCAGGCAAGGAATCCCCGCCTCAGGTTGGTACGAAGGATTTTCGCCCCGTCTGTTTCCAAGCAGTACATCCCGCTGTCCCAGCCTTTTTCAGGCAAGTCGTCGCCGACAAAAATCGGCAGATATTCATTCAGTGTGTACACCTCTGAAATTTACAATTTAACGATTGACTATTAACGTATTCTTATTACTGGGTGCAAAGGTACGAAATTATTCTCATAGTTGTATCACATTAGACAACTTTTGTATTGGGCTCTACAGTGAGTGGTGGAAGGTCAGAATTTGATGTCGTAAGGATAGAGTCGCTGCTTGGGAGGCTCACTTCTGTGGGGTCTGGGGAGCATCTCGTGCGTGGCGGGGGCGGCCATCACCACTACAAACCTGTGGGCATAACCACTACTGACGGCAGGCAGACGACTCTGCTGGGGTTTGCCGTAAACGGCCTGACCGTCGGGGGTGACGCCCACCAGTGCCCAGCGCAAGTCCTTGCCCTTGACCTTCACGCCGGAGGTTTTGCCACCAGGCAGGGGAATGATGTGGAAGCCGTAGTCCTCAAGCGTGTTCTTGGGCCGGAACCAGCCGCCGCGCAGCGTGTCGAGCGGTGTCTGCCAGGTGCAGGCGTAGGGTCGCGTCTCGGTGCGGGCGTGGTTGAAATCAAGGTTGACCAGATGCTGATAGCCGCGCAGCATTTCCTGGCAGAAATCTTCCTGGGAGAGGCCGTAGACGCGCTTGTAGGTGACGACGGGGTCTTCGCCGATGCGGCCCTGGCGGAACAGGTCAGCAATGCACTTACGCCCGTGCAGGTCGCTCCACCATTGCAGCACATAGGGCGAATGATAGATGTTGTCGAGCGAGAGGAACGCCTTGTGGGTGAGCGTCTTGAATGCCTCAAAATGATAGTTCTCGTCGCGCAGCCACCAGGGGTTCACCTGCCAGAGCATCCATTGCGAGGCCATCTCGAAGAAGCCGGTGCCGCCCCAGCACTGACCCACGCTGTCGGCCATAATCTGCGACTGGAACGAGTGACCCAGTTCGTGGGCCATACAGTTCATTGTTTTGTCCTGAATACGGTTGGGGGCCACCCACAGTGCACCGATGTAGTTGTCGTAGGTGCCGCCGTAAGCCGTACCTTCAAGCGAATACATCACCATCACCATCATCTTGTAGCGGTCGGCCTTGCTGACAGGCTTGTTGGCAAAACCCAACGTGTCGCGGAAGAAGGTGTAGAACGATTGCACGCGCTCCATCAGTACGGACAGGTTGAACGCCATCGCCCTGCCCTCCAGTTGTGGCGGGTTCTGCAAATCGTTGCCGAAACCGCGCTCCCACATAAAGATGAGGTCGCGGGTCTCAGCCGAGCGGCGCCAGCACCACTTCGACGTGTCGCTCTCAAGATTCATCCCGCGCAAGTCTTCAGGAATATACACGCGCTTCTGGGCCAGGCCGGCGGCAGGGCCGAAAAGCAGCAAAGCCAAGGCTACGAGCAAATGCTTTTTCATAAGTCAGATGGTTAGTTCAGGCTGCAAAATTACACATTTCCCCGCATTGCTGCAAATTATTGGCCCATTTATCTTTGGCCAGTAGGCAATAAATTCGTAACTTTGCAGCGCGTATAACCACCTATCATATATATAATAATGTATAGCAACAAGGAAAACGTGAACATACTGACGGCGCTGCTCGTGGCCCACGGGGTGCGGCGGGCTGTGGTGTGCCCCGGCAGCCGCAACGCCCCCATCGTGCACAATCTGGACGAATGTCCGCACATTTCGTGCCTGCCCGTGACCGACGAGCGCTCGGCGGGCTTCTTCGCCCTGGGTCTGGCACAGGCTACCGACGAGCCGGTGGCGGTCTGCGTCACGTCGGGCACGGCGCTGCTCAATCTGCTGCCTGCCGTGGCCGAAGCCTGCCACCAGCACGTGTCGCTCATCGTGGTATCTGCCGACCGACCAGCCGCCTGGATTGGGCAGATGGACGGACAGACGCTGCACCAACCAGGCGCCCTGGAGCCGTGGGTGGCAAAAAGCGTGACGCTGCCAGAACCAGACAGGGCCAGTGAGGCCGAGGCGTCCACCGCCCGATGGCATTGCAACCGACTGGTGAACGAGGCGTTGCTCGAAGCCTGGCAGGACCATCGGCCCTGCGTACACATCAATGTGCCCATCAGCGAGCCATTGTTCCAATTCACTACTGGAAAGTTGTCCGCCGAGCGCGTGATTCACCGATACGCCCCGCCTGCCGACTACAGTTGCCTCTGCGCCCCGCTGCTGGACGACCTGACGAGCGCGCAACGCCCGATGGTGGTCTTCGGACAGATGGCCCCAGACCACTTCGACAAAAAAGTTGCCGACTATCTGTTCAGCCACGTCATTGTGCTGCACGAGCAGTTGGCAGCCTTTCCCTCGGTGAGCCACTTCGACGAGGTGCTGGCCGCCGCAGGCAATTCAGAAGATGCCATTCAGGAACTGCTGCCCGACTTTGTGCTTTACGTGGGCGGTACGCTGGTGAGCAAGCGCCTGAAAGCGTTCCTGCGACGTGCCGCCAATGCCCACGTCTGGCGCGTCAGCCCAACTGGCACCGTGGAAGACACGTTCCAAAACCTGCGCAGCATAGTGACGGGCGACGCCGAGTTCACTTTGAACGCCCTGAGCGAAAAACTTGCCAGACAGCATTGGAGCAAAGGCTTGGCCTATCGCCGCCAATGGCTGAAACTGCTGCAACAGGCCAGCAATCTGGCACAGACCTACGCCCCACCCTACTCGCAGATGGCTGCCGTGAAGCAGTTGGAGCAACGACTGGAGCGGCTGTCCGACCAGGAAATGCCCGTCGTGCACTATGCCAACAGTTCGGCCATACGCCTGGCCAACATCTACGCCCGTCACCACGTGTGGTGCAATCGTGGCGTGAACGGCATTGAGGGCAGCGTGAGCACAGCCGCCGGCTTTGCAGCCGCCACCGACGACGACCGTATGGTGGTTTGCGTGGCGGGCGACCTGAGTTTCTTCTACGACCAAAACGCCCTGTGGAACCAGAATCTGAGGGGAAATCTGCGCATCCTGCTACTGAACAACGGCAAGGGCGCCATCTTCGACCTGCTGCCAGGGCTGGAGCAAAGTCCCGCCCGCGACCGACTGGTGAGCGCCTGCCACCAGACCAGCGCCGAGGGCATCTGCCGACAGAACGGCATCGGCTATCTTGCCGCCCGCAATGCCGACGAGTTGGAGCAAGGTCTGGACTGGCTGCTCAGCCCAGGCGGCGACCGCCCTACCCTGCTCGAAGTGTTCACCAGCGCGCAAGCCGATACCAACACCTACGCAGACTACTACAAGTGGATATGCAACGGAATTGATAGTTAGAAGGTATATAACTCATAGTTAGAAGGTATATAACTACCAGTTAGAAGGTATATAACTCATAGTTTGAACGGTTGTAATTTCAAGTCTCCAGTTTTTTTTGCCTTTTTATTTGGCCAAGAGCAATAATTGTTGTACTTTTGCAGCGGTTTAAGCAAAATGACTAACCAACACAACATAAAAAACAATGATTTGGAATCCCAACAAAGAGTGCATGAGCCGCGACGAAAGGAGCGCCCTGCAGGGCAAGCGGCTGCACAAAATTGTAGAATACGTGTACCACAACGTACCGTTCTACCGTAACAAACTGCAAGAACTGGACATCCGACCGGACGACATCCAGACCATCGAGGACATCAAGAAGTTGCCCTTCACCACCAAGAAGGACCTGCGCGACAACTATCCCTTCGGTCTGCAGGCTGCACCGATGAGCGAGATTATCCGCGTGCACGCCTCGTCGGGCACCACGGGCAACCCCACCATCGTGGGCTACACCCGTAAGGATGTCGGCGTGTGGAGCGAGTGTATGGCCCGCTGTCTGACGGCCTACGGCGTGACCCGCGACGATATCTTCTCAGTGGCCTACGGCTACGGTCTCTTCACCGGCGGACTGGGCGCACACTACGGCGTGGAGCACCTGGGTGCCAGCGTCATACCGGCTGGAACGGGCAATACTGAGAAGCACCTGAAGTTGATTCGCGACCTGGGCATCACCGGCATAGCCTGCACTCCGTCGTACGCCCTCTATCTGGCCGAGACAATGGAAAAGATGGGCATCACCAAGGAGCAAATCAAACTGCGCATAGGCGCTTTCGGTGCAGAGCCTTGGACGGAGAGTATGCGCAAGGAGATAGAGGCACGACTGGGCCTGAAGGGATACAACATCTACGGACTGAGCGAGGTGATGGGCCCGTCGGTGAGTTACGAGTGCCAGATGCAGCACGGCTCGCACATCAACGAAGACCACTTCTACCCCGAAATCATCAACCCCACCACGCTGGAGCCGCTGCCCACAGGACAGACGGGCGAGTTGGTCTTCACCACGCTGACCAAGGAGGGTATGCCCGTGCTGCGCTACCGCACCCGCGACTTGTGCTCGCTGCTGCCGGGACAGTGCGACTGCGGCCGCACCAACGTCCGTATGGGCCGCATTGAGGGCCGCTCAGACGATATGCTCATCATCCGAGGCATCAACGTGTTCCCCTCGCAGGTGGAGAGTGTTGTTCTCTCGATGCCGGAGTTTGCACCGCGCTATATGCTGGTGGTCGACCGCGTGAACAACCTGGACACCCTGCAGGTACAGGTGGAGATGCGCCAGGAGGTATTCACTTCGACCTTCGACACGCCCGCCGCCGTAGACCAGTTGGAAAAGAAACTGGCCGCCAAACTGAAGAGCGTGCTGAGCATTGCTGCCAAGGTGCAACTAAAAGCCCCTGGCACCATAGAGAGGAGCCAGGGGAAGAGCGCTCACGTCATAGACAAGCGCAAACTGTAAAGGGCGGCCTATCGCTTCATATTCTTCATCGCAGCGGCCATCTGGGCCATACGGCTGCGGTCCATATTGGAGAACATCTTCATGGCCTTCTTCGTCTGGTCGAACTGCTTCATCAGACGGGTTACATCCTCAATCTTCGAGCCGCTGCCACGGGCAATCCGCTGGCGGCGGCTTTGGTTGATGATATCGGGATTCTTGCGCTCGGCGGGCGTCATACTCTGGATGATGGCCTCAATCTTCTTGAAAGCGTTCTCGTCGATATCAATGTCCTTGATGGCCTTGCCAACGCCGGGAATCATCGAGGCCAGTTCCTTGATGCTGCCCATCTTCTTGATTTGCTGGATTTGCGACATAAAGTCGTCGAAGTCAAACTTGTCCTTGCGGATTTTCTTCTCCAGTTCCTGGGCCTGCTTCTCGTCGAACTGCATCTGCGCACGCTCCACCAGGCTCACCACGTCGCCCATACCCAGGATGCGGTCGGCCATACGCTGGGGGTGGAACACGTCGATAGCGTCCATCTTCTCGCCCGTACCCACAAACTTGATGGGCTTGGTCACCACCGTACGGATGCTCAGGGCGGCACCGCCACGGGTGTCGCCGTCGAGTTTGGTCAGCACCACGCCGTCGTAGTCCAGTTTGTCGTTGAACTCCTTGGCCGTGTTCACGGCGTCCTGACCCGTCATAGAGTCGACCACAAAGAGGGTCTCGTCGGGCTTGATGGCCCACTTCAGGGCGGCAATCTCGTTCATCATCTCCTCATCGATGGCCAGACGGCCGGCAGTATCGACGATGACCACGTTGTAGCCCTCCTGCTTGGCCTTGCGGATGGCGTGCTGCGCAATGGCGACGACGTCGCGGTTCTCAGGCTCGGTGTAGACATCGACGCCCACACTTTCGCCCACCACCTTCAACTGCTCGATGGCGGCAGGGCGGTAGATGTCACAGGCCACGAGCAGCGGCTGCTTGTGCTGGCGCGTCTTCAACAGATTAGCCAACTTGCCGCTGAACGTCGTCTTACCGGAACCCTGCAGGCCCGACATCAGGATGATGGCAGGGCGGTTTTCCAACTTCATATCCACGGCCTGGCCGCCCATCAGGGCTGTCAGTTCGTCGTGAACAATCTTCACCATCAACTGGCTGGGCTTGATGGCTGTCAGCACGTTCATACCCAGGGCCTTTTGCTTCACGGTATCGGTGAACTGCTTGGCCACCTTATAGTTTACGTCGGCGTCGAGCAGGGCACGGCGCACGTCCTTGAGGGTCTCAGCAACATTTATCTCGGTTATCTTACCCTCACCTTTCAGAATTTTGAACGACCTCTCCAGCCGTTCCGACAGGTTCTCAAACATTTCCTTCTATTCTTGTGTTTTTATTGTTGTTTCCTTGATAGGTTTACCACTCGCGTTGCATCAGCGACGCCGTGTAGCGGCGCAGTTGCTCCTTCTGTTCGTCGGGCACGTTCACCTGGTTGAGCAGACGAATGCCCTGCTCGAAGTAGTAACTGATTTTCTGTTCGCACAGGCTGCGAATGCCAATTTCATCGTACAGGCGGGTCACGGCGGCAATCTTCTCCTGGCGGTCGAAACTGGCAGCACCAATCCAGCGGGTCAGTTCTTCACGCTGGCGGGCGTCGGCACGGTTCACGGCGTTGATGAGCATATAGGTCTTCTTGTTCGACGTGATGTCGCCGCCAATGGCCTTGCCAAACACCTTCGGGTCGCCGTAAACATCGAGCAAATCGTCCTGCAACTGGAAGGCCAGGCCAATCTGCTCGCCAAACTTGTAGAGCAGTTGGGCATCGTCTTCGGAAGCGTCGCCCAAGATGGCGCCAATCTTCAGCGCACAGGCCAGGAGCACGCTCGTCTTCAGGCGAATCATCTCGATATACTCGTCCTCGGTCACATCCAAACGTGTCTCAAAGTCCATATCGTACTGCTGGCCTTCACCAATCTCCAGAGCCGTCTCGGTGAAGAGGGCCATCACCTGGGGCAGATAGTGTGCCTCCACTTGCTGCATACGCTGGTAAGCCAGCACGAGCATAGAGTCGCCAGAGAGGATGGCGGTGTTGGCGTCCCATTTCTTGTGCACCGTTTCATGGCCGCGTCGCAAATCGGCATTGTCCATCAAGTCGTCGTGCAACAGCGTGTAGTTGTGGTACGTCTCCAGACCCAGGGCAGACATCAGAATGTCTTGCGGGTTCGCCTTGAACATATTGTAGCCCAGCAGCATCAGCACGGGGCGCATGCGCTTGCCTCCCAGCGAGAGCACATACTTCACAGGGTCATAAAGCGAAGCAGGACGGCGGTTATATGCCAGCCCGTCAAGCCCGTCGTTTACCATTTTCAGAATTTCGTCGGCAGTGTAAAGTTTCATATCTTTTTCGTTTTTGTTTATTTTTCCATTCAAAGGTGGAACACCACCGGGATGCACACCTTGGTGCGGCAGGGCTGGTCATTCTGTATGCCTGCCGACCAGCGGGGCATCATACGCAACACGCGCAGCACCTCGCGGTCACAAACGGGGTCGAGTGATTTCACTATCGCCACGTCAGTAATCGACCCGTCCTTATTGACAATGAACTCGGCCACCACTTTGCCCTGCAACTTGCGCTGCTCGGCTGCACGCGGGTACTTTAGGTTGCGCGTCAGCCATTTCATCATCTCAACGGCACCGCCCGGGAACTGGGGCAGGTCCTCCACGATGCGGAAACTGATGGCCTCCTCGTCGTCGGGGGCTGGCGGTTCAATTGTTATTTCCTCCTCGTCGTCCAGGGCCTCCAAATCGCCATTCATATCGGTCTCCACAGATTCGTCGTCCTGGCGAAGTTCCTGTTCCGCTTCTTCTTCGTCGGCCACCACAATCTTTGTGGTCGGGCTTGGCTCTGCCTTGGGTGCAAGCGCCAGTTCGTTCTCAGGGCGCAGCAACGGCGACAATTCTGCATCGACAGAGAGCATCTCCAGCAACTCAGGGTCATCGAGCGGGTCATCTGGCTCAATAGTGTACTCAAAGCCCACGAACAGCAATGCCAAAGCCAGCACCAGCCCCAGCAGGAACCGCTGCATACGCCCTCTTTCCAAATCTGCCTGGCGGCTTTTTTTTATCTCCAGCATAGTAGTCTTAGGCACGCCGACGGGCCAGTATGCCCTGGAATCGGGTGCAAAGGTACGAATAAAATGCGAACCCACCAAAATTGCTAACATCTTTTCACCTCGGAGACGCCCTGAACCGTGTCAATTGTAATGACAAATATAACTCCTGCTAACTCTATAAATAATGCTGGCTAAACATATTGCGGATGGTTCTGCAAGATTCTGTGTTGATGTCATACAACGAATTATATGGTGCAAACCCTGGGGTAGGACGAAATCAGACCAACACAAAATCTTGCAGAACCTTGCGGATTATCCACCGGTCAAAGAGGGCTATTTACAGGGCTTTTGAAGGCGAAGAATACACAGAAAGAAGAAAGCAAGGTGCGGAAAATGCGAGATTTATTTGGCCATTTCATCAAAAAATAGTACTTTTGCAGCAAACTTTTCTAATAAGACGAAAACAAACAGGGATAATAACAATACTGACCCCACCCCCAACCCCTCCCCTACAAGGGAGGGGAGTCCCTGCGGATAGGTTTGTGGTGGCAATTCCCCTCCCTTCAAGGGGAGGGGCAGGGGGTGGGGTCTGTATCCTTTAGTTATATAGTTACTATGTTTGCAGCGGCTAACGCGCAAGAGTGCGGCAGAGGCAGCACCTTAAAGATAAAATATTGAAGGATTGGCGGGGCACGAAGGAGTTAGTTCCTTCGCTG